>DATGNP010000201.1:0-7117 GCA_035306665.1 Trueperaceae bacterium
GACGGGCGCCTGGCGCAGGCCGTGATGAGCGTGCCGGCGATGAAGGCGTGCGAGATCGGCGACGGTTGGCACGCGGCCGCGGTGCCCGGGAGCGAGGTGCACGACGCGATCGTCGCGCGCGAGGGCGGCAGCTACGTGCGCGCCACGAACCGCGCCGGCGGCCTGGAGGGCGGCGTGACGAACGGCGAGGACCTCGTGGTGCGGGCTGCGATGAAGCCCATCGCCACGCTGATGCGCCCGCTGCCCACGGTCGACGTCGTCAGCCATCAGCCGGCGGACGCCGCCAGGGAGCGCTCGGACGTCACGGCCGTACCCGCGGCCTCGATCGTCGTGCTGGCCATGGCGGCGCTCGTCCTGGCCGACGCGCTCCTCGAGAAGTTCGGCGGCGACACCGTGGGCGAGGTACTCGCCCGCCTCGAGAGCCACCGCGAGCACGTCGCGGCGTACTGATGACCGATCCCGCTGCCAGGCGGCACCTCCCGCCAGAGCGGGTCGTGACCTGGGTGGCGATGGCCGGGTTCATGGGCACGGGCAAGAGCCGCATCGGCTGGGAGCTGTCGCGGCGGCTGCAGCTGACCTTCGTCGACACCGACCGCGTCATCGAGCGGGTCGGCTGCATGCGCATCACCGACATCTTCGAGCTGTACGGCGAGGAGGTGTTCCGCGACTACGAGACCGAGATCGTCAAGCGCTGCGTCCGGCTCGACGAGGTCGTCGTGTCGACGGGCGGCGGCACCGTGGTCCGGCCGGAGAACCGCGCGCTGCTGAAGGCGCGCGGCCCCGTCGTCGTGCTCACCGCCAGCCCCGAGACCGTCTACCGGCGCACGCGGCGCAACCGTCGCCCCATGCTCGAGGTCGGCGACCCGCTGGAGCGCATCCGGGCGCTCATGGCCAGCCGCCAGGCCGCCTACGACGACGTGGCGTCGTTCAAGGTCTCGACCGACGGGCGAGACTCCGGCGACGTCGTCGAGGAGATCGTGGAGCGCCTCCAAGCGTGGAGCCGGGAGCACGGCGGCGACGAGGGCGGGAGGTGAGCGCCGCCCGTCCTGGGCCTCCCCTCGCGGCACGTGCGCCGGGGAGGGACCGACCGTGAGCGCGCTCCCGGCGTCGACCGGCGCGGCGCTGGCGCCCGACGCCCGAACCGTCACGGTCTCGGTCTCCCCTCCCTACGACGTCGTCGTCGGTCCCGGCCTCCTCGCCTCCGCGGCCGAGCGCGTGCGGGAGGCGCGGCTGGCGGTCGTCAGCGACGAGACCGTGTGGGGCCTCCACGGCCGCGGACTCGCGGCGGCGCTCGAGGGCGCCGGCAGGAGCGTCCTCACCGTCACGGTCCCGCCGGGCGAGGGCAGCAAGGACCTGGCCACCTACGGCCGGGTCGTGCGCGCGCTGGCGGCCGGCGGCCTGGGGCGCGACGGCGGCGTGCTGGCGCTCGGCGGCGGCGTGGTGGGGGACCTGGCGGGCTTCGCGGCCGCCACCTACCTGCGCGGCGTGCCCTGCTACCAGCTGCCCACCACCCTCCTCGCGATGGTCGACGCCGCGATCGGCGGGAAGACCGCGATCGACCTGCCCGAGGGCAAGAACCTCGTCGGCGCCTTCTGGCAGCCCCGGACCGTGCTCGCCGACGTGGACACCCTGGCGACGCTGCCCGTACGCGAGCTGCGCCAGGGCGCCGCCGAGGTGCTCAAGACCGGCCTGATCGGCGACCCTGGGTTGGTGGAGGCGACCGAGCGCCTCCTCCTGCCGGCGATCGCGGGCGCGCCGTCCGCTTCACCTGCCGACCCCGGCGCCCTGCCCGTCGCGGAGCTCGTCGACGTCGTCGCTCGCTCCGCTGCGGTCAAGGCCCGGGTGGTGGCGGAGGACCCGCACGAGAGCGGCGTCCGCGCGCACCTGAACCTCGGCCACACCCTGGCGCACGCCCTCGAGGCGGCGTCCGGCCTCGCGCTGTCGCACGGCGACGCGGTCCTCCATGGCCTGGTGTTCGCCGCCGTGCTGGGACGGGACCGCGGCCTGGCCGACGTCGTCGAGCGTGTGGCCGGCCTCGTCAAGCGCCTCGGCCCAGACCCGCTGCCCACGTTCGACCTCGCGTCCCTGGCACCGTTCCTGGCGCGGGACAAGAAGGCCGTGGCCGGGCGGATGCGCTTCGTCCTCCTGGAGGAGGTGGGGCGTCCGGTCGTCGTCGACGACGTGACCGCGGACGAGCTCGCGTCCGCGTGGCGAACCCTCGAGGAGCTGATGCGATGATCCTGGTGCTCAACGGACCGAACCTCAACCTCCTCGGCAAGCGCGAGCCCGGCGTCTACGGGCGGGCGACGCTCGACGACGTCCGCGCCGACCTGGAAGGCCTCGCCGCCGAGCTCGGCACGCGCGTGGAGCTGCGCCAGAGCAACCACGAGGGGCAGCTCATCGACTGGCTCCACGGCGCCGCCGCCGAGGGAGCCCGCGGCGTGGTGCTGAACCCCGGCGGCCTGGGCCACACCAGCGTGGCGCTGCGGGACGCCGTCGCCGCCATCGAGCTCCCGGTCGTCGAGGTCCACGTCTCGAACGTCCACGCCCGCGAGCCGTTCCGCCACCGCAGCCTCACGGCCGGCGCCTGCGTCGGTGTCGTCACGGGCTTGGGCGTGCGGGGCTACGGACTGGCCGTGCGGTACCTGGTCGAGTCGTCATCTGCGGGCTAGGTCCGTGCCCAGCGGTCGGTCGGGGCCTGGACGCGTGTGACGCGGACGTACGTGACGCCTCGCAGGGCGCGCCCGATGCGAGCCCGCGGGGCACGGGGCCGGCCGCGGGCGGTGCTCAGCCGCGCAGGAAGCCTGTCGGCGCCTCACCCACCGGCGGCAGGTCGTCGAGGGACGAGAGCCCGAAGTCGAGCAGGAAGCGCTCCGTGGTCCCGTACAGCAGCGGCCTGCCGACGACGTCCTTCTGGCCGACCACCTTGACCAGCTCGCGCTCCTGGAGGGTCTCGAGCGTCGAAGCGCACGAGGCGCCGCGCGCGGCCTCGAGCTCGCCGCGCGTTATCGGCTGGTGGTAGGCGATGAGGGCCAGCGTCTCGAGCGCCGCCGAGCTGAGGGGCGGCAGCGGTGCCGGTGAGAGCAGCGTGGCGAGCGCGGGCACGAGCCGCGGCGCGACGACGAGCCGGTAGCCGCCCGCCACGTTCTCGACCTCGATGCCGAGGCCCTGCTCCTGCAGCACCTCGTGCAGGGCCTTCACCTCGCGGGTCACGGCCTCCTCGCTCACGCCCAGGAGGCCCTTGAGGTCCTTGACCGACAGCGGCTTCTCCGCCGCCAGCAGCGCGGCGCACAGCAGCGCCCTGACCTCGCGTCGTGCGGTGTCCTCCACGCTCCCTCGTTCTACCGTCCCGACGGGCACGCGACATGCTCCCAAGCCGCGTCGGCGGTGTCAAGGCGCCCCGCGCGTCGCGGCGGGGCACACGGCGGCGCGCGGGCGATCTCGCGCCCGCCTCTCCGGTCACGGCGCCCGCCACTCCAGAACGCGCGGCTCGGGCGCGAGCACGAGCACGGCGGCGGCCTCGGCGTGCGAGCTGCCCTCCTGGGCGCGCGCCGCGAGGCGGTACACGGGCGGGTCGGTGCCAGCGTCCGCGGTCAGGGTCGCCGTGGCGGTCACCCCGAGGGCCGGCCAGGGGCCGAAGCTCGTCGGGACGGCGACGGACGCCGCCTCCGCCTCCACGACCTCGGCGAGTGCCAGCACCAGCGCGGCGCGCGCCTGGGGCCGTGACAGGGCGGCACCGGCTGCCGCGCGTGCGGCGAGCGTGGCCAGGCCGGCGTCCAAGCTCATCGCGAGAGCGATCGCCCCGACGGCCAGCAGCACGAGGAGCACGGCGACCAGGACGAAGCCGCGCCGCGAGGTCGGGCGCGTCACGGCGCCACCGCCACGGTCGGGCGCGCCGCCAGGAGCACGACGGCCGTCCGCGCCTCGCCCTGGGCCGCCGAAAGGCTCAGCACCAGGGCTCGCGCCTCCGGGTACGCGGCGCCCGGGACGGGCGCGACGAGGTCGCCGCTCCCGGTCACCACCCAGTCGACCCGGAGCCCCGCGACCCCCGCCACGAGCGGCTGCCGGCTGGCGCTGCCCGCGGTGCGGTAGAGCTGCGGGGCGCCGCCCGCGTCGACACGCGCCTCGAAGCGGAGCTCGCGGGCGACGGGAGGGCCCGCGAGCCTGTCGTCGACGAACCTCGCTTGGATGACGTGGCCCGAGGCGGAGCCTGTGAGGGTGACGTCGGGTCCTGGACCGGTATCGTCGGCGAGCGGGTAGGGAGCGTGACCGGCCAGGCCGGCCTCCTCGGCGAGGAGCTCGGCGGCCAGGTCGAGGGCCCGCCACGGCTCCGTCGCCCGCTCCTCCGCCGCGCCGGCCGCGTTCGCGCCCACGAGCACGCCGCTCACGGCAGCCAGCAGCAGCGACGCGACGGCGAGGGTGACGAGGACCTCGACGAGGGTCAGGCCGGCGGCCGCGCGGGACCGGCGCCGGCGCCGCCCGTTCGTCCGGCCGCGAGCGTATCGGTCGGCCGTCATGGGCTCGCCTCGCCCCCGGCCGCGGCGACACCCATGGCGTCATCGCGCGGGCCGGCGCCAACGACGGCGAGCTCGCGGCCGTCGGGCGCGGCGACGACCACCCGGTGGACCTGCGGACGGCAGGAGGCGCCGGCACAGAGGGTCTCGACACGGCAGCGGGCCACGGCCGGCCACCTGGTCGCGACGCGGCAGGCCTCGCCCGCTGCCCCGGCGGCCGCGAGGAGGCGCGACTCGGCCTCGGCTGCGACGGCCAGGTCGCGCGTGACCTGCGCGGTCCGAGCGGCCCGGAGGCTCGCGGCCTGCAGGGCGATCAGGGCGGCGGCCACGACCGCCAGGATGCCGATGGCGACGAGCACCTCGACCAGGCCCAGACCGGCGTCGGCGCGCGACGGCATGGTGCCCGTCCGGTCCTGCCGGGCCAGGGCGTGCGCCGGCGCGGTCACGCGAGGACCCCCGGCCCTCCCGCACGCGCGGCGAGCACCCGGCGTCACGGTCCCGCCTCCACTCGGACCCGACCCAGGCTGGAGACGACCACCGCGGCCGAACCGAAGGGGCCGCGCAGCTCGAGCGTGCCGCTGATGACGCCGCCGCCGTCGCAGTCGCGGCCGGAACCGGAGGGCAGCCAGTAGAGCCCGCCCGACCGGAGGCCGCGCGCGAGCGTCACCCCGGGGAAGTCGCGGAGCCTCACCGTGGCGAGCGTCCGGCCGCCGGAGTCGCACACCGGTACGGCGCCGGAGGCTCGAGCGGCGAGGCCCGCGCCGCCAGGGAGCTCGACGACGGCGACCGGGGCGCCGGTCCACATCGCCTCGACGCGGGCGTGCAGGAGCAGCGCCCGCACCGCCCGCGCCGCCCGCATCTCGAGGGCCGGCCTGGCCGTGACGACGCCCAGCCCGGCGAGGACGCCGAGGACCGCGAGCACGAGGAGCGCCTCTACGAGCGTGAAGCCGCGGATGTGAGCGCTGCGCCGTTGGCCAGGCATGGCGCGAGGCTAGACGGCGGTCGCGACGGCCGTGGGCGGCAGCCGGGCCAGGGCCTGGCACCGGTAGGCGACGGCCGGCCGCCATCCGGGTAGTTGCCTAGGCGGCGCCACGACGCGGTCGGCATGCCGGCGGCGCTTCGGCGCGGTGGGCGCCGCCCCTGAGCCGGCGGCACCCGACCCAGCTCACCGCCGCAGCCAGCTCACCTCCGCAGCAGACCGAGCTCGGTGGCGCGCTTCACGGCCGTCAGCCTGTCGCGGACGTCCAGCTTGTGGAAGACGCGCTCGAGGTGGTCCTTGACCGTCTCGGGGCTCACGCCCATGGCCTTGGCGATCGCCTTGTTGCTGTAGCCCTGCCCGAGTAGGGCCAGGGCCTCGCTCTCCCGCGGCGTCAGCTCGGGCACCGCGGCGTGCGGCATCCAGTCGGCGTCGGGCTCCTCGATCACGCGCCTGAGCATCCGGGCGAGCTCCTTCGGCGCCGTCTCCTTCGAGAGGAAGGCGCGCGCCCCGGCCTGCCTGGCGGCCTGCACGACGCCGGGCTCGTCGTGGGTGGTGAGCATGACCACCACGGGCCCGTCGGAGCGCGCGGTCAGCCGGGCGCACGCCTCGATGCCGTCGAGGCCCGGCATGCGCACGTCCATCACGACGAGGTCGGCCGCACCAGCGGCCGCGAGCTGCACCGCCTGCTCGCCGTCCCCCGCCTCCCCGACGACCTCGAAGCCCGCGGCTGTCAGGGCCAGCGAGAGGCCCATGCGGAAGAGCGGGTGGTCGTCGACCACCAGCACGCGTATCGCCCGCTCCCCGCCGGCCGTCACGACGGCCCCAGGTAGGCGAGCAGGGCCGTGCCGCGCGGGCCGGACGACTCCGCCACGAGGCGGCCGCCGTGCGCCTCGAGGACGCGGCGGGCGATGAACAGGCCGAGGCCCCCGGCGCCGGCCGCGTAGCGCTTGCCGGCGATCGAGACGCCCTGGTCGTTGAAGGGCTGCGCGAGCTCGTCGAGGGGGGCGCCCAGGCCCGGCCCGTCGTCGAGGATCCGCACCAGGCCAGGGAACACCTCGATCCGTATCGTGCTCTCGGCGTACCTCACGGCGTTCGACACCAGGTTGTAGAGGGCGCGCTCGACCTCGCGCCTGTCGACGTTGGCCTTGGCCTCACCGGTCACCTCCACGACGACGTCCCGCTCGCGGGCGAGCGGCTCGAGGCGGTCGACGAGCAGGTCGACGAGCTCGCGGAGGTCAACCGGCTCGCGCGCCAGGGGCACCTCCGGTCGCTCGAGGCGGTGAGCGTCGACCATCTTCTGCACCAGCTCGATCAGGGCCTGCAGCTCGAGCGTCGTCCTGCGCAAGACCTCGACGCGCTGCTCGCGGCCCAGGCCGTCCTCGTCGCGCACCACCGAAAGCAGGTTCGCGGCCGCCACCAGCGGCGTCTTGAGGTCGTGCATCAGCGCCGCGGAGAACGCGGCGCGGCGCCCCTGCTCCCGCTCCACGTCGTCGAGCAGCTCGTTGAACGAGTCGATGAGGGCGCGGACCTCCTGGGGCTCGTCGGGCCGGGCCACCAGACGGTCGCCGGCGAGCTGGCCGCCCGCGTGCCTGAGGCGTCCCAGGTCACGGTTCAGGCGCAGCAG
>DATGNP010000202.1:0-15118 GCA_035306665.1 Trueperaceae bacterium
CTGATCGTGTTCGTGCTGTGGGGGAAGATCGCGTCCGCGTACGCGGCCTGGCGAGCGAACTCGACGACGAGCATGCCGTCGCGCGCGAAGAGGGCCGCCTCGACCTCGGCCCGAGTCGCGGGCGCGCCGTCCAGCGCCGGCTCGCCGCCTTCGAGCGAAAGCAGCCTGACGCGCTTGCCCTTCTGGCCCGTCACCGGCTTGAGCACGAGGGGCCCCTCCGCCAGCAGTGCGAGCAGGGCGTCAACGGAGCGCGCCTCCCTCTCCGCGACGGGCATCAGCGTGCGGTTCGCGGCCAGCGCCAGGACCCGCGGCATCGGCAGCTCGGCCTTGAACGTCTGCCAGAACAGCAGCTTGTTGGTCAGGAGCGCCGTGACGGTGGGGCCGTTCGTGTCGTAGAGCGGGGGACCCAGGCGGGTGGGCGCGTAGTCGTAAGGGTCGTTGCGGTCGAGCTCGTAGACGACGTACGACTCGGGCGAGAACCCGAGGCGAGTCATCCGCAGCCGTTCCCGGTAGGGGACGCCCGAGCGGTCCGTGTACGCCTTGACGGCGTCCTTGAGCAAGCGGAGCGCTGCCACGCCTGGCACCCCCTTCGCCCCCTCGAGGCCGTGCCGAGGTCGAGGCTAGGCCGAGCGGCCTCCACGTCCGATCGGCGGCGGCCCGCCGACCCGCCCGAACTCGCCGCCGACGCGCGGCGGCGGGGTCGTGCCGCCGTTCTGCGCGGCGATGCCCCCGGTGCTGACGAGGCGCTCGAACTCCTTCTGGTCGACGGCGCGCGCCAGCCCGGTCTCGAACGAGATCACCTTCCTGAGGTGGAGCTCGGCGAGGCAGGCGTCCATCGTGATCATGCCGAGCTGCCCGCTGGTCTGGATCGAGCCGGGGATCTGGTGGGTCTTGCCCTCGCGGATCTGGTTGCGGATCGCGGGCGTGGCGAGCAGGAACTCGTACGCCAGGACGCGGCCCTCGCCGTTCATGCGCGGCACGAGCTGCTGCGTGAGGATCGCCTGCAGGTTGTTCGCGAGCTGCACGCGCACCTGCTCCTGCTGCGCCTCGGGGAAGACGTCGATGATGCGGTCGATCGCCTCGGAGGCCGTGTTCGTGTGGAGCGTGGCCATGACCAGGTGGCCGGTCTCGGCCGCGGTCACGGCGGCGCCGATCGTCTCGTAGTCGCGCATCTCGCCGACGAGGATCACGTCGGGCGCCTGCCTGAGCACGCTGCGCAGGGCGTTGTTGAAGTTCTGCGTGTCCTCCCCGACCTCGCGCTGGTTGATGATCGACCGCTTGTGGCGGTGGAAGAACTCGATCGGGTCCTCGACCGTGACGATGTGCTTCGGGTACTCGCTGTTGATGAGGTCGATCATCGTCGCGAGCGTCGTCGACTTGCCCGAGCCGGTGGGCCCGGTGACGAGCACGAGGCCGCGCGGGAGGCGGGCGACGTTCGCGACCTCCTCGGGCAGGCCGAGCTGCTGGAAGGTCAGGACCTCCTCCGAGATCGTGCGCATCACGCCGCCGACCGAGCCGCGCTGCACGAAGACGTTCACGCGGAAGCGGCCGTGGCCGGAGAGGCTGAACGAGAAGTCGAGGTCCTTGCGCTCCTCGAAGTTCCGCTGCTTCTTCTCGTCCATGAGCGCGTACATCAGGCGGCGCGTCATGGTCGGGGTCAGGACCTCGTGCTCCGTGGGGCGCCACTCGCCGTGGACGCGCAGCATCGGCGGCAGGCCGACGGTGAGCAGGAGGTCGGACGCCTTGCGCTCGATGGCGATCTTGAGCAGGTCGACGATGTCGGCCTGGATCTGCGTTGATCTGATCTGGTCAGCCATGTTGACGCTTCGGTCCTCTCACGTGCGCTTCACCATAGGCCCGCCGCTGTCACGGGTCTCTGACGTTCCGCACATCCGGGCGCCGCGCGGCTCGCGGGCCCGCCTCACTCGGCGGTGCGCGCCAGCACCTCTTCCAGGGTCGTGATGCCCTGCAGGGCCTTGTTGATGCCGTCGTCGCGGAGCGTCCGCATGCCGCGCGAGATCGCCAGCTCGCGGATCTCGAACGCGGACTGCTCCTTGACGATCGCCTTGCGGATCTCGTCGTCGACGACGAGCAGCTCGTGGATCGCGTAGCGGCCGTTGTAGCCGCTGCCGCCGCACTTCTCGCAGCCGACGCCGCGGTAGAGCACCTTGCCCTTGATCTCGTCGTCGGTCATGCCGAGGCGCCGGAGCACGTCGGGCTCCGGCGTGGACGCGACCTTGCAGTCCTTGCACACCTTGCGCACCAGGCGCTGGGCCAGGACGCCGAGGAGCGAGGCCGAGACGTTGAACGGCTCGATGCCCATCTCGGTGAGGCGCACGACGGCGCCGGCGGCGTCGTTCGTGTGGAGCGTGGCGATGAGCAGGTGACCGGTGAGCGCGGCCTCCATCGAGATCTTCGCGGTCTCGTGGTCGCGGATCTCACCGACCATGATGATGTCCGGGTCCTGGCGGAGGAACGAGCGCAGCGCCCTGGCGAAGTCGAGCCCCGCCTTGACGTTCACCTGGGTCTGGTTGATGCCCGGGATCTCGTACTCGACCGGGTCCTCGATGGTCGTGACGTTCACGTCCGGCGTGGCGATGCGCTTGAGGATCGAGAACGTCGTGAACGACTTACCCGAGCCCGTGGGACCGGTGATGAGGAACATGCCGTACGGCTTCTTGATCAGGTCCTCGAAGTTCCGGAAGTTGTAGTCCGCGAAGCCGAGGTCCTCGATCTCGGGGATGTCGGTCGCCTTCTTCAGGATGCGCATCACCGACTTCTCGCCGTAGACCGTGGGGAGGGTCGAGAGGCGGAGGTCGACCTCGAGGTTGCGGTCCTTGAAGCGCACGCGCCCGTCTTGCGGCAGGCGGCGCTCGGCGATGTTCAGCCCGCCCATGATCTTGATGCGCGACGCCAGCGCCGGCGCCGTCACCTTCGGCATGGTCATGTACTCGCGCAAGGAGCCGTCCTTGCGCACGCGCACGACGACGCGCTCGGGGCGCGGCTCGATGTGGATGTCCGAGATGTCGTTGATGATCGCGTCGCGGATGATGTTGTTGACGACGCGCACGAGCGCGTTGTCGTCGATCGCCGAGCTGTCCTCGTCTGACTGCTCCTCGGCCCGCGAGCCCGCGACCTCCTCCACGACGGCGCGGGCGAGCTCGTCCATGTCGGCGCCGTCGCGGTAGTAGCGGTTGAGGAGGCGGGTGAGCGTCTCCTCGGTGGCGACGGCGGGCTGGATCTCGCGGCCCGTGATGAGCTGGATGTCGTCGAGCGCGAACACGTGACGCGGGTCCTTCATCGCCACGACCAGCGTGTTGCCCTCGAGCCGGACGGGCATGGCCGTGTAGCGCCGCGCCGTGGCCTCGGGGACGAGGCTGACGGCGTAGGGGTCGACCTGCACCGTCTCCTCGACGAAGGGGAAGCCCAGCTGCATCGCGAGGCTGCGCGCGAGCATGTCGGGGCTGATCTTGCCTGACTGGACTAGCGTGTCCTCGAGGCGGCCGCCGCCGGCGCGCTGCTTGTTCAGGGCCTCGTCGACGTCGGCCTGCGTGACGTAGCCGAGGTCGACGAGGATCTCGCCGAGCGGCTTGACGCTGCCCAGCTTCGTCTGCTCCTCGAGGGCGCGCCTGAGCTGCTCGCGCTTGAGGCGGCGGCTCTGCAGCAGCGTCTCGCCGAGGCGACCCTTGTCGTCGGCGTAGAGCTTGTCGATACGCTTCTGCACCGCGCTCTCGGGCGCGGCGACGAAGCGCACGGGCCGGCTGACGATGGCCTCGATGTCGGGCATGCGCCGCGGGTCGGCGATCGCGACGACGAGCGCCTCGTCCTCGAGCTTGTACGGCACGGCCGAGAACTGCACGGCGTCGAGCCTGAGGAGGTGGCTGCCCAGCCTGTCGGACACGGGCTCGTCCTCGAGGTCCGGCACGTACTCGATGCCCATCTGGTGGGCCAGCAGCTGGGCGAGCTGCTCCTCGTCGAGAGCGCCCATCTGCACGAGGATGCGGCCCAGCAGCCCACCGGTGCGCTGCTGCTCGGCGATCGCGGCCTCGAGCTGCTCCTCGGTGACGAGGCCGCGGGACACGGCCAACGTCCCGAGGCGCTGGCTGATGTCGACGTCGACGTCGAGCGGCGGCTCGAGGCCGAGCTCGGGGTAGTAGGTGGCGAGCGCCCACATCAGCTCCTTGTGGAGCGCCTGGTAAGGCTCCACGAGGCAGCCCGACGCGTCCTCGACCTCCTCGATGAGCAGCGCGTCGAGCGGGTCGACGAAGGCGACCCTGAGGCGGTCGCCGTCGATCGCGAACGGCATCGCGAGCAGCTCCGAGGCCAGCGTGCCCGGAAGCTTCGCCAGCGCGTCGGACATGACGTCGACACGGGGGAGGTTCACGAGCGGGATGCCGATCGACTCCTCGACGGCACGCGCGATGCGCTGCTCGGAGATCACGCCGAGCTGCATGAGGATGTCGGCCAGGCGCCCGCCCACCTCGGCATGGCGCGCGATCGCCTGCTGCAGCGCGTCGTCGGTGACGTAGCCACGCTCGAGCAAGACGGCGCCAAGCCGCTTGTCGCCGATGGAGAGGACAGCCAAGGTCAGTGCTCCTCGAGGATCATTCTCTCAAGCCGCCGGGCGAGCCTGGTATGAAGGAGCTTACCCTCGCTCAGCGGCCTGACCAGGACGGTGACGAGCCCGGCGCGCTTGGCGCCGAGCACGTCGGTGAACAGCTGGTCGCCCACCATGGCGGTGTTCGCCGGCACGGCGCCAGGCAGCATGGCCAGGGCGCGCCGGAACGCCCAGCCGAACGGCTTGCCTGCCAAGGCGACGCCCGGCACGCCGAGCAGGTCGGCGGCGCGCGCCACGCGCTCGGGCTTCCCGTTGGAGAGGATCGCGACGCCGAAGCCGGCCTCCTTCAGGCGCTCGACCGTGAGCGGAGCGTCGGCGACGGCGTCGTCGCGGTCGGAGGCGACGAGCGTGTCGTCGAGGTCGAGCAGGGCGTTGCGGACCCCCAGCGAGCGGAGCAGGTCCGGCGTGACCTGCTCGAGCCGGTCCACGCGGACGTCCGGGCGCAGCATCGGGGGAGTCTAGCACCCGTTTCTGACCGGCCTCTTACCGGTGGGCTCGCGGCCGACCCGAGCGCGGCACGAGTCTGGGGCCCGCCCGGCGGCGGGGCTCGCCCGTCAGGCGCCCGTCCCCGCGGCCCTTGGCTCGGGCATGGCGGCGCGGCTCACCCCAAGGGCGTGGCCAGGGCCTCACGCAGGGTCGCGCCGAAGCCCTCGTCGTCGAGCCAGGGGTAGTGGCCGGCGTCGAGCAGCGCGAACGCGGCGTTGGGGGCGGCGGTCAGCACCAGCTCGGCCTGGCCGGGGTAGCTGGTCCTGTCGTGACGGCCCGAGAGCAGCACGACGGGCACCCCGGACGCCGCGGCCTCCCTGAGGTCGTGGACGCCGTCCGCCAGCCACACCGCGTCGTCGACGTCGTCGGGCGTGTCGCCGGAGAGCGCGACGGCGTCGACGTGCTCGAGCAGCAGGCGCGACGAGGGCGAGGGGAACTGCATCGCGTCGAAGAGGGCCTTCGGGTTCACGGTCGCGAAGGCCTCGTCGACGAGAGCGCGCGGGTCCGTGAGCTCGGCCTCGGTGGCGTCGGGCTCGGCCGCGCCCGTCGCCTCGGCGTGGAGGTCGCGGGCCAGCTGCGGCATCGAGACCCAGGGGTTCACGAGGACCAGGCGGGTCACGCGCTCGGGGGCCGAGCGCGCCGCGCGGGCGGCGACCAGCGCCCCGAAGCCGTGCGCCAGGAGCGCGGCCCGCTCCACGCCGAGCGCGTCCAGGACCGCGAGCACGTCGGCGGCCAGCAGGGCGGGGTCGCTGCCTCCCTCGCCGGAGCTGCGCCCCGCGCCGCGCTGGTCGGCGTAGACGACGTCGTGGTCCTCGAGCTCGCCCCCGGCGGTCTCGCGGAAGGAGGCGGCGTTGTAGCCGGGGCCGCCGTGCAGGTAGTAGACGGTCGGCGCGCCCTCGGGCCCTACCCTCTCGACGTAGAGGCTGGCGGGTCGCGCCCCCTGGTAGGCGGCCTCGCCGCTGGCGTCGAGAGCGACGTCGACGCGCAGCGCCTCGTCCCTGAAGCGCGGCGCTCGGCCGTCGCCGAGCGGTCCCGTGCCGCCCTCGCCGAGGCTCACGGCGCCTCCCAGCCGAACAGCGCCGCGGCGTTCGCGTCCAGGGTCCTCTCGAGCGCCTCCGCCGGCACCCCCCTGACCTCGGCCAGCACGGCCGCGGTCAGCCTCACGTTGGCCGGCGTGTTGGGCCTGCCGCGGTGCGGCACGGGGGAGAGGAAGGGGCTGTCCGTCTCTACCAGGAGCCTGTCCGCCGGCACGGCCGCGGCGGCCTCGCGCAGCGCGCTCGCCGAGGGGTAGGTGAGGTTGCCGGCGAAGGACACGTGCCAGCCCAGCTCCAGTCCCGCCGCCAGCAGCGCGGGGTGGCCGTTGCAGCAGTGCAGCACCCCGTGCGGCCAGGCCGCCGCCGCGATCGCCTCGGCGGCGGCGCGGCTGGCGTCGTCGCTGCCCTGGGCGTCGCGCACGTGCAGGACGAGCGGCTTGCCGACGCGCCGGGCCAGGTCGGCGTGCCACTCGAAGGCCTCGCGCTGCGAGGCCAGCGTCTCCCTGTCCCAGTGCGTGTCGAAGCCGGTCTCGCCGACCGCGACGACGAGCGGGTCCTCCGCGAGGCGCTCGATGCCGGAGCGTACGTCCTCGTCGCGCGCCGCCGAAGCCTCGTTCGGGTGCACGCCCACCGCCACGCGGACCCGATCCGACCGCCGCGCCAGCTCGAGCGCGGCGAGCGAGTCCTCTAGGGACGTCCCTACGGTCACGAGCCACGCGAGGCCCGACGTCGTCACGGCCTCGTCGGGGTCGGGGAGCCGCGTGAGGTGGCAGTGGGAATCCGTCATAGCGCACCACCATAGCGCCGGCCGGCGCGTGGCGCTGGCCCCCGACGCGACCGCCACGCACGCCCTTCTCGGGCGCCCGCATCCGTGAGAGTTCTGTAAGAGGACCGCTGCTAGCCTCCGTCCCAGAGAAAGATGGTCGCGAACCGACCAGGAACGAGGACCAGGATGGTGCAGGAGCGCCCGATGGCCGAGGCCATCCGCTACTACAGCAACGAGGAGCTGTCCGAGATCATCTCGAAGTGCGAGTCCGCGATCACCGACGGCACCGCCGAGATCGAGGACTACGAGGCCTTCGTGCTCTGCCAGAAGGAACTCGCCCGCCGCACCTGGGCCTGAAGCCCAAGACCTTCACATCTTCGCATCGCTCCGCGCGCGTAGCATCGGTCGTGCACGCGCGCGGAGTCGTCGTCTCACGTCGGAGCCCCGTCTTCTCGCTGCTCGGACTCGCCCTCGCCCTGGCCGCCTGCGCCCCCGCCGTCGCGCGCTCCGAGACCACCCCCACCGCCTTCGCCGTCGAGACCGAGGCGCCTTCCTTCACCGTGCAGGAGGGCAAGGCCTCGTGGTACGGGCCGGGCTTCGCCGGCCGCCGCACCGCCAACGGCGAGGTGTTCGACCCCTCCCAGCTCACCGCCGCCCACCGCGAGCTGCCCTTCGACACGCTGGTGCGCGTCCACAACCTGCAGAACGGGCGCAGCGTCGTCGTGCGCATCAACGACAGGGGCCCGTTCAAGGGCGGGCGCGTCATCGACCTCTCCCGCGCCGCCGCCGAGGCGATAGGCATGCTCGGCTCGGGCGTCGCCGACGTCAAGCTCGAGGTGCTCTCGGTGCCGTCGGGCATGGTGCGCGTCGCGGCCTACCCGCAGCTGAAGGGCTACGAGGCGATCTCCCGTCACCACAGGGTCGGCACGCTGCTGGTCCTCGACAGGCCCCTGGGCGGCAAGCCCATCGTCGTACGCGTCGTCGGTCAGGAGGTCCCCGCGGGCGTCCCCGCCGACCTGCTCCTCGCCTTCGACCTCTTCGCCGTCGTCGGGGCCCAGGTCACGGTCCTGGGCAACTGAGCCCCGCACCGGCGCGGCCGGGCGCCTGACCCCGGCCCCTCGCGGACGGCCCTGCCGGTCGCCTGTCGGCTCCGGTCCTCACCGCTCGCAGCCGGCGCGCAGCTCGCGGGCCAGGGCGCCGACGTCGCGGCCGTCCGCCACGGCCTGGACCAGCGCGGAGCCCACGACCACCCCGTCGGCGACGCGCGCCACGTTCCGGGCCGTCGCGGCGCTGGCGACGCCGAACCCGACCGCCACGTTGCGCGCCCCCGCGGCGTGCGTGCGCGCCACGAGGTCGGCGACCTCGGCGGGCAGCGTGTCGCGGGCGCCCGTGACCCCGGTGACGCTGACCGCGTACACGAAGCCGCGGCTTGCCCCCGCGACGAGCGCGACCCGCGCGTCTGTCGAGGTGGGCGCCACGAGGAACACGGTGTCGAGGTCCACGTCCCTCGCGGCCGCCACGAACGACTCGCCCTCGTCGGGCGGGAGGTCGGGGAGGATGACGCCGTCGCCTCCCGCGGCCTTGAGGTCGGCGGCGAAGCCGGCCTCGCCGCCGGGGTGGCAGTAGATGGGGTTGTAGTAGCTCATGACGACCAGCGGCTTGTCGGTCCGCTCGCGGAGCCTGGCGACGAGCTCGAGCGTCTCGCGGCCGCCGACCCCGCCCGCGAGCGCCCTCTCCGAGGCACGCTGGATCGTCGGCCCGTCGCCGAGCGGGTCCGAGAACGGCAGCCCGACCTCCAGGAGGTCGGCGTGCGCGAGGACCTCCTCGGCCGCGCGAAGGAAGCCGTCGCGGTCCGGGAACCCGGCGGTCAGGTAGGCGACGAACGCCGCCCTGCCCTCGGACCTGGCGGCGTCGAAGGCGCTTGCGACGCGTCCCGTGGTCGAGCGGCCGGGCGCGCTCATCGCCCGGACCTCGCTCGCCCCGCCACGGTTTCTTCGGCGCCCTCGCCGGCGTCGCCCTCCCGCGCCGCTCCGGCGCGGAGGCGGCTGACCTCGGCGACGTCCTTGTCGCCGCGCCCCGAGAGGCCCACGACCATCACCGCTTCCGTCGGCAGCGTGGGCGCCAGCTTGGCCGCGTGCGCCACCGCGTGAGCGCTCTCCAGCGCCGGCACGATGCCCTCGACCCGGGCCAGGAGCTCGAACGCGTCCAGCGCCTCCTCGTCGGTGGCGGCCACGTACTCGGCGACGCCGGCCTGGGCGAGGTGACTGTGCTCGGGGCCGACGCCCGGGTAGTCGAGGCCGGCCGACACCGAGTGCGGCGGCGAGACCTGCCCGCCGTCGTCGGAGAGCAGGTACATCAGCGAGCCGTGCAGGACGCCGGTCTTGCCGCCCGTGATGCTGGCGGCGTGCCTGCCGCTCTCCACCCCGTGGCCCCCGGCCTCGACGCCAACCAGCCGCGGGCGCTCGCCGGCGGGCAGGTACGCGAACGGCGCGAACAGGCCGATCGCGTTGCTGCCGCCCCCCACGCACGCCACGAGCACGTCGGGGACCGAGCGGCCCTCGCGCTCCGCTAGCTGGTCCATGACCTCGAAGCCGATCACGCTCTGGAGGTCGCGGACGAGCATCGGGTAGGGGTGCGGGCCGACGACGGAGCCGAGGACGTAGAACGTGTCGCGGACGTTCGTGACCCAGTCGCGGATCGCCTCGTTCGTCGCGTCCTTCAGGGTGCGGGTGCCGGAGGCGACGCTCACGACCTCGGCGCCGAGCAGGCGCATGCGGTAGACGTTCAGGGCCTGGCGCCTGACGTCCTCCTCGCCCATGTACACGACGCACTCCAGGCCGAACAGCGCCGCCGCGGTCGCGGCCGCCACGCCGTGCTGCCCCGCGCCGGTCTCGGCGACGATCCGCCTCAGGCCCATGCGCTTGGCGAGGAGCGCCTGGCCGACCGTGTTGTTGATCTTGTGCGCCCCGGTGTGGTTGAGGTCCTCGCGCTTGAGGTAGACGCGCGCGCCGCCGAGGTGGCGCGTGAGGTTCGCGGCCAGGTAGAGGGGCGAGGGGCGGCCGACGTACTCGCGCAGCACGTGCCTGAGGTCGGCGACGAAGGCCGGGTCGGCCTTGGCCTCGCGGTACGCGGCCTCGAGCGCCTGCAGGGCGGGCACGAGCGTCTCGGGCACGTAGCGCCCGCCGAAGCGGCCGAAGCGCCCTCTGGCGTCCGGCAGGGGGAAGTCTGGCAGCCCGCGCGGGAGCACGGCGACGTCGTCCATGGGTCAGGAGTGTACGCCGAGGGCGGCGAGGTCGGCCGCTGTCAGACGGACCGGGCCGGGGGGCGCCGTGACGGGACCGGCGCCCAGGGACTCGAGCAGCTCGCCGGGCGTGAGGGGCTCGGGCCGCCGCGACCACCCGAGCCCGTGGGCGAGGACGCCCAGCACCGCGCGCGGGTCGACGCCCGCGAGGCGCAGCTCCCGCAGCGACAGCGCCCCGCCGCGCTTCGCGAGCTTCGCGCCGTCGGCGTCGAGGAGCAGGCCCACGTGGGCGAAGACCGGTGCCGGCAGCCCCAGAGCGTCGTAGAGCAGGAGCTGGGCGGCGGTGCTGTGGAGGAGGTCGGCGCCCCTGGCGACCTCGGTGATGCCCATGGCGGCGTCGTCGACGACGACGGCGAGCTGGTAGGCGTGGAGGCCGTCGGCGCGCCTGACGACGAAGTCGCCGACCTCGGCGCCGAGGTCGACGGTGACCTCGCCCTGCACCGCGTCGTGGAACGTCAGCGTGCCGTCGGGCACGCGGAAGCGCAGGCTGGGCGCCCGCCCCGCGGCGGCCCGGGCCGCGGCGACGGCAGCGTTGCGCTCGCGGTGCCGCGCCCCGTAGACCCGCGCGGGCTGCTCCGCCGGGCCCTCGCCGGCGTCGTCCACGCCGGAGCCGGCCGCGGCAGGCCCGGGAGCCTCGGCGGCGAGCTCGGCGACCTCGCGGCGGGTTAGGTAGCAGGGGTAGACGCGTCCCGCGGCTACCAGCCGCTCCAGCGCGGCGGCGTAGTACGCCACGCGCTCCGACTGCAGGTAGGGGCCGTGGGGACCGCCCCTGTCCGGCCCCTCGTCCCAGTCGAGGCCGAGCCAGGCGAGCTCCTCGAGGTTCCCCGCGACGGCCTCGGGCCGCGTGCGGGGCGCGTCGAGGTCCTCGACGCGCATCATGAACGCGCCGCCGGCGACGCGCGCCCTGGCCCAGGCGAAGAGCGCCGTGCGGGCGTTCCCGAGGTGCAGCCAGCCGCTGGGCGAGGGCGCGAAGCGGCCGCGGTAGGCGCCCGCGAGGGGCGAGCGCCGCCGGGAGGCAGGTCCGCGGCGGCGCTCGCTGGCGTCCACGTTCAGGGCGCGATCAGGCGCGGCGGGCGATCGCCTCGAGCATCGCGTTGCCCATGTCGGAGGGCGTGCGCGCGACGACGACGCCGGCCGCCTCGAGCGCGGCGATCTTCTCGGCGGCGGTGCCCGTGCCGCCCGAGATGATCGCGCCGGCGTGCCCCATGCGCTTCCCCGGGGGCGCCGTGGTGCCGGCGATGAACGCCGCCACGGGCTTGGTCATGTGCGCCTCGATCCACGCGGCGGCCTCCTCCTCGGCCGTGCCGCCGATCTCGCCGATCATCATCACGGCCTCGGTGTCGGGGTCGTCCTGGTAGACGCGGAGCATGTCGATGAAGCTCGTCCCGTTGACGGGGTCGCCGCCGATCCCGACGGCGAGCGTCTGCCCGAGGCCGTTGTCGGTGAGCTGCTTCACGGCCTCGTAGGTGAGCGTGCCGGAGCGGCTGACGACGCCGACCCTGCCGGGGGAGTGGATGTAGCCCGGCATGATCCCGATCTTGCACTCGCGCGGCCGCGTGAGGCCGGGGCAGTTCGGGCCGATCAGGCGCGAGGGCTTGCCCTCGAGGAACCGCTTGACGGTGACCATGTCCCGGATCGGGATGCCCTCGGTGATCGCGACGATCAGCTCGATGCCGGCGTCGGCCGCCTCCATGATCGCGTCGGCGGCGAACGGCGGCGGCACGAACACGACGCTGGCGTTCGCCCCCGTCGCCGCGACGGCCTCGGCCACGGTGTCGAAGCTCGGCACGTCGACGGCGTAGGTGTCGGGGCGGCCGGGGACGCCGGAGTGGTCGGTATCGCCCTCGAACCTGACGGACTGGCCGCCCTTGCCCGGCCTCACCGCCGCGACGACGTTCGTGCCGTAGGCGATCGACCTGTCGGTGTGGAACGTGCCGGCCCCGCCCATGCCCTGGACGAGCAGCCGCGTGCGCCTGCCGATGAGCGGGCTCATCGCGCGCCTCCCGCCAGCTCCACGATCTTGCGCGCGCCGTCCTTCATGTCCGTGGCGCTGACGACGTTGAGGCCGGACTCGTCGATGATCCGCTTGCCGAGCTCGGCGTTCGTGCCCTCGAGCCGCACGACGAGCGGCACCTCGAGGCCCACCTGCTTGACGGCCGCGACGACGCCGTTCGCGATCGTGTCGCCCTTCATGATGCCGCCGAAGATGTTGACGAAGATCCCCCTGACGTTGGGGTCACGAGTGATGATCTTGAAGGCCGCCGTGACGTTCTCCTCGGTGGCGCCGCCGCCGACGTCGAGGAAGTTCGCCGGCTCGCCGCCGACCTCCTTGATCGTGTCCATCGTCGCCATGGCCAGACCGGCGCCGTTGACGAGGCAGCCGACGTTGCCGTCGAGCTTGATGAACGACAGGCCGTACTTGCTGGCCTCGACCTCGGCCGGGTCCTCCTCGCTGAGGTCGCGCAGCGCGGCGACCTCGGGGTGGCGGAAGAGGGCGTTGGCGTCGAAGCTCATCTTCGCGTCGAGGGCGACGACGTCGCCCTGGGCTGTGACGACGAGGGGGTTCACCTCGAGGAGGTCGGTGTCGAGCTCGGCGGCGGCGCGGGCCACGGCCTTGAGGAGGGCGACGCCCTTCTTGTGCGTATCGCCGGCGAGCCCCAGGGCGAACGCGAGGGACCTGGCCTGGTAGTCGGCGAGCCCGACGAGCGGGTCGATCGCGACCCTCACGAGCTTCTCGGGCGTCTCGGCCGCGACCTCCTCGATGTCCATGCCCCCCTCGGTCGAGACCATGACGACGTTGCGGCCGACTGAGCGGTCGAGGACGACCGAGAGGTAGAGCTCCCGGGCGATGTCCATGCCCTGCTCGACGTAGAGCCGGTTGACCTGCTTGCCCGTGGGGCCGGTCTGGACCGTGACGAGGGTCGAGCCGAGCATCTTCTCCGCCAGCTCGCGCACGCGCGCCTCGGCGGCCTCGACGCCGCCCTGGACGCCCTGGGTCACGACGTTCACGCCCCGGAGCCCCTCGTGCTCCCGGAAGGTGCCCTTGCCGCGGCCGCCCGCGTGGATCTGCGCCTTCACCACCACGACCGGGTTGCCGCTCTCCTCGACCAAGGGCCGGACCGCTTGGACGGCCTCCTCGACGGTGGTGGCGGCGCGGCCCAGCGGCACCGTCACGCCGAACGGCGCGAGCAGCTCCTTGGCCTGGTACTCGTGGATCTTCAAGGCCTGTTACCTCCGTAACCGCCGGTGCGCGCGGCACCGGGCCAGCAGACAGGGTAGGTTACCGCGCTGTCCGGAGGGTCCGTCGCCGACGGGAGCGTGGTTGTGGCAAGGTCCTCGCGGCCGCGGCGGGGGAGCCTGTACAGTGCCGGCATGGTGAGGACCGCGATCCTGACCGTCTCCGACTCGGTGGCGGCGGGCAAGCGCGAGGACGGCAGCGCCCAGGCGATCCGCCAGGTGCTCAAGACCGGCCCGTTCGTCGAGGTCGACTACCAGGTCGTCCCCGACGAGCAGGCCCTGATCCGCGCGCGCCTGCGCCTGTGGTCGGACCAGGACGGCGTCGACCTGGTGCTGACGACGGGAGGGACCGGCCTGTCGCGCAAGGACAGGACGCCGGAGGCGACCGAGGAGGTCATCGAGCGGCGCGTCCCGGGCCTCCCCGAGCTGATGCGCACGATCGGCGCCGCCCACGACAAGGTCGCGGCCCTGTCCCGCGGCACGGCCGGGGTGCGGCGCCAGACCCTGATCGTGAACCTGCCCGGCAGCCCCGCGGGCGCGGCCGACTCGCTGGCCGCGATCCTCGAGACGCTGCCGCACGCCGTCGACGTGATCAGGGGCGAGGCCAAGTCGGCGCCCGAGACCTGGCACAGCTGAGCCCGCGCGCACTAGACTCGTCAGCGCCTTGACGGCCCTGGCCTTCTTCGTCTTCCTCGTCGCCTACGCCGTGGCGTTCGCGGGCGTGATCGTGCCCGTCCTGCCGGGGGTGCCGCTGGCGTTCGTGGGGGCGCTCCTGGCCGCGCTGATGTTGGGGTTCGAGCGCTTCGGGGTCGACACCCTGGTCTACATCGCGGTCCTCGCGGGCCTCTCGCAGCTCGTCGACGTCGCCGGCACCTGGCTGGGCTCGGCCCGCTTCGGGGCGCGGCGCGCGGGCGTGTGGGGCGGCGTGATCGGCTCGCTCGTCGGCCTGTTCGCGTTCCCGCCCTTCGGCTTCCTCGTCGGCGCCCTCGTCGGGGCCGTCGTCGCCGAGCTGCTGACGGGACGCGAGCTGGCCGAGGCCGTGAGGTCCGGCGTCGGAGCGTTCGTCGGCACCCTGGGCGGCACGGTGGCGAAGCTCGTCATCATGGTAGTGATTGGCTTCGTGGCCTTCCCCAGGTTCTTCGGCGGCTGACGCCGCCCCAGAGGAGCGTAGATGGATCCGATCTTCGTCCAGGTAGGGCCGCTGGCCATCAGGTGGTACGGGCTCCTCATCGCGATCGGCGTGCTGGTCGGCGCGGCGTGGTCGCTAAGGGCCGCCGAGCGGCGCGGGCTTGACCCCGACAGGCTCCTCGACATGGCCATCTGGCTGGTCGTGGCCGGCGTCGTGGGCGCGCGCCTCGTCTACGTCCTCACCAGCCCCTCGGCCTACTTCGGTCCGGGCGGGAACTGGCTGGACGCGTTCAAGGTCTGGGAGGGCGGCATCAGCATCCACGGCGGCGTCCTCGGCGTGATGCTCGCGACCTGGCTGTACTCCCGCCGGCACGGGCTGGACCCGTGGGCCTACCTCGACGTCATGACGCCCGTCGGCGTCCTGGGGATCATGGGCGGCCGCATCGGGAACGTCATGAACGGCACCGACACGGGTGGGCGCCTGACGAACCTCGGCATCGGCTTCCACTGGCCCGAGCCCGGCACGCCGACGTTCGGTGCCCTCGGCA
>DATGNP010000203.1:0-4840 GCA_035306665.1 Trueperaceae bacterium
CCGCGTGCGCCACGAACAGGGGCGTGGCGAGCGTCGCGCGCCAGAACGCGACCTCGGTGGCGGGCACGCCGGCCGACAGGAGGCGCTGCGAGAACACGCCCAGCAGCGCCCACAGCACCGCGGCCAGGGCGACCATCCAGTAGCCGCCGGCCGCGGCCGCACGCGGCGCCGCGGCGGCAGGGGCGTCGGCGCTCAGGGCCTGAGACCGTACGCCGCCGCGAGCTCGGGGTGCTCGAGGCGCAGGTCGCGCATACGGCGGCGGTACGAGGCGTACTCGACGACGAACGCGACGGTGTTGACGCCGTAGATCGCCACCAAGGCGATCACGTCCGTGTCGTACGCCAGCGCCGGCCCCGCGCCCAGCCCCGTGAGGTGCAGCAGCAGGTCGATGCCGAAGATCGACCACGGCACCAGCAGGAGCACGCCCCACAGCTCGTCGGCTAGGCCGCTGCCGGGCAGCAGCAGGGCCAGCACGTGGTAGAGGAACGTGCGCGGGGCGTTGCGCGCAGCCTGGGGCCGCGGGAAGAACAGGGACAGCACCGTCCAGGCGACCCAGGCGAGGAACGCCACGACGGCCACGGTCCACAGCCAACGCGTGGCGATGGGGCTCGCGTCGACGAGCGCCGCGAACGGGTTCGTGAAGGCCGCCCCCAGCGCCGCCCACGGGCTGCCACGCAGCGCGCGCGTGAGCCGGCGCGCGTCGGGCGGGGTCAGCAGCGGCTCGTCGGGCCGGTAGGCGGCCATCAGCCGCGAGGGGTTCGGCCCCGCGCCGAGGTTGAACGTCGCCTCGGGGTGGCCGGGGTCGAGCTCGAGGGCCAGGCGGAAGAGCTCGGGGTCGCCGCGCAGGACGCCGAGGTTGTTCATGGCGTCGGGGTCGCCCGGCAGCTCGCGGTAGAGCGCGTTCGCGGTCTCGGCGTCGCCGGACGTCTGGGCCGCGTACGCCAGGGCGAACCCCCGGTCGGGACCCTCGGGCGCCGCGCCCAGCAGCTCGGCGGCGGTCGGCGTCGCGAGCGTGCCGGCGCCGAGCGCGCTCGGCAGCCGGCCGCCGGAGCCGACCCAGGTCGAGAGCGCGACCACCGCGATAACGGCCGCGAACAGTAGGAGGACGACGAGCTTCTCGGTGAGCGTCGCGTAGCGCAGCGTCAGGGCCCGCGAGAAGCGGCCGGTGGGCCTGCCGGCCTCGCGGCGCTGGCGCAGCGTGAGCGTCTGGGCCCGCCAGTACTTGGCGACGAGGGTGAGGCGCAGCGCCACGACCGCCACCAGCAGCGCCGCGACGCCGTACCAGCCCGTGCTACCGACCGCCGCCGCCGCCCGCTCCAGGGTCGTCTGCGCGTCGGTGCCGCCGACGGCGGCGGCGCGCTCGCGCCAGGTGGCGGCGCCGTCGACGTCGCCCTCGGCCTGCAGCATGGCCGCGTACTCCGACAGGAGGCCGGACGCCTCGGGACCGCCGTCGCCGGTGAGGCGGAACAGCCACGGCGCCCAGAAGTCGGCGGCCTCGCGGTCGCCGGCCTCGATCGCCGCGGCCAGGGCGCCGTGAGGGAAGCCGTAGGCGTCGGCGAAGTCGTCCTCCAGCAGCAGCCGGCCGCGGTAGCCGCGCTCGACGAAGTCGGCGAGGGCGGCGTTCATCGCCTGGAAGGCGAGCGTCTCGTCCCGCATGGGGGCCGTCATGTAGGCCCGCGCGAGCTGGCCGTACTCGTAGAACGTCCGCGCCTGCGTCAGGGCGCTGCGCCTGAGCGTCTCGGCGCGGTCGGGCTGCTGCCTCGCGGCGGCGAGGTAGAGCCAGGGGTTCGTCGGGTCGCGAGAGAGCTGCGCCACGGGGTCGGTGACGTCGGCCTCGGCGCGCAGCCAGCTGAAGAGCGGGAGGTAGGGGTCGAAGGGGAGCGGCCGCTCGGGCGGCCAGTCGAACGTCGCGGTCGCGCCGCGCGCGTAGCGCACCGTGACCCTGACGCCGTCGTCGCCCTCGGCGACGTCCGTCACCTGGGCGGGCAGGCGGTCGCGAGCAC
Source organism: Trueperaceae bacterium (assembly GCA_035306665.1). GTDB lineage: Bacteria > Deinococcota > Deinococci > Deinococcales > Trueperaceae > DASRWD01. The sequence continues at coordinate 2,004 of DATGNP010000203.1, forward strand.
GCACCGAGCCGGTGCGCGCGTCCACCTGCAGCAGGTGGTTGCCGTGCCCCACCAGCACGGAGTCCTCACGCTCGAGCAGACCCGCGGTCTCGCCGCTGTTCGCGCCGAACGTCAGCCGCCACGCCTCGACGCCGTTCAGGCGCCCGACGACGTCGCCCTGCTCGATCGCGACCTCGATCGTCCCGCGCGCCTGCGCCGGCGGCACCGGCGCCTCGCCCGGCAGGGCTCCGCCCGGCGGCAGGGCGGGTACCTCGTCGACGCCGACGCCCTCGTCCGCGCCGCCCTCGCCGGCCCCCGGCACGTCCTCGGCAGCGTCATCGCCGGGCTCGGGAACGTCCTCAGCGGCGTCATCGCCGGGCAGCGGAGCGTCCTCGGCGGCGCCCTCCTCGGCCCCTCCGGCCCCCTGGTCCGCCGCGCCGGGGCTCTCCTCGGCCGCGCCGTCCTCGGGCGCTCCGCCGGCGCCCGCGCCCGGTTCCGCATCGGCGTCGTCGCCGGGCGCCTGGTCGGCCCCCGCGCCACCCGCGCCGGGGCCGTCACCGGGGCCGGCCCTGACGTTCACGCCCAGGCGCGCCGCCACGCGCGGCCCCGACAGCGCCACCGTCCAAGCCCCCGGCTCGTCGAGAGGGGCCGACACGCTGAGGCTCCCCGCTCCGGAGGCCGTCACCGTCGTCTCGCTGGTCTCGCCGGTAGGGGAGGTCAGCGCCACGACGTAGTCGGCGCCGGGCTCGAGGCCGCTGCCCCTCACCGTGAGCGTGTCCCCCAGCGCGTACTCGAAGGCGTCGACCATCACCATCGGCGTCGCCGCGGCCGGAGGCGGCGCCGCGAACGCGCCGCCGAGCGGCACGCACAGCAGGGCCACGAGCCAGGCCAAGGCGGCCAGCGACGACGATGCCAAGCCCGATACGGCTCCGGATGGGGACATGCGACTACCTTACAGCACCCTCCCCGAGGGCCCCGGCGCGTGGAGGATGCCTCGTCGGGCGCGTCGAGGACGCTGATATCATGGGCCGATGCCGCGCCCCGACAGGGCCCGTCTCGCCGACCCGTTCCCGCCGTCGGCCCGCGCATGGGCGCTCGTTGAGCTCTCACCCGATCGGCAGCGGGCGCGGGTGCAGCCCAGGCTGACCGCCGTCGCCGTGAGGTCGCGCCTCGACGCGGCGGTCACGCCGGCAGGGTGGTCGTGCCAGCTGCTGCCTCTCGGCCCCGAGGCCGTCGTGTGCAACCTCACCGTCGAGGGCGTGACGCGAGCGGCCGTGGCGGAGAGGCCCGCCGGCGCCGTGACCGGCTCCGAGCTGGGCTCGGCGGCGGCGCTGGCCGACACCGCGCTCGCGCTCTGCGCCGCCCAGTTCGGCCTGGTCGCTCCCGGCGTCGAGGGCTGGGCGCCGCACGACCCCGAGACCGGCGAGGTCCTGTGGGAGGAGCTGGAGGCGGCCGCGTCCGCCGGGAGCGAGGACGCCGCGCCGGTCGCCCCGCAGGGCGCCGCGGACGCGCCGGGCACGGCGCCCCCGGACGGTGCCGCGCCGCCGGACACGGAGACGGCCGCGGCCGAGCGCCCCGAGGCGCACCAGGTCATCGACCGACTCGTCGAGAGGCTCAGGGCCGAGGGGCTCGGGGCCGAGGCCGCCAGGCTCGTGGTGCGCTTCGGCGGGTACGGCCGCAACGCCGAGGAGTCGCGCGAGCTCTACGGCAAGCTCAGGTCGCTCCTGGTCGGCAAGGTAGCGGTGGGCTCGTGAGCGGCGGTGCCGCGACGTGATCAAGGTCATCGCCGTCGGCGACGTCCACGGGCAGTGGCCCGAGCTGTGGCGCGTGCTCAAGGCCGCGGCGGCCTGCACGCCGGCGCTCGAGCCGACGGCGCCCGTGATCGAGGGTCGCTACCAGGTCGTGTGCGTCGGGGACCTCGTCCACTACAAGGACGAGCGCGCGTACGCCGTCGCCGTCGGCGAGGAGCCGTACGACCCCGCGAACCCCGACCACCTCAGGCGCGCCGCCAAGGCGCAGATCCGCGAGCTCTACCGCTTCAAGCGCTTCGTCGACGCCGCCGAGGGCAACGTCACGGTGATCCTCGGCAACCACGACGAGAGCGCGCTCGACCACCGCTACGAGCTCTCCACCCGCGGCGGCCTCAAGCACATCGAGTTCGACGAGCAGCAGGGGGGCATGGCGCTGCCCGACGACCTGGCGGCCTGGTTCCACGCCATGCCGCGCGAGCGCGTCTTCCACGGCGTGCAGTTCGCCCACGCCGGGCCGCTCCCGGGCATGCAGGTCTTCGACGACTTCTTCTATCACGACCCCGACACCAAGTCCTGGTGGTACAAGAAGCCCGAGCTCGTCAGGCAGGCCGGGCACCGCTTCGGCGTCTACGGCCACACCGTGATGAAGGAGGGCGTGTACGTCGACCGCGACAACTGCTTCGCGATGATCGACGCCCTCGGCAAGCTGCAGTTCCTCGAGCTGATCCTCGACGTCGACCGCCTCGACTACAGCGTCATGCAGCTCTGAGCCCCGCGCGCTAGGCTCCTAGCCTCATGGGGCACGAGGTCTTCACGGCGCAGGTCACCAAGGACGGGCGCGTGCGCGTCTTCTGGGAGGGCCGGTGCGTGCTCACGCTCGGCGGCGAACGCGCGGCGGCGCTGGCGGCGGAGCTCGAGGGCGCGAGCTTCGAGGCGCGGCAGTACGCGCTGCAGCGGGCCACGGGCAACTTCAAGCGCGGCAACGAGCGCAGGCTCGAGCGGTGAGCGGGACCGAGCCGCTCGTGCCCGAGCGCGTCGGGCGCCTGGCTGCGCGCGACGCCGCGGGCCGCGCGTGGCTGGAGGCGCTGCCGGAGCTGGTGGCGGCCC
>DATGNP010000204.1:0-3286 GCA_035306665.1 Trueperaceae bacterium
GACCTGGTGGCCAGCTACGCGGAGGGCGTCCTCGAGGTCAGGGCCGACGACGCCGACCTCGCGCCTTACCTGCCCGACCGGGCACCGAGCGGCCTCACCGCGAGGGTCGACGGGACCCTGCGCCGCGACCCGGCCTCCGGCTGGGCCGGGGCCCTGCGCGCCGACCTGGCCCTGGCCGGCGACGAGCCTGCCATCGCCACCCTGACCCTCGGCGGCGCCGGCGCGGAGCTCACGGTCGCGGTGACGGCGACCGGCCCGCTCGAGTCGTCACTGCATGCCGCCGGCACCCTCACCCCCGAGCTGCGCCTCGCAGGCTCGGCCACGGCGCTGGCCGGCGCAGTCGCCGCAGAGCTGAGCGCCACGCCCCTCGCCGGCTTGAGCGTCGCGCTGACCAGCGCCGCCCTCGCAGCCGAACCCTACCTGGAGCTGCCGCCCCTCGCCGCGACGCTGAGCGTGCCGCCGGACGGCGCCCCCCGCCTGATCGGCAGCTGGGTAGACGCGACCGTGACGGAGGACGGGGCGCTGGCCGGCCGCGTAGCGCTGCCATTCACCCTGCTCGGTCAGCCCGCCGACCTCACGGCCGACCTCGCCGGCACGCTCGCCGACCCGCGCGTCACGGCGGAGCTCACGGGCGCCGGCGTGAGCGCCGCGGCCCGCGCGAGCCCGAGCGCCGCCACCGCCGAGCTGACCCTCGCCGGGCCCGCCGTCGCGGCCGCGCTCCCGCCCGGCGCCGACGCGGCCGTGGGCCTGCTGTCCTCGCCCGTCGTGGCGCGCGCCGGCTGGACGGCCGCGGACGGGTGGGAGCTCACCGCCGACGCCGAGGCGGACGCGCCGGGGGCGGGCGCGCTGGGCCTGCGGCTAGCCCTGACGGGCGAGGGCGCCGCGTACCGGGGCCAGGTGGCCGCCCTCCTTCCCGACGCGCCCGGCGACGCGCCGGTGGCCGTGGCGACCGTGAGCGGCGAGGGCGCGGACCTGACCGCGGCGCTGGACCTGGCCGACGTCGACCTCGCGAGGATAGGCGCGGCGTTCGGCCTCGTCGTCGACGTCGTGGCGACGGGCCGAGCGTCCCTGGGCACCGATCCCATGACCACCGAGCTGACGGTGGACGCCGCCGGCACCGTGGAGGGCGCGGCCGTCACGCTGACGGGCTCCGCGCCCAACGACCTGCGCTTCACCCTCGCCTCTCCCGAGGCCGAGGTGACGGGGCGCCTGGCGTGGAACGAGGACCGCCGCCTCGTCGTCACGGGGCAGGCCGCTGGCCGACCGGTCGAGGCCTGGCTGGAGCTCGACGACGACCTCGCCAGTGGGCGCCTCCACGTCGACGTCCCCGGCGCCTACCTCGACGCGGTCCTGACCACGCCCGAGCCGGGCCTGCGGACCGCCTCGGTGACGGGCTCGCTCACCGGCGCGGGCCCCGCCGGCCTCACCGGCGGGGTGAGGGGCGAGCTCACCGCGCGCGGCCAAGAGGTCCACCTGACCTCTCTGGCTGTCGACCTGGCCGGGGTGCCGGGCCTGGGCGAGGGGGCGCGCCTGAGCGTAACCGGGGCGGGCGCGCTGGCGCCCGAGCTCGCCCTGTCCGGTGCGGTCGCCGCCACCTCCGGGCCCCTCGCGGGCGTCGGCGAGGCGGGCGCCTGGAGCCTCGCGGGCGACCCGGTCGAGCTGAGCCTCGACTGGCTCGGCTTGCAGGCCGCCTACGCCTTCGGCGCGGGCACGGTGAGCGTGCGTGCCGGCGGCGACGTCTCTCCGGCCCTGGAGGCGCTCGCGCCCGACCTCGCCGGCCTGGAGGTGAGCGTCGCTGGCGAGGGTCTGAGCTGGGGCCGGCGGGCGGGCTTCGGCGGGGCCCTGGACGTCACGCTCGACGGCGGGCCGTTGCCGGTCGAGGCCGCGCCGGTGACGCTCGGCCTGCGCGCCACCCGCGAGGGCGACCTCGTCCTCGACGTGGGCGCGGCTCCCGGCCAGGACGGCGCCCCGCTCGTGACGCTCGCCGCAACCGTGCCCTCCGACGCCCCCGTCACCGGCGCGCTGGCCGCCGACGTGAGCGTGTCGGGAGCCGTCTCCGCCGCGGGCCGGCTCAGCGTCGGCGCGGAGGGGGCGGAGCTCGACCTCGCCGGCGACGGGCTCTCGCTGACGGCGGCGGCCGAGCGCGGCGGCTGGCGGGTCGCGGGCGAGCTCGTGGAGATGCCGCTCCCGGGCCTGCTGCCGCTCGCCGAGGCGCCCCGGGCGAGCCTGCGGCTCATGGGCGGGTCGTCCACGGGGAGCGTGGTCGTGGACGGGCTCGTGGTGGAGAGCGGCGCCAGCCGGATCGAGGGGTCGGCCGCGCTGGACGGTCGTCTGCGCGTCGCGCTGCAGGCCCAGGTGGACCTCGCCGACCTCGACCTGGGCGACACGCGCCTCACCGGGCTGGTGCGCGGCCCTCTGGTCGCGGTCGCGCCCTCCGTCGAGGCGCTGGGGCGAGCGACGCTGACGGCGCAGCTCGACGCCGTCGGCGTCGGCGTGGAGGGCGTGCCGGCCAGGGTGGACGGCGCGGTGCAGGTGGGCGGCACGCTCGGCGACCCCACGGTCTTCGCCGCCCTCAGCGGCCGCGGCGACCTCAGGGGCGCGCTGCGCCTCGAGGCGGCGCCCGCCCGCGGCCGCCTGGACCTCCGCTCCACGCTCGGCTACGGCGACGTCACCAGCGACCTGCGCGTGGCCGTGGCGGGCGACGACGTCGGCGCCAGCGGCAGCCTCAGGGCGGGCGACGCGATCCTCCTCGTCGCCGACGTCGGCGACGAGGTCGTGCTCACCGGGGCCGGCCGCCTCGACGGCTGGCGCGGCTCCGTCTCGGCGGGCCTGGCCGGTATCGAGGTCGAGGGACCGCTCGCGGCGGTCGCGCCGGCTGTCACCGGCGCGGCCTCCCTGGCGCTCGGCGACAGGGCCGCCGCCGGCACGTGGCTCAGCGGCGCCTTCACGGACCTCGCCGTCGCCGGCCAGGGGTTGGGCGCCGTGGTCGTGAGCGCGGCAGGACCCGGCGAGCCGCTGCACGTCACCGGCGACGGGATCGCCGCCACCCTCGACCCGAGCGACCTCTCCTGGCGCGCCAGCGTCTCGGGCCTGACGCTGCCCGGAGCGCTCGCCGTCGACGTCGCGGGCGAGGGCAGGGCGGCCGAGGGCCGCCTCACCGGTCGGGTCACGGGCGGCGCCGAGCTGCGCGCCGACGTCGCGCTGGACGTGAACCTGTCGGCGGGCGCGACGACCGTGAGCATGGCCGGGACGCTGCTCGGCGGCGAGCTGAGCGTGACCGGCCGCC
>DATGNP010000205.1:0-7903 GCA_035306665.1 Trueperaceae bacterium
GGAGCCCAAGGCGGCCTCGGTCCTCGAGGTGCGCTTCCGGCCGGCCGAGAGCGGCACCGAGCTGCTGCTCGAGCACCGCGCCTGGGAGGAGCACGGCGCGGACGGCGAGCGGCTGCGCGCCCAGTACGAGCCGGGCTGGGAGTTCGTGCTCGGACGGTTCGAGGCGGCAGCCATCCGGTAGCGAACGGCGCCGCCGGACCGCGCTCAGAAGAGCGAACGGTCCCCAGCGGTCGACGCTTCGAGCGAGGACGCGCCGCGAGGCGTATGCCACGACCCGCATGAGCCGGGCCGCTCACCTCGTCGTCCCCCTACCCCTCCAAGGTGACGAGGTCTGGGTCCTCCCACCAAGCGGGCAACCCGAGGACCGTCTCGAGCGCCAGGGCCACGCCGCCCATCGTCACGGCCTCGGGCCCCAGCTGGGAGGCGACGACCTGGCAGGGGGAGCGGACGCCGGTGAGGGCGGGCTCCGACAGGCGCCTCGCCACGGCCGGCAGCAGGTACGGGACGACGTGCGTCATCGAGCCGCCCAGCACGATCAGCTCGGGGTCGAGGAGGTCGACCAGGTCGGCGAGGACCCGCCCCAGCATGTCGCCCAGCTCGTCGAGGAGCGCCAGGGCCGCAGCGTCGCCGGCGGCGCACGCCTCGGCGGCGCCGCGGTAGCTGGTCACGTCGACGGAGCGCTCCCTGAGCTGCTCGACGACGGCGCGCTCCGCGAGGTAGGCCTCGAGGCAGCCGCGGTCCCCGCAGGCGCACGGGCGCCCTCCCGGCACGGCCGTGACGTGCCCGACCTCCCCGGCGAAGCCGCCCGACCCGCGCACCAGGCGCTCGCCGAGGTACAGCGCCCCGCCGATCCCGGAGTGCCCGGCGATCACGACGAAGTCGCGGGCGTGCTGTGCCGTCCCGAACAGCTTCTCGGCCAGCGCAGCTGCCTTCGTGTCGTTGTCGACCGCCACGGGCACCGGCCAGAGCGCCGCCAGGCGCTCGCGCATGGGCACGTCGCGCCAGCCGAGGTTGGGTCCGAAGGCCAGGTGGCCGCCGCGCGCGACCAGCGCCGGTATGCCGACCCCCACGGCCTTGACGGCCGGCCAGCCGACTCCCAGCTCGGCAAGGAGCGCGTCGACGCCGCGTCCCAGTCCGGCCACGGCCGCGTCGGGGTCGTCGCCGGCGGGACCTTGCCACTTCCTCAGCGGCGTGCCGTCGAGGGTCGCAGCCAGCACGCGCACGACGCCGGGCTCGAGCCTGGCACCGAGCAGAACGCCGGCGTCGGGGTCGATCTCCAGTCGCATCGGCGGCCTGCCCCGACGCTCCGAGGAGGGAGCGGTGGTCGCGACGAGCCACCCGTCGGCGCGGAGCTGCCTCACGACCGCCGACACGGTGGCGGGGTCCAAGCCGGTGCGCGCCACCAGCTCGGTCTGCGTGGCGCCGCCGGCGAGCCGCAGTGCGTGGAACACCTTGGCGACGTTGAGGCGCCGGACGAGCGCCGGGTTGAGACGACCTCCTTGACGACCCACTTGCCTCCCGCGGAGGACGGCCGACCTTGACGGGTCCGCCGTGTGGCCGGTAGCGTAGCATTTACTTAGATAGTCATTGGAACTAGGCGGCGGTCCCGCCGCACTAGGCCCTCGCTAGGTCGACAGGAGGCGCATGGCTGCCCAAGAGGTTCTCAGGGGCGTCGGGCTGAGCAAGTCGTTCGGACCCATCGAGGTCGTGCACGCCGTCGACGTCGACGTCCGCCCCGGCGAGGTGCACGCCCTCGTCGGGGAGAACGGCGCCGGCAAGTCGACGCTGATGAAGATGCTCTCCGGGTACCTCGCGCCCACCGCGGGCGAGCTGCGGCTCGACGGCAGCCGCGTGAGCTTCAGGGACTCCAACGAGGCCGAGGCGGCCGGCATCGTCCTGATCCACCAGGAGCAGAGCCTCGTGCCCCACCTGACAGTCGAGGAGAACATCTTCCTCGGCCGCGAGCCGCACCGCTTCGGGCTGGTGGACAGGCGCGCGGCGCGCGCGGAGACCAGGCGCCTGCTCGACTCCCTCAAGACCGCGGTGCCTGCCACGCGCCAGGTGCGCGAGCTGTCGGTCTCCCAGGCACAGATGGTCGAGATCGCCAAGGCCGTCTCCCGCGAGGTGCGCGTCCTGTGCATGGACGAGCCCACAGACGTGCTGACGGGCCGCGAGACCGAGGTGCTGTTCGACCTCGTCAAGCGCCTCGTCGCCGACGGGGTGGCGATCATCTACGTCTCGCACAAGCTCGAGGAGGTCAAGGCCATCGCCGACAGGGTGACGATCATGCGCGACGGCTACAAGATCGGCACGTACGACGTCGCGGAGCTGACCCCCGTCGAGATGGCGCGGCGCATGGTGGGCAGGGACCTGGCCGACATGTACCCGCCGAAGGTCCCGCCCCCGGCGGACGCGCCGGTGGCCCTGGAGGTCGAGGGCTTCAGCGTCCCCGGGTTCGTCACCGACGGGTCCCTCGCGGTGAGGCGCGGCGAGGTGCTCGGCGTCGCCGGGCTGATAGGGGCGGGCCGCACCGAGCTGTTCGAGGGGGTCCTCGGCCTCAGGCCCTCCACCGGGACAGTGCGCAAGGACGGCCGCGTGGTCAGGTGGCGTCACCCCGCCGACGCCAAGCGCGACAAGGTCGCCTACCTGACCGAGGACCGCAAGGGCAAGGGGCTCCTGCTCGACAGCCTGCTGCGCGAGAACGTGACCCTGCAGGCCCTCGAGCTCTTCGCCAGGCCGTTCGTGGACGTGCGCGCCGAGCAGGGCGCCCTGCTGCGGGCCGTCGAGGAGTACGACGTGCGCGTCCGCGACGTCGCCGTGCCCGCCAAGGCCCTCTCCGGGGGCAACCAGCAGAAGGTCGTCCTGGCCAAGATGATGCTGACCGACCCCGACGTCGTGATACTCGACGAGCCCACGCGCGGCATCGACGTCGGGACCAAGCGCCAGATCTACTTCTACGTCGCCGAGCTGCTCTCCAGGGGCGTGGCCGTCGTGCTGATCTCCAGCGAGCTGCCCGAGGTCATCGGCCTGTCCCACCGCGTCGTCGTCATGCAGAGGGGCGTGGTGACCGGGACGCTGTCGGGCGACGACCTGACCGAGGAGACGGTGATGGCCTACGCGACCGGCTTGCGCAGCGACAGACGCGTCGCCGAGACGAGGACACCGGAGGCCCATGTCGGTCTCTGAGGTCGCTCCCGCGCCCACCTGGCGCGACAGGCTCGGCCGCGTGCCGTGGCAGCAGCTCACGCCGCTGCTCGGCCTCGTCCTGCTGGTCGTGGTCGGCTCGCTCATCCACCCGTCGTTCCTGACGCCCACGAACATCTTCAACGTCCTGACGCGCTCGGCGTTCATCGGGATCATCGCCGTCGGCGCGACGTTCGTGATCATCGCCGGCGGCATAGACCTCTCGGTGGGGTCGATGGCGGCGTTCCTGGCCGGAGCGATGATCCTGTTCATGAACGCCGTCCAGGGCGGCGGGGTATCGCCGGTGGGCGTGGTCCTGCTCGGCGTCGGGCTCGTCCTGGTCGGCGGCCTAGCCGCCGGCGCCGCCAACGGCATCGCGATCACCAGGGGCCGCATCGAGGCGTTCATCGTCACGCTGGGGACGCTGGGCATCTTCCGCTCCCTCGTGACCTACCTCGCCGACGGCGGCACGATCTCCCTCGACTTCGCGCTGCGCGGCGTCTACCGGCCCGTGTTCTACGGCTACTTCCTCGGCATCCCGATACCGGTGTGGGCGTTCGCCGTCGTCGCCCTGGTGGGCGCGATCGTCCTGCACCGCACGCGCTTCGGGCGCTACGTGAGGGCGATCGGCTCCAACGCCGAGGTCGCGCGCTACGCGGCGATCCGCGTCGAGCGCGTGCGGACCCTCACCTACGTGATCCAAGGCCTCTGCGTGGCCATCGCCGTCGTGCTCTACGTGCCGCGGCTGGGGTCGGCCTCCGGCTCCACCGGCATCCTGTGGGAGCTCGAGGCGATCGCGGCCGTGATCATCGGCGGCACCGCGCTCAAGGGCGGGTCCGGCCACGTGTGGGGGACCGTCGTGGGCGCCGTCATGCTGTCGCTGATCGGCAACGTCCTCAACCTCACCACCGCCATCAGCGAGTACCTGAACGGGGCCGTGCAGGGGCTCATCATCATCGGCGCCGTGTTCCTGCAGCGCGGTCGTCAGGGCCGCTGAGGGGAGGTAGCTAGGAGGACCGCGAGGACACCGCCAGGACCGCGTCGGGTCCGCGACCCGAGGCCGGAAGCAGCCGCAGATCTTCGGCACCCATCACAGGAGGTCACATGTTCCGTTCGCTCCGTACCCTAGCCCTCGTCGCCGCGCTCGCGGCCGGCGCAGCCTTCGCCCAGACCACCGTCATCGGGGTCTCGATCCCGGCGGCCACCCACGGCTGGACCGGCGGCGTCAACTGGTGGGCGGACCAGGCCAAGCAGCGCCTCGAGGCCACCTACCCGAACCTGCAGATCGTGATCAACACGGCGGGCAGCGCCAGCGAGCAGGCCGACGACATCGAGGACCTCATCGCGATCAACCAGATCGACGCCCTGGTGATCCTGCCCTTCGAGTCCGACCCGCTCACCGAGCCGGTCGCGAGCGTGAAGGAGCGCGGGATCTTCGTGACGGTCGTCGACCGCGGCCTCTCCCGCGAGGGCATCGAGGACGTCTACGTCGCCGGGAACAACGCCGCCATGGGCCGCGTGTCGGCCGAGTACATCATCGAGCGCCTCGGCGGCCAGGGCAAGATCGTCGTGCTGCGCGGCATCCCCACGACGATCGACAACGAGCGCTTCGACGCGTTCATGGAGCTGATCGCCGAGACCGACATCGAGGTCCTCGACAGCCAGTACGCGAACTGGAACCGCGACGACGGCTTCGAGGTCATGCAGGACTTCCTCACCCGCTTCCCCGAGATCGACGCGGTGTGGGCGCAGGACGACGACATCACCCTGGGCGTGATCGAGGCGCTGCGCCAGGCGAACCGCGAGGACGAGATGTTCGTGGTCGGCGGCGCCGGCATGAAGGAGATCATCAAGGGCGTCATGGACGGCGACCCGCTGGTGCCCGTCGACGTCCTCTACCCGCCGGCGATGATCGCGACCGCGATGGAGATCACCGCCCTCAACTTCGTCTCCTCGGTGCCGATCCTCGGCCGCTACATCCTCGACAGCCCGCTCATCACGCCGGAGAACGCGGCGGACTACTACTTCCCCGACAGCCCCTTCTGAGCCAGGGGCCAGTGACGAGCGTGGGGCGGCGACCGGACCGCCCCACGCCCCTCCCGGCAGCAGCCGCCACGTCCACTCGAGCTCCCGGGCGCGTCCTCGTGCCCGGGAAGTCTTCTCAGGAGGTCAGATGCCACGGCCTATCACGCTCTTCACCGGCCAGTGGGCCGACATGCCCCTCGCCGAGCTGGCCCCGCTCGCCCACGACATGGGCTACGACGGGCTCGAGCTCGCCTGCTGGGGCGACCACCTCGACGTCAGGCGAGCCGCAGAGGACCCGGCGTACGTCGAGGACCGCAAGGCCCTGCTGGAGAAGCACGGGCTGCAGCTCCACGCGATCTCGAACCACCTCGTGGGCCAGGCGGTCTGCGACCCGATCGACGAGCGCCACCGCGCGATCCTGCCGGCGCACGTGTGGGGCGACGGCGACCCCGAGGGCGTCAGGCAGCGCGCCGCCGAGGAGATGATCGCCACCGGCAGGGCCGCCGCCAACCTCGGCCTGTCGGTCGTCAACGGCTTCACCGGCTCCTCCGTCTGGCACGCCCTGTACGCGTTCCCGCCGACGTCGCAGGAGTACTGGCAGGCGGGGTTCGACGACTTCGGGCGGCGGTTCACCCCCATCCTCGACGCCTACCGGGAGCTCGGCGTGCGCTTCGGCCTCGAGGTGCACCCCACCGAGATCGCCTTCGACATCGCCTCGGCGGAGAGGGCCATCGAGGCGGTGGGCGGCCACCCCGCCTTCGGCTTCAACTACGACCCCTCGCACCTCGCCTACCAGGGCGTCGACTACGTGGGGTTCATCCGGCGCTTCGCGGACCGCATCGTCCACGTCCACATGAAGGACGTCTGGTGGGGCCGCGGCAACGGCGAGGCCGGGGTCTTCGGCGGCCACACGACGTTCGGCGACCCGCGCCGCTACTGGGACTTCCGCAGCGTGGGCCGCGGCGACGTCGACTTCGAGGAGGTCATCGTCGCCCTCAACGACATCGGCTACCAGGGACCGCTCTCCGTCGAGTGGGAGGACGTGCGCATGGACCGCGTCCACGGCGCCACCGAGTCGGCGGCGTTCTGCCGCACGCTCGACTTCGCGCCATCGGCCACGGCGTTCGACGCGGCCTTCGCCGAGGACGGGCGCGACGGAGGGCGGTCGTGACGCGCCGCCTCCGCTACGGCATGGTCGGCGGCGGCGAGGGCGCCTTCATCGGGGCGGTGCACCGCCACGCGATGGCCCTCGACCACCGTTACGAGCTCGCCGCGGGCGCGCTCTCCTCCACCCCGGAGAAGGCGCGCCGCTCGGGCGCCGCGCTCGGGCTCCCCGACGACCGCAACTACCCGACGTGGGAGGCGATGCTCGAGGGCGAGCTCAAGAGGCCCGAGGGCGAGCGGATCGACCTCGTCGTGATCGTCACGCCGAACCACGTCCACTACCCCGTGGCCAAGGCCTTCGCCGAGGCGGGCATCAACGTCGTCTCCGACAAGCCGCTCGTCCACACGACGGCGCAGGCCGAGGACCTCGTGGCCACCGCCCGTCGCACCGGCGTCGTGTTCGCCGTGACGTACAACTACACCGGCTACCCGATGGTGAAGGAGGCCCGCGCCATGGTGCGGCGCGGCGACCTGGGCGCCCTGCGCAAGGTCGTCGTCGGCTACCACCAGGGCTGGCTGGCGACGAAGCTCGAGGACGCGGGCGCCAAGCAGGCCGAATGGCGCACCGACCCGGCCCGCAGCGGCGCGGCCGGGGCGATCGGCGACATCGGCTCGCACGCCGAGAACCTCGTGTCCACCGTCACGGGCCTCGAGCTCGAGGCGATCTGCGCCGACCTCACGACCTTCGTGCCCGGCCGACGCCTCGACGACGACGGCAACCTGCTGCTGCGCTTCAAGGGCGGCGCCAAGGGCGTGCTCATCGCCTCGCAGGTCGAGATCGGCCACGAGAACGACCTCGTGCTGCAGGTCTACGGCGAGGAGGGCGCGCTCACCTGGCGCCAGGAGGACCCGAACTACCTGTGGTTCGCGCCGCTCGAGGGCCCGGTCCGGCTGCTCAGGCGCGGCAACCCGTACCTGGGCGAGGCGGCGCAGCGCGCCTCGCGGCTGCCCTCCGGCCACCCCGAGGCGTTCCTCGAGGCGTTCGCGAACGTCTACGCCGAGGTCGCCGACGCCATCCTCCGCCGCGAGAGGGGCGAGGACACGGCCGGCGACTACCCGACGGTCGAGGACGGCGCGCGCGGCGTGCGCTTCATCGAGCGCACCGTCCAGAGCGCGGCCAGCGACGTGAAGTGGACTGCGTTCTAGCCGTGGACGCCTACGCCCCCACCCCCGACGACCGCTTCACGTTCGGGCTCTGGACGGTCGGCAACGTCGGCCGCGACCCGTTCGGCGGGCCCACCCGGGAGCCGCTCGACCCAGCGTACGTCGTGGCCAAGCTCGCCGAGCTCGGCGCCTGGGGGGTCAACCTCCACGACAGCGACCTGGTGCCCGACGGCACGCCGGCCCACGAGCGCGACCGCATCGTCGCCCGCTTCCGCCGCGCGCTCGAGGAGAACGGCCTGGTCGTGCCGATGGCGACCACGGACCTGTTCCGCGACCCGGTGTTCAAGGACGGCGCGTTCACCAGCGCCGACGCGCGCGTGCGCAACTACGCGCTCAGCAAGACGATGCGCGCGATCGACCTGGGCGT
>DATGNP010000206.1:0-3645 GCA_035306665.1 Trueperaceae bacterium
CAGGGCGGCGTCCTCCGCCTCCGCCTCGGCCGGGACGGCGTCCTCCACCCCCGCAGCCACCACCGCGGGCGCCGGCACGCGCCGCCTCAGCCACAGGCCGAAGCCGGCGATCAGCACGCCGAACAGCGCCAGCAGCAGCCAGGGCAGGCCGGAGTCGCGCCGCACCGCGGGCGCCGGCAGCACACCGTCGGTAAGGGCCCGCGCCTGGGCCTGCTGGTCGACGGCCAGCACGTCGAGGACCGGGGAGGTCTGTGTGGCGCTCGAGAACGACCACGGGGAGGGGCTCGTGGTCAGCGCGCGCCAGGAGTCGGACGAGAACGCGTCGTAGAGGCCGCTGACGGCGTACACCTGCGCGTCCTCCGTCACCGGCCACGGCAGCGTCACGACGAAGACGTCGGCGTCGATCGCCAGGGGTAGCGGCTGCCACTGCACCGCGACGTCCGCGTCGAGCGGCGCGGCCGCGCCGGACGCGCCGCGGGGCGTCAGGCGCACGACGTAGTCCCAGCCGCGGCCGGGCGGCATCAGCAGGTCGGGGCCGGCGAGCGTGGCCTCGGCGCCGCCCTCGACGACGTCGATGTAGACGTCGACGACGACGCGGTTGAAGCCGGCGGGCATGAGGTCGGTGCGCTCGATCGCGCCCATCGCGACGCCCAGCACGGCCGGCTCGCCCTCGGCGGCTCCGGGCGTCAGCGTCACCTCCTGGAGGTCGAACACGGCCGCGTTGGCGTAGACGGGCGAGGTGGGCGGCATCAGGGTGCCGTCGCCGGCGGCGTCGCCGGTGGGGTCGAGGAGGCGGAGGGCGGCCGCGGCCGCGAGCGCGAGCGCGTTCACGTCTGGGCTCCGATCAGCGGCGACCTGTGCTCGGCGTGGCCCTGGGCGCGGGCCTCCTTGGCGAGGCGCACGAGCGCCCGCGCGAGGAGCGCGCTGTCGTGCTGCGCGACGTCCCCCTCCCCGAGCAGGGGCAGGCAGACGGTGGGGATGCCGGCCGCGGCGAAGCGCTCGGCCACGAACCTGACCGGCTCGGCGTTCTCTGCGGCGTAGGCCCTGAGGCGACGCTCGTCGAGCGCGGCGTCGTTGACGACGACGACGTCGGGCCGCCTGGCGCCGTGCTCGACCAGAGCGGCGACGTGGTCGTAGGCGTCGAGGCCGTCGGTCTCGCCCGCCTCCGTCATGATGTTCGCGACGTAGACGACGCGGGCGCTGGCCCTGGCGAGGGCGTTGCGCACCGCCGGCACCAGCAGCGGGGGGATCGTGCTCGTGTAGAGGCTCCCCGGCCCGAGGACGATCAGGTCGGCGTCGAGGATCGCGGCCTCGACCTCGGGCAGGGTGCGGGGCGACGCCGGCACCAACGCGACCGACCGCACCGGGCCCCCGACGTCGCGCACGGCGCTCTCGCCGCGGACGACGGTGCCGTCCCGCTTCGTGACCTCGAGCGTGACGGGCTCGGCTGTCGCGGGGTAGACGGCGCCCGAGAGGTCGAGGAGCTCGTTGAGGACCCTGAGGGCCTGGCCGAAGTCGCCCTCGAACTCGCGCAGCGTCGTGATCAACAGGTTCCCGAACGTGTGCCCCCGCAGCTCGTCGCCGCGCGAGAAGCGGTGCTGCAGGAGCCGGCTCAGGCTCGACTCGCGGTTCGAGAGGGCCGCCAGGCAGTCGGTGAGGTCGCCGGGCGCCGGCATGTCGAACGCCTTGCGCAGCCGTCCCGAGCTGCCGCCGTCGTCGCTGACCGCCACGACGGCGGTGAGGTTCGAGGTGTGCTCCCTGAGGCCCCTCAGCAGGTTCGAGGTGCCGGTGCCGCCCCCGAGGATCACGATGCGCGGTCCGCGCCCCAGCAGCACGCGCTGGTAGAGGAGCTCGGCGGCGTCCTGCGGCCGCGGCATCCAGTTCGACAGCAGCGACCGGTTCAGCCGGCCCACGGCCCACGTGGCGACCGCGACGCCGGCGAGGACGAGCAGCAGCGAGGCCCAGCCCCCGAGCCGCTGCCACGGCCCCGAGACCAGCACGGTCTCGATCGGCTCGGCGATCGTCTCGCGCCGCTCGTTGAACCACCACAGCACCGCGCCGACGACGCCGAGGACCATGACCAGGCCGCCCAGGACGGCGAGGGCGACGTGGCGCTTGACGCCCATGCCCGGTACGAGCCACAGGCGCCAGGCGTCGAGGCCGGTGCGCCTGGGCTTCATCCCGCGCCCTCCTCGGCCGGCTCGGCGTGCTCCTTGAGCGCCTCGGCGAGGTCGCGGTGCTGCACGACGGTGCGCAGGCCGTCGGCGAGGTCGTGGCTGAGGCGCTCTGCGACGGCGACCGAGCGGTGCTGCCCGCCCGTGCAGCCGATCGCCACCGTGTAGGCGGACCTGCCGGCCGCGCTGGTCGCCTGGCTGGTTAGCGTGCGCACGAGGCTGCGCAGCTGGCTGTAGGTCTCGAGCGCCTCGGGCGTGAAGACGTAGGCCTGCACCCGTTCGTCGGTGCCGGGCAGGCGCCTCAGAAGCTCGTCGTAGTAAGGGTTGGGCAGGCCCCTGACGTCGAGGACCGTGTCGGCGTCGGTGGGAACCCCGCGCTTGAAGCCGAACGAGACGAGCCGGAGGAGGAACCCGTCGCCGGACTGGAAGCGCTCCCTCACCTTCTGCGTGAGCGCCCGCGCCGACGTCGCGGTCGTATCGATGACCTCCTGCGCCAGCGCGCGCAGCGGCTCGAGGGCCTTGCGCTCCGTGGCGAGGTCGGCCGTGAGGGTGCCCTGCGAGATCGGGTGGGTGCGCCGCGTGAAGTTGTAGCGCCTGACGAGGACGTCGTCGTTGGCGTCGAGGTAGACGACGGCCGGCTCGTAGCCGGCGTTCCTGAGGTCGGCGATCGCGCCGGGGGCGTCGGCCAGGTAGTGCCCGGCACGGATGTCGATGCCGACGGCTACCCCCTTGACCTCGTCGCCGAGGAGGGCCACGAGGTCGGGCCACAGCCGCGGGGGGACGTTGTCGACGGTGAAGAAGCCGATGTCCTCGAGGGCGTGGAGCGCGGTGGTCTTGCCCGAGCCGCTCACGCCCGTCAGGACGACGAAGGGGGGCCTCATCCGCCCACCCCCGGCAGCCAGCGGCAGGCCAGCACGACGTCCCCGCGCTCGACGATCGCCACGCCACCGACGTGCGCGAGCAGCGTGCCCGGGCACATCACGACGCGCGCGGCCCCGTCGGCGAGCGCCGCGAACGCGGCCCCGCCGACCCGCACCTCCTCCACGCGGCCGTCGCCGGCCACGGGGCTGAGGGCTGGGGCCTCGTCGCCGTCCTGCACCATGCGCCAGCGCTCGCCGTCGTGGACGACGGTGACGGGCACGCCAGCCACGGTCACGCCGAACGTCACGGGGCCGTCGCCGCCGTCGAGCTCCCAGTCGTAGCCGTTGAGGAACCCGACGCTCTCCTCGGTGCAGCCGGGCACGGCCGCGCCGGGGCTCAGCTCGACGGGCTGGGCGTCCGCGGTCACGCGACCCCTGAGCGCGGTCGCCATCGCGTCCGCGGCCTCGCGATCGGTGAAGCAGCCCACCCTGACGCGCACGAACTGCTGGCCCTGGTGCATCGCGAACTCCAAGTAGGCGGGGAAGCCGAGCCGGGCGAGCTCGCCGCTGGCGGCCTGCGCCTCGCGGTAGTCGCGCAGCGCGACGACCTG
>DATGNP010000207.1:0-2929 GCA_035306665.1 Trueperaceae bacterium
CTGAAGATCCCCATGGAGCAGTTCGTCGCCGACGCGAAGTTCATCCGGCGCTTCCACCGCGAGGCCGAGGTCGCGCAGCGGCTGAACCACGTGAACATCGTGCGCACCTACGAGCACGGCGCGATCGGCGCTCAGCACTACATGGTCATGGAGTACGTCGACGGTCGCAGCCTCGAGGGGTACATCGAGGCCGGCGAGCTCGACATCGAGCTGGGCATCGACATCATGAAGCGCGTCGTCCGCGCGCTGCAGCACATCCACTCGGCCGGGATCATCCACCGGGACATCAAGCCGGCGAACGTGATGATCGTCCGGGGCGGCATCCGCGACGACCGCGAGCCGCGGCTCCAGCCCGAGGCCGTGAAGCTGATGGACTTCGGCATCGCGGGCGGCAAGGTGCTCTCCCGGCTGACGATGACGGGCGCCCGCGTCGGCACGCCCGTGTACATGTCGCCCGAGCAGGCGCGCGGCCTGAAGATCGACCACCGCAGCGACATCTACTCGTTGGGTCTCGTGTTCTACGAGGTCCTCACCGGGCAGACGGCGTTCAAGGGCGGCTACGAGGCCATCGTCCACCAGCAGATCTTCCAGACCCCGCCCCCGCCGCGGCAGGTCGTGCTCTCGGTGCCCAAGGTCCTCGACCAGCTCGTGATGCGCATGATCGCGAAGGACCCCGACGAGCGCCCGACGCTCGACGAGGTCCTGGACGTGCTCGAGAGCGTCGAGCTCGGCGTCGAGGAGGAGGCCCAGCTCCCGACCCGCCTGGTGCTGACGGTCAGCGCCCGCCAGGGCGTGCTCCGGATCCTCGACACCGACGGGAACCTGCACACGTCGATCGGCGACGTCGGGACCGGCGAGCGGGACTTCTCGGCGGCGCCCCTGTCGGTCGCCGTCGACTCGAAGGGCGACTTCTTCGCCGCGATCTTCGAGTACCGCGTCGGGCAGGAGAACCACCGCATGATCCACAAGCTCGCGCGGGACGGCACGCCGATCCTCTCGTTCGGCGCCTACGGGATGCAGCCCGGCGAGTTCCTCTACCCGGCGTCGGTGGCTGTAGGCCCCGACGACACGGTCTTCGTGCTCGACAGCGAGACCCACCTGGTCCAGCGCTTCACGAACGACGGGCGCTTCCTGTCGTCGTTCGGCGGACGCGGGAAGGGCCACGGCACGTTCGACGACCCGCGCGTCGTCACCGTCGACCAGGCCGGCAACGTCTACGTGCTGGACTACGGCAACCGCCAGGTGCAGCGCCTGAGCCCCGAGGGCGTCTACCAGACGCGGTGGGCGTTCAAGGTCGCGGCCGACCAGCCCGGCATGCGCCTGCTCGACGGGGTGACCGTCGACACCGAGGGCAACGTCTACATCTCCGACGCCGCCGCCTCGAAGATCCGCAAGATCACGCCCGAGGGGAAGGTGGGCGTGTCGTTCGCCCTCGACGCCAAGCAGGGCGAGCTGACGGACACGATCGTCGACCTCGGCGTCGACGACGACGGCTGCCTCTACGCCTCGCGCCGGGGCGGCCACCTGATCAGGAAGTTCGACCCCGCGGGCAGGCTCGTCGGCACGTTCGAGACCTACGCCCCCGTCGTGCAGATGATCGTCGACCAGCGCGAGCGGCGCGAGGCGCAGCGCACGGGCGCGGGCCTGGAGGCGCAGGGCTCGCAGGCCTGAGGCGGGCGCGGGCCCGGAAGCCCGGGGTCAGGGGTCTGAGGCGGGCGCGGGCTGCCGGCCGGGAGTCGCGCGCCCCGCTAGAGCCCGGGTATCAGCCTGATCACCCTGTCGAAGAACACCAGGAAGATGCGCATCAGGCCCGTGGTCACGCCCAGCGCCGACAGGATGAAGAAGAACACGATGAAGCCGAGGATCCCGAACTGGGCGATCTGCATGACGAAGCGCCGCACGTCGGGGTTGCCCCAGGCGAGCGCTGCGCGGCCCATGTCGAGGGGCAGGATCGGGAACAGGTTGATCACGGCGTGCAGGACCGCCACCGAGGCCGCCATCTGGAAGGCGAAGTCGAGGCTGCGGCTCTCCAGCGACCGGAACACGGCCGCGATAAGCATGCTCAGGAACGCCACGACCAGGTAGGCGCCGATGCCCGACAGCCACACCCAGGCCTCGGAGCGTCCGCGCCGCGGGTAGTTGCGGGAGTTCACCGGCACCGTGCGGGGCCAGCCGAAGCCCAGGAGCAGCAGGAACAGGACGCCGATCGGGTCCAGCTGGCGTGCGGGGTCGAAGGCCATGAAGCCGGCGAGGCGCGGCGACGGGTCGCCGAGCCGCTGCGCGACCCATGCCTGCACCATGTTGTGGAAGATCAGCGCCATCACCATGACGATCGTGCCGATCACGATGGTGGTGACGTCGGTTCCGAACCTCAGGATCACTCTGGCACCCCGCGTCGCTCGGGTCGGCGCAGCTCGTCGACGAGACGTCTGGCGAGCTCCAACTCCTCCTCGAAGCTGCTGGCCTGGCGTAGGGCCCGGGCGCGCTCGACGTCGGCCAGGACGCGGCCCACGTCAGGTCCCTCGGGCAGGCCCAAAGCTACCACATCCCTCCCGCGCAGCCGCCGGCGGGGCGGCTCCTCCGACAGGCGCACGAGCCGCTCGGCGAGCGGACCGCCGCGCGCCCTCACGACCGCGGCTTCGGCGGGGGTGAGCTGCTCGAGGTCGACGTCGGTGGCGGCGTCGGGCGCGGCCGTGAGGCGCCGCAGGCGCTCGCGCGCCGCCAGCAGGCGACGCGGCCAGTTGAACGTCTCGACGTGCTCCTCTCCGGCCGCGGCGGGCTGGGCGGCCAGCAGCGCGAGCAGGTACGCCTCCTCCGGTACGGGACCCCGCGCGCGGGCGTCGTCGAGGGCCTCGAGCGTCGCCTCGGCGCCGTCCAGGCTCAGCCCGAACAGCGGACCCAGCACGCCCAGCTGCTCCATCACGCGCAG
>DATGNP010000208.1:0-5479 GCA_035306665.1 Trueperaceae bacterium
GGCGCTGCGGGAGCGGCTCGAGGCCGGGGTGCCGGCGCGGCGCAGCGGCATCGAGGCGCCCGCCACGCTGGGCCTCATCACGTCCAAGCCGGTGATCTACGTCTGCAACGTCGCCGAGGAAGACGTCGCGACGGGCAACGAGCACGTCGAGCGCGTGCGGGCGATCGCCGCGGAGGAGTCGGCCGACGTCGTGGTCGTGTCGGCGCGGATCGAGGAGGAGCTGGCGCAGCTCGAGCCCGAGGAGCAGCAGGCGTTCCTCGCCGACATGGGCCTGGAGCGCTCCGGCCTCGAGCGCCTGATCCGCACCGGGTACCACACGTTGGGGCTCATCACCTTCTTCACCGCCGGCGAGAAGGAGGTCCACGCCTGGACCGTGAAGCAGGGCACGAAGGCCCCGCAGGCGGCCGGCGAGATCCACTCCGACTTCGAGCGCGGCTTCATCCGCGCCGAGGTCATCGCCTGGGACGAGCTCGTCGCCGCCGGGAGCATCGCCGCCGCGCGCGCGAAGGGCCAGCTCCGGGTGGAGGGCAAGGAGTACGTCGTCCGCGACGGGGACGTGATCCACTTCCTCTTCAACGTCTGAGCGCCTGGCGCGCTCTCACTCTTCGACGTCTGAGCGTCTGGCGCGCCCTCGGCCCCGGACGCTCCCGGCCGCGACCCACCCGTCCGTGGGGTTTCGTAGGCCACGTCTGTCACGTCTCATCTGCCTGGCAGTATCGTCCCAATGAGGAGGAAGTGCCCGTGAGCACGGTTCGGAGGAGCGCGGTGCTGGACCAACGGCACGCCGAGAGCGGCGAGGTCCTGCTGTTCCCGGGCCGAGCCGACCATCTCTACAGGCTCTCCAGCGGGCTGATACGCCTCTACACCGTCGACGACGACGGCACGGGCGTGACGCTGCGTTACGTCAAGCAGGGCGGCTACTTCGGCGAGGAGGCCCTCACGGGCGAGCCGCGACGCTACTTCGCAGAGGCCGTTACGCCCTCGGTCGTGGAGGTCATCGACCCGGCCGCCCTCGACGAGGCCGAGCTGAGGCGCCTGGCCGCCGTGCTGGCCGCTGCCCTGGACGGGATGGGCAGGGCGCTGCACCGCCTGGCGGGCAAGCCGCTCCGGGCCCGCGTCGCGGCCGAGCTGCTGGAGCTCTCGGACTCCGACCTGTCCGGGCGCAGCCCCGAGGGCGCGCCGATGGTCTACATCACCCACGACGAGCTCGCCACGGCGGTCGGCTCGGTGCGCGAGACGGTGACGAAGGTCGTCGGCGAGCTGGTGCGCCTCGGCGCGATCCGCGCCGGTTACGGCAAGATCACGGTCCGCGACGAACGGGTCCTGCGCGAGGTCGCCGGGGAGTGAGCGGGGGCCGGCCGCGGGCCTCGGCGGCCAGGCCGTCGAGAGCCCTGTCTGGCGGCCCGACCCTGCGGGGCCGACGGCAGCCGGCTCAGAAGACCGGCCCGACCCTGAAGCTGAACACGCCCGTCGGGTGCCGCTCGCTGAAGGCGTAGTCGAGCCGCACCGCCGGCAGCAGCACCCCGCCGAAGCCGAGGTTGATCTGGACCCCCACCCCGGCCGAGGCGAACAGCGGCGTGTGGTACTCGTCGAACAGCGGCACGCTCGAGGCCCAGCCCATGTCGACGAACGCGACGCCGATGACGGTCTGGGTGGCGAACGTCGTGAGCTGGAAGTCGTAGCGGTACTCGAACGAGCTCGTCACGTAGGTCCGCGACAGCCCGAAGTCCTCGCGGCGGTAGCCCCTGATCTGGGTGGCGACGTCGACGCTCTGCCCCACGACGAAGCGCTTGCTGGCCGGGTACAGCCCGCCGAACTGGTGACCGGCGTCGAGCCTCACGCCGAACACGTGGTTCTGGTCCTGGATCTGGTCGGGGACGACGTCGGCGAGCTTGAAGTAGGTGCGCACGCCGCCCGTGACCTGCTCGTAGACGTAGGTGACCCTGTCGCCGGTGTCGGGGTGGAGGAAGTCGTTGCCGAAGCCGACGCCGAGGCTGCCGTAGGCGGCGACGCCCTCGGTCGGGAAGTCGGGGCTGTCGCGGTCGTCGTAGGTCACGCGGGCGCTGGTGAAGCCCGAGAGGCCGCTGGTCGGCAGGTACTGCAGCGCCTCGCCGTACGGCAGGAAGCAGTCGTTCGGGTTCTTCACCTGGTCGTCCTCGACCTCGCAGGCGGTGCGCACCGGCTCCAGGAAGTACTGGGTGTAGGCGCCGTTCGCCCCCACGCTCAGCGAGATCTCGGGCGTCAGCGGCCGGGCGACGGTGAAGCCGAAGCCCGTGGCGCGCGAGGTGAACTCGCCCACCCGCACCCGGTTCTCCTCGGTCGCCGGCAGGCCCGGGTACGGCAGCGTCGTCTGGCCGCCCGCGGTCAGGGGCTGGTTGTTCGCGACGACGCTGTACAGCGACGCCGACAGCGACGTCGGCACCTCCTGGAAGTCGAGCCAGTCGACGTAGAGCCACGGCACCTCGTAGCTGACGCGCCCGCCGAGCATGAACCCGAGGTCGGTGCTGGTCGCGTTGAGCTCGGCGCCCACGCTGTGCGCCAGGCCGAGGAAGTCGCGCTCCGTGTAGCCGATGCTCGCCGAGAAGCCAGTGTCCGTCGCGTACTGAGCGGCCGGCCTCAGCTCGCCCGTCGACCGGTCGCGCACGGTCACCACGACCGTCACCTGGTCGCTCGCGGCGGTCGGCTCGAGCGCGTAGTTCACGACGTCGACGACGCCGAGCCGCGCGACGCTCACGAGGCCCGTGACGATGTCCTCGTCGTTCACGACGCTCCCGACGGCGGGCAGGTAGCGCGTGATCACCGTCTCCTGCGTGCCGCCCGGGTCGCCGTCGTAGACGACCGCGAAGCCGGCGATCTTCAGCTCCGTGACGCGCTGGATGTAGGTGCCGTCGTCGTACGAGAAGTCGGGGGTCGTCAGGACCCGGTAGCCCGCCTCCTGGTAGGCGCGGACGAGCTGCCTGAAGTCCTCCTCGGCCACCGCCGAGGCGAAGTTGTCGCCGACCTGGGTGCGCATGACCGCGCGCAGCTCGGAGTCGGTGAGGACGGTGTTGCCCTCGAACTCGATGCGCTGCACCGGACCGGCGGTCTCCGGGGCGCCGAGCCGGAACGTCACGCGCACGCCGCCGGTCGCCGAGACGCCGGCCTCGAGCTGGATGTCGCTGGATCGCCCGCGGGCCAGTCGCCTGACGTCCTCGAGCAGCGTGTCGTAGTTGAAGAGGTCGCCGGGCTGGAGGCTGAGGTCGGCGGGGTCGACGCCGAGCGCGGTCGTGTCGATCGACGCGATCGTCAGCTCGCGCACCCGCACGTCGAGCACGCCGCCCTGCAGGCTCGTGGCCTCGACGTCGACGCCGCTGCCGCGGTAGCCGAGGGCCAGGTAGCGGTTCGCGACGGCGCCGACGGCCTGGCGGTACACCTGGGGGTCGAACTCGCCCAGCCGCAGCACGCCGGCGAAGATCGCCTCGAGGTCGCCGTCTGACAGGACCGTGTTGCCCGTGAAGCGTACCTCTTCGACCTCGGCGGCCTCGTCGACGACGTAGGTGAGCCGCACGGGCACGGCGTCGGCGGACTCCGCCAGGTCGGGCGCGAGCGACAGCTCGAGGTTGACCTCGACGTCGAACGGGAACCCTGCCTGCCGGTAAGCCTGCCTGATCGTGTTGCGGGCCTCGGTCGCGCGGATCGTGTTGTAGACCCGCCCCGGCGCCAGCAGGTGGGTCGAGGCCAGCGCCTCGCGCAGCGCGTCCTGCGACAGGGACGTCACGCCGTCGAACTCGACCTCGCCGATGCGCGGGTTCTCGACGACGCGCACGACCAGCACCGGGCCGCTCCCGGACGGCTCGATCTCGACGCTGACGCTCTCGAACGTGCCGAGGCTGTAGACGCGGTTGCGCTCGGCCTCGAGGTCGATGGTCGCGGCGTCGGCGCCGACGCGGGTGGTGATGATCGTCCGGACGATGTCGGCGTAGGTGGTGGTGCCCTCGACCCGCACCTCGACGACGCGACCCGACGGCGCCACCTGAGCCGAGACCAGGGATAGGCCCGTGAGGGCCGCTAGAAGCGCGAGCACGACGGCTAGGCGGCGCAGCATGCGGGCATCTTACCCAGGCGCGTGAGAGCGCGGTGCGCGGCGCCGAGGCCCGTCGCTACCGGTATCATCGCCGCCATGGAACCAGCACCCCTCGTCGGTCGCGCCGGCCAGGTACGGGCCACGGCCGACGCCGTGCGCGAGCGCACCACCCTGAGGCCGACGGTGGGCTTGATCCTGGGCTCGGGCCTCGGCGCCCTCGCCGACGAGGTCGACGGCGTCGCGATCCCCTACTCGGAGCTGCCGGGCATGCCGGTCTCCTCCGCCCCCGGCCACGCCGGCCGCCTCCGCGTCGGCTACCTCGAGGGGCGCGAGGTCGTCGTGATGCAGGGCCGCGTGCACGTATACGAGGGGTTCACGGCGGCGCAGGTGTCGTACCCGGTCGCCGTCATGGCCGCCCTCGGCGTGCGGTCGCTGGTGGTCACGAACGCCTGCGGCGGCCTCGACCCCAAGTTCCGCGCCGGCGAGCTCATGCTG
Source organism: Trueperaceae bacterium (assembly GCA_035306665.1). Lineage (GTDB taxonomy): Bacteria > Deinococcota > Deinococci > Deinococcales > Trueperaceae > DASRWD01. The sequence goes on from DATGNP010000208.1 coordinate 4,559, forward strand.
CAGGTCGACTTCATCAACATGACGGGCCAGAACCCGCTCATCGGCCCGCTGGACGACCCGTCGCTCGAGCGTTTCCCCGTCATGTACGACTGCTACGACCCGCAGTACTTAGAGGCCGCCCGCAGCGCCGCGCTCAGGCACGGCATCGCCCTGCGCGAGGGCGTCTACCTCGCGATCACGGGCCCCAGCTACGCCACGCGCGCCGAGCTGCGCGCGTACCGCAGCCTGGGGGCCGACGCCGTGGGCATGTCCACGGTGTTCGAGGTACTGCGCGCCCGGCAGCTCGGCCTGAGGGTCCTCGGCCTCTCGGCGATCACGGACATGGCCATCCCCGACTCCGGTGAGCACGCCACGGGCGACGAGGTCGTGGCGATGGCGGAGCGCATGGGCGAGTCGTTCAAGCGGCTCGTGCGGGCCGTGCTGCCCGAGCTGTGACCGTGGCGACGAGGGTGCGGGCCGCGGCCCGCGAGGAGGTGAGCAGGTGCGGCTGAGCCCGCTGGAGATCGAGCACATGGAGTTCCCGCGCGGCGCCAGCGGCTACCAGCGCAGGCACGTCCGCGACTTCCTGGCCCGCGTGGCCTCCGAGACCGCCGAGCTCCTGCGCGAGGTGCAGGAGCTGCAGGGGGAGCTCGACGCCGCCCGGCAGCAGATCGCGGAGCTGCAGGCGAAGGAGGCGGAGCTGCAGCGGGCCGTGATCGCCGCCGAGCGCATCGCGAACGAGATCAAGGAGAACGCGAAGCGCGAGGCGAAGCTGGTCCTCGACGAGGCCGAGCGCGTGCGCGAGCGGCGCCTCGCCGACCTCGACGGCGAGGTGGCGCGGACCCGCGCCGACCTCGACCGGCTGCTGCGCGAGCGCAGCCTGTTCCGCGAGCAGTTCCGCGCCCTGCTGCAGGCCTACTCGCGCTCGCTCGAGGCCCTCGA
>DATGNP010000209.1:0-11014 GCA_035306665.1 Trueperaceae bacterium
TTGGCCTTGCCCAGGCCGCTGGCGGCCAGGACGACGGGCACGCCGGCGAGCTCGCCCGTCACCGCGTGGGGCCAGCGGGGCCCCCACGGGAGCCTCCCGTGACCGGCAAGGGCGCGCGCCAGCGGGCCGAGCTCCGCGCGGGTGGCGGCCACGACCGCCAGCAGCTGTCGCGGCAGCTCAGGCCTCCACCGGGAGGTCGAGGAGCGCGTGCACGAACGCCGCGGCGTCGTAGGGCTGGAGGTCGTCCTCGCGCTCGCCGACGCCGATGAACCTGATGGGCAGGCGCAGCTCGCGCGTGATGGGGAGGAGGATGCCGCCCTTCGCGGTGCCGTCTAGCTTCGTGACGATCACGCCGGTGAGGCCCACGGCCTCGTGGAAGCGCCTGGCCTGCTCGAGGCCGTTCTGGCCGGTGACGGCGTCGAGCACGAGCCACACCTCGCGCGGCTCCCCGGGGTCGGCGCGGTCGATGACGCGCTTGACCTTCTTGAGCTCCTCCATGAGGTTGTGCTTCGTGTGCAGGCGCCCGGCCGTGTCGACGATGAGCAGGTCCTTGCCGTGGGACTTGCGCCGCTGCGCGCCGTCGAAGGCCACGGCAGCGGGGTCGCCGCCGTCGGGGCCGGTGACGGTCGGGATGCCGAGGCGCTCGCCCCACACCGCCAGCTGCGCGCTGCCGGCGGCGCGGAACGTGTCGCCGGCAGCGAACACGACCGAGCGGCCGTGCCGCTGGTAGTAGGCGCCGAGCTTCGCGATCGTGGTCGTCTTGCCGACGCCGTTGACGCCCACGACCATGATCACGTGGCCGGCGGGCTCGACGACCTTGCGCGTGACGTCGAGCTGGAAGCCGACGCGCCTGAGCTTCTGACGCATCGAGTCGGGCTCGAGCTGGTCGAGGAGCGCCTTCTCGAGCGCCTCGCCGAACGTCATGCCGCGCTCGCGCTCCCGCTTGGCGCCCGCCACGACCTCGGCCGCGAGCTTGGCGCCCACGTCGGCGGCGATGAGCGCGAACTCGAGCTCGTCCCAGTCCATCTCCCAGTTCGCCGGCCGCGTCCGCTGAGCCGGGGCGCCGGGACGCTCGGCCTTGCCGGCGGCGGGCTCGGCGCCGACGCTCTCGGCGAGCGCGCTGCGCGTGCGCGACAGCCCCTGTCGCAAGCGGTCGAACCAGCTCATCCGTGCCCCTTGGCCTTGGCGACCGGCTTGCCGCGCTTGGCCGCTTCCTCCTGCCGCCTGGCCTCCTCGAGCGCCTTCTGGGGGTCGTCGTCGGGCAGGCCGGCGTCGATGAACGTCAGGGCCCTGCCGATGCGCGCGAGCGCGCGGCGCTTGCCGAGGATCACGATGAGGTCGACGACGCCGGGCGCGGAGGTCGTGCCGGTCAGCGCGGCGCGCAGCGGCATCATGACCTTGCCCATCGGCACCGCCTGGTCCTGCACGTACTCGCGCAGCATGTCGTCGACGCCGTCGTAGTCGAAGAACTCGAGCATCGAGAGCTCGCGCTCCACGGCCTGGAGGTGCGTCTGGCCGGCCGCGAGCTGCTTGCGCGCGCCCTCGTCGTAGGGGAACTCCTCGGTGAAGAAGTAGCCGGCCTGGTCGGCGAGCTCCACGAGGGTCTCGGCTCTGGGCCGCAGGACGTCCACCACGTCGAGGACGTAGTCGGGGTCGTCGCCGAGCTCGAAGCCGCGCTCGACGAACAGCGGCTTGACGCGGGCGGCGACGTCCTCGAGGGGGAGCAGCTCGCGGAGGTACTTGGCGTTGAAGAACTTGAGCTTCTTGAGGTCGAAGATCGGCTCGCCGGTCGAGATCCTGTCGAGGTCGAACGCGGCGATCATCTCGTCGACGGAGAAGAACTCGCGGCCGTCCGGCATGCTCCAGCCCAGCGTCGCGAGGTAGTTGAGCAGGGCCTCGGGCAGGATGCCTTGGCGCCGGTACGAGTCGACGGAGGTGTCCGACTTGCGCTTCGACAGCTTCGTGCGGTCGGGGTTGCGCAGGAGCGGGACGTGGACGAACTCGGGGAGGTGCCAGCCGAGGGCGCGGTAGAGGAGCACGTGGATCGGGGTGCTGGTGATCCACTCCTCGGCCCTGATCACGTGCGTGACGCCCATCAGGTGGTCGTCGACGACGACGGCCAGATGGTAGGTGGGGTACCCGTCCGACTTCAGCAGCACCGGGTCCCTGATCTCCTCGTTCGCGAACGCGATCTGGCCGCGCAGCCTGTCGGTGAACGTCGTGGTGCCGTCGTCGGGCGTCACGAGCCTGACGACGTGCGGCTCGCCGGCCGCGGCGCGGCGCTCCTGCTCCTCGCGCGGCACCGTCCGCCCGCGGCCGTCGTAGCCGAGCGGGCGCCCCAGGCGCCGCTGCTCGGCGCGCATGGCGTCGAGCTCCTCGGCGGTCTCGAAGGCGCGGTAGGCGTGACCCTCGGCGATCAGCCGCTCGACGTGCGCGCGGTAGACGTCGAGGCGCTCGCTCTGGCGGTACGGGCCGTTGGGGCCGCCCTTGACCGGGCTCTCGTCCGGCTCCAGGCCGAGCCAGGTGAACATCTCGAGGATGCGCTGCTCCGAGAGCTCCTGGTACCGCTGCCTGTCGGTGTCCTCCAGACGGAAGATGAACCGCCCTCCGTGCTTGCGCGCCAGCGCGTAGTTGAAAAGGCCCACGTAGACCGTCCCGACGTGTGGGTCGCCGGTCGGGGACGGCGCGATCCGAGTCACGACCTCCACAGGCGTCGCCTCCCTCTAACCTCGCGATGATAGCCCAGTCGGGGCGGTTCTCCCTGTCTGCCCCGCGGCCCTCGGGACGCTGCTCAGCGGCTCAGCAGGACGGACAGGAGCGTCACGGCGGACACGACCCACAGGTAGGGCGAGAAGGCGCGGAACCGGCCGCGCCGCAGCACCGCGAAGACCGACAGCAGGGCCAGGTAGCCGACGACGAACGACGCCGCCGTCATGGCCAGTAGCGGCGCGGCCTCGACCTGGGCGGCGCGCACCTCGCGCAGGCCCAGCACGGCTACGCCCAGGGACACGACCAGGTAGAGCAGGAACGAGACGCGGGGCGCCAGCTCCTTGTCGGCGCCCCGCGCGAGGAGGGCGGCGATCGTGGAGCCGGAGCGCGAGACCCCCGGGACCACGGCCAGGCCCTGCACGACGCCGGCGACGACCGCGTCGACGAACGTGAGGTCGGCGGGCTCGCGCTTGGGGCCGGATCGCGGCGCGACCCACAGGATCACGCCGGTGACGGCGAGCGCGACGGCGACGGGCAGCGGGGCGTTGAGGGCTTCGAAGACCCCGCGCAGCGCCAGGCCGATCGCCACGGTCGGCGCCGAGCCGGCGAGCACGAGCAGCGCCAGCCGCCAGCCGGGTCGCCGGCGCGCCTCGGCCGACACGAGTCCGGACACGAAGCCGCCCAGTGCCGCGGCGACGTCGCGCCGGAGGTGGACCACCACCGCCAGGAGCGTGCCGGTGTTCGTGGCGATGTCGACCCACAGGGGCAGGTGCTCGCCCCAGCCGAGGAAGTAGTTGACGAGGACGAGGTGGCCCGAGCTCGAGACCGGCAGGAACTCGGTGAGCCCCTGGACGGCCCCGAGCACGATGGCTTGAAGGACGGTCACAGGGGCTCTGGCTCAGCTTGCCTAGGTCTCAGCGCTTGCTGTACTGCGGGGCGCGGCGGGCCTTCTTGAGGCCGTACTTCTTGCGCTCGACGATGCGAGCGTCGCGCCTGAGGTGGCCGGCCTGCTTGAGAGCGGTCCTCAGGTTCGGGTCGACCTTGAGGAGGGCGCGGGCCACGCCGAGCTTGATCGCGTCGGCCTGGCCGCTGGGGCCGCCGCCCTTGACGGTGATGACCGCGTCGAAGCGGCCCGCCGTGTTGGTGGCCTTCAGGGGCTCGAGGGCCTCGACGCCCGCGAGCATGCCGCGGAAGTAGTCCTGGAACTCGCGTCCGTTGACGGTGATGCGGCCGCTGCCGGGGCGCAGGAACACGCGCGCGATGGCCTCCTTGCGGCGACCGGTGCCGTAGTACTGATCCATCAGATGAGCTCCAGCTTCTTGGGCTGCTGCGCCTCGTGCGGGTGGGCGTCGCCGGCGTAGACCTTCAGGCGCCGGATCAGGCGCCGGCCCATGCGGGTCTTGGGAAGCATGCCCCACACGGCGTGCTCGATGACGCGTTCCGGGTGCTTGGCGAGGGCCTCGCGGGCGGTCGTCCTCTTGAGGCCGCCCTGGTAACCCGAGTAGCGGGTGTAGACCTTGGAGTCCAGCTTGTCGCCGGTGAACTCGACCTTGCTCGCGTTGACGACGACGACGAAGTCGCCGCCGGGCTGGTGCGGCGAGTAGGTGGGCTTGTGCTTGCCCTTCAAGATCGAGGCGATCTGGGTCGCGAGACGGCCCACACGCATCCCGGCCGCGTCCACCAGGACCCAGTCGTTCGTGGGCTCGTTCGAGAAGTACGTCTTCACGCTGGTCACGTCCTCTTGGCTCCGCCTTCGTGTTCGATCGGGGCACTGCGGCGAAGAAGCCAAACGCGAGTGTAGCACGCCCCTGTCCGCCTCGCCAAGTGCGTGTAGCCGTTCAGGTCTTGTGAGACGAATGCGGGGTTGCCAGGTCTCGAAGGTAGTCGGCCGGGGCGCGGTAGTTCAAGGCGGCGTGGGGGCGGTGGTGGTTGTAGTGGTGGAGGTAGGCGTCAAGCTCGCTCTTGACCTCGTCGGGGTCGAGGCTGAGCACGCGGCGGTAGGGTTCGTCGCGGAAGGTGCGCTGCATGCGCTCGACGAACGCGTTCTGCCTGGGCTCGTGGGCGCGGTTCTCGTAGAGGGTGATGCCGTGCTCGTGGCAGGCTAGCTCGAACTCGGCGCGGTACTCGCTGTCCTGATCGACCTGGATGGCTCTCACCTCGAAGGGCGCCTGTCTCAGGAGCCGCTCGAGGAAGGCCGTGGCGTCGCTGGCGCGCGCCCTCCTGCCCAGGCTGGCGAAGGCGCAAAAGGGTGACGCGATCCACGGCGCTGAAGTGCCGCCAGGCGTCACCAGCCCTGAAGCGCTCGAGGCTGTCCCAGTTCAGGTGCAGGGTGTCGACCTGCACCACCTCGCCCGGGAGGGTGGGCTGCAGGTGGGGTGTGCGCCTGGCGAACGGCCGATCGCGCTTGCGCCCGAGGCTCTTGCGGCGGGCGCGATAACGGTGGATCACGCCCCGCTCGAAGAGCTCGCCGAGGCACCTGCCTATGGTGCTGGCGCTGGCGCTGACGCCGCGCCCTCGCAGGATGGCGGCCAACGCCTCCTTGCCGGTGGTTGCGCCTCGCCTGAGCTCCTCGACGAGCGGCGCGACCATGCGCCTCACCGGCGCCGCCCTGCGGCTCTTGGGCCGCCTGGGCGTGGGCTCGAGCGCCTCGACGCTGCCCGCGGCCAGCCTGGCAGCCCAGCGGTAGTACGTGGCGCGCGCCAGGCCCACGCGCAGGCAGGCGAGCGTGACGCTGTCGCCGTGCAGCGTGAGGTGACTCACCGCCCGCAGCAGCGCCAGGCGGCGCCTGGCCTCGTGGCTTGGCCTGGCGGGTGAGCGCCTCACCGCCACCCTCACCCGGTGCTCCACCTGCGATACTCGCATAGGGGGTTCCCCTTCCCTCGAAGAAGTCTGGAACCCCCAAGTACTGCTCCTCTAACGACTCACAAGAATCAGAACGCAAACAGTGCGGCGGTGACGTGACCGGCCCCGGCTTCACGCTGCCCGCCGCAGGCCCTTCGGCAGCAGCGAGCGCGCCTCGCCGCCGCGGCACGACGCCCACCCGAGGGCGAGGCCCGCATGGGTCACGAGCGCCAGGCCCGTGACGCCCCCGCAGGCGAAGGCGCCGCCGGACAGGTAGGCGTGGAGCTCGGCGGAGCCGGCCGCGACCTCGAGCCTGGGCCCCGTCCACCCGGCGCGAGCGAGGCCCGCCGCCATCGCCAGCGCGTGGGACGGCGTCACCGTCGGGCGGCCGCCGGCGGCCACGACGTCGGCCAGGTGGAGCCCCGCGCGCAGGACGTGCACGCCCGGCAGCGGACGGAACGAGGGCGGCAGCAGCAGGAGCCGGGAGCCGAACCGGGCCAGGCGGTCGCCGGTCGTGGCCTCGCGCCACGCGGGGGAGAGGTGGTCGGCGGCGAACGCCTCCCAGGCCGTGCGCGCCCGGGCATCGACGGCGCCGACCGCGTCACCGGCCGCGCCGCGGGCGCGGACGGCGCTGGCGGAGCCTCGGCCGGGGCGGCGCGTCCCGCCCCGGCCGGCCCGGCGGTCCGCCGCGCCTTCGTCCCGGCGCAGCCGCGCGACGAAGTGGCCGTCCCCCGGCGCTCGGTGCGGCCACAACCGCGCCGCTCCGGGCAGGCCGAACCGGGCCGCGTCCTCGGCGCCTGGCAGGTCGAGCGGCTCCACGCTGAGGTCGGGCCGGCGCGCCAGCAGCCACAGCACGACCTCCTCGTCCTCGCGGGGGTCGAACGTGCACGTGCTGTAGACGAGGCGGCCCCCTGGCCGCACGAGGTCGGCGGCCGCGGCGATGAGGCGGCGCTGGAGCTCGGCGTTACGCGCGACGCCGGCCTCGGACCAGGCCTCGCGCGCCGCGGCCGAGCGCCGGAACATGCCCTCGCCAGAGCACGGCGCGTCGAGCAGCACGGCGTCGGCCGCGCTCCCCAGCGCGGCGGCCAGCCACTCGGGCCGTGCGCTGGTGACGGCGGCGCCGGTGACGCCGAGGCGCTCGACGTTGCCGAGCAGCGTCCGCGCGCGCCGCTCGTCGACGTCGTTCGCGACGACCAGCGCGGCGTCGCCGGCGAGGCCGGCGAGGTGCGTCGCCTTGCCGCCCGGCGCCGCGGCGAGGTCGACGACCAGCTCGCCAGGGCGCGGCGCCAGCGCCTCTCCCGGGGCCATCGCCGCGGGGTCCTGCTGGTAGTAGGCGCCGGCGTCGTTGAGCGGGTGCGCGGCGACCGCTGCGCTCGCCGCCGCGACGCTGCGGCCGGCGGGACACCACGGCACCGGCGCGGCGGGCCACCGCAGCAGCGCCGCCAGGTCGGCGAGCTCGCCGCGGAGCGGGTTCAGCCTCACGGCAGGGTCGCGCGGCGTCTCGAGAGCGTCGAGCAGCTCCTCGGCCTCGGGGCCGAGGAGCCCCCGCACGCGGGTGCGGAAGGCCGGCGGCAGCGGGGCCGCGCTCACCCTCAGGAGGGCTCGGGTCGCGGCGGGCCTGCGACGGCCGGGCCGCTCTCCAACGCCTCGCCGGGCTCCTCGGCCACCGGCCGCGCCGCCGCGCCGGCGGAGACGTCCTCGTCGAGCTGCTTGATCTCCTCGATGAACCTGTCGACGGAGTCGAAGTCGCGGTAGACGCTGAGGTAGCGGATGTACGCGACCTCGTCGAGCGACTTGAGGAACTGCAGCACCCTGCGCCCGATCGACTCGGAGCTTACCTCGGGCCCGTGGACCTCGTCCTCGAAACCGTAGGCGAACTCGCGCAGGACCTTGTCGGAGACCGGCCGCTTGTTCGTCGCGATGCGCAGCTTCTCGAGGAGCTTGTCGGCGTTGAACGCCTCGTGCCTGCCGGAGCGCTTGCGGACCATCAGCGCCTCGAACTGCGCGCGCTCGTAGGTCGTGAAGCGGCGCAGGCAGTTCAGGCACTCGCGGCGGCGACGGATGGCGGCGCCCTCGTCGGACGGGCGCGAGTTGACGACCTTCGTGTCCTCGGCCGAGCAGTACGGGCAGCGCATCAGCGCTTCTTGAAGAGGTCCTCGCCGTCGCGGGCGGGCGGGCGCTCGGGGAGGCCGGGGTCGTAGGCGTCGCCGCCGTCGAGGCGGCTGAGGTCGCCGTACAGGTCGACGGCGGGCGCCAGGCCGGCGGCGTAGGCCTCGTCTGGCGGGGTCAGGGCCTCGTCGACCATGTGGCGGAGCGCCGGCGTCCGTCCCACCAGCCCGAGCTCGTGCGTCCAGAGCAGGTCGAAGGCCTCGTAGTCGTCGAGGTCGTCGTGGTGGTCGCCGTCGGGCGCGTCCGCGGCCAGGTCCTCGCCCCCCGCGACGGCGTCGGCCGCAGCGCCGTCGTCGTCAGCGTACTCGCCGTCGTCGTGCTCGGCGTCGTCGTACTCCTCGTCCTCGTCGACGGTGAACTCCCAGGCGTAGTCGTACTCGTCGTCCTGCCTGACGTTGACGTCGAGGGCGGCCCTGACCTCGGGCAGCAACGCCTCGGCGAGCCGCGGCGGCTCGGGCAGCTCGACGTCGACGACATGGCCGGACATCCCCGCCGACTCGGGCGAACCGAAGTAGCGCACGGCGCGCACCAGCGCCTGGTCGTGGAGCGGGTCGGAGCTGGGGCGGGAGGGGATCACGAGGTTCGCGCGCGGGAAGGCGAACCGCTCCTTGAACCCGGTGACCATCCTCACCAGCGCGCCCTGGGCGGCGTGCATCTGCACCGCGCCGGCCGCGGGCGGGGCGACGATCACGACCCAGCCGACGCTGAGGAGCCGCGCCGCGGTCTTGAGCACGAGGAAGGAGCTGCGGACGTTCTCGATCATGACCTCGAGGAACTCGGCCTCGGCCATGTTCTCGAACGGCGTCGTGTTGACGTGCTCGGCCACGTGCACCACGCCCCCGAGGGCGCCGAAGATCTCGAGGACCTTCTGGTACGTGGTGAGCACGTCCATCTGGGTGGTCATGTCCGCCTGGATGGGGATGGCCTGGCCGCCCAGCTCCTCGACCTCGGCGGCCGTCTTCGAGGCCAGGTCGACGTCGCGGTCGGCGCAGACGACGTGGTAGCCGGCCCGCCCGTAGGCGAGCGACACGGCACGTCCGAACCCCTGGCCCACGTTGGTGACCAGGACCACCCTGGCTCTCTCCATTCGGCTAGGATACGACTTCCCCCTGGTAGCAGCCTGTCGCCGCCCGACGTGTGAGCCATCGCGCTACGCCGGGGCGCGGACCGGGGGAACCTGGGGGCGCGGCCGGCGCCCCGCGGGCCACGGCCAGGGAGGGAGCATGCTGAGAAGGACCCCGAGGAAGCAGGAGGAGCCCGTCAAGCGCGAGCCCTTCACCTACATCCACCGCGGCACGACCGTGGAGGGCAGGGTGGAGGCCGTCGGTCGGGTGCGCGTGCACGGCGTCGTCAAGGGCGACGTCGAGGTCGACGGGGTCGTCGAGGTAGCTCCGGCGGGCGTCATCGTCGGCGCGCTGGTCAGGGCGGAGGAGCTGAGGATCCTCGGCAAGGTGCGTGCCGACGTCGTCGTCAGCGGCAAGGTCGAGATCTGGAACGGCGGCGAGCTGGTCGGCGACGTCAGGGCCGCGGCCCTCGACATCGAGGAGGGCGCCAGGTTCACCGGGCGCAGCGAGATGGTCGGCGCTGGCGCCGAGGACGGGTCCGAGGCCGCCGACGAGCCTCGGGACGGCGCCGGCGAGCGGCTGCTGGCCGGCGAGGACGCGGCGCCCGGTGCCGTGGCGGTCAACCCCTCGGGCTTGAGCGCCCCCGACTGACTGCTAGACTGGCGCGTGCCTGCGCTGACGTTCACGACCACGCCGGCAGGGAGGCGACATGGCGCTTGAGCGCCTCTTCAGGCGGAACCGTCCCACGCGCAAGGAGGACGACAACAGCCCCGCCGGCCTGTGGCTGAAGTGCGACGCGTGCAACGCGCAGATCTACCGCAAGGACCTCATCGCCAACCTGCACGTCTGTCCCGAGTGCGGCCATCACTACAGCATGCCGGTGGACGCCCGCCTCGAGATGCTCGCCGACCCAGGCACGTTCGAGCGCTGGTCGGGCTGGATCAGGCCCGTCGACCCGCTCGAGTTCACCGACACCCAGGACTACGTCGACCGCCTCGAGAAGGCCGAGCAGCGCCAGGGACGCCCGGACGCGATCGTCACGGGCGCCTGCGAGCTGGAAGGGGTGGCGGTCGCGCTCGTCGTCATGGACTTCTTCTTCCTCGGCGGCTCGATGGGCTCGGTCGTGGGCGAGGAGATCGCTCGTGCCGCGGAGCGCGCCGCCGACGAGGGCCTGCCGCTGGTGGCGGTCACGGCGTCGGGCGGCGCCCGCATGCAGGAGGGCGCCCTGTCGCTCATGCAGATGGCAAAGACCACGGTCGCCCTCGAGCGGCTCGCCGCCGAGCGGCTGCCGTACCTGGCCGTGCTCAGCCATCCCACGACCGGCGGCGTCACGGCCAGCTTCGCGACGCTGGGGGACGTGATCTTCGCCGAGCCGGGCGCGCTGATCTCGTTCGCGGGCCCGCGCGTGATCCAGCAGACGATAAAGCAGGACCTGCCCGAGGGCTTCCAGCGCGCCGAGTTCCTGCTGCAGAAGGGCATGGTCGACGACGTCGTGCCGCGCAAGGAGCTCAAGGCGCGGCTCGTCGCCGTGCTGAGGGCGCTGTCGGGGGCCAAGGAGCGCGCCCCGCGGGAGAAGCTGCATGCCGCTGCCCTTTGAGAAGCCGATCGAGGACCTGGAGGCCAAGATCCAGGACATGCGTCGGTACGCCGACGAGCAGGGCGTCGACCTCTCCGAGGAGGTCGCCCTCCTCGAGTCGCGGCTCGAGCGCCTCAAGCGCGACACGTTCGAGAACCTCACGCGCTGGCAGCGCGTGCAGGTGGCGCGCGCGCCCGGCCGCCCCACGGCCCTCGACTACCTGACGCAGGCGTTCGCGGGCTTCCAGGAGCTCCACGGCGACCGCACCCTCGGCGACGACCCGGCGATGGTCGCCGGTCTGGCCGAGCTCGACGGCCGCCAGGTGGTGGTCGTCGGCCAGCAGAAGGGTCGCGACACCAAGGAGAACATCACGCGAAACTTCGGGATGAGCCACCCCAGCGGCTACCGCAAGGCCATGCGCATGTTCGACCTGGCGGACAAGTTCCGCCTGCCCGTCGTGTGCCTCATCGACACGCCCGGCGCCTACCCGGGCCTCGCCGCCGAGGAGCAGGGCCAGGCCTGGGTCATCGCGGCCTGCATCCAGCGTATGAGCCGGCTCGAGGTGCCGGCCGTCTCGGTCGTGATCGGCGAGGGCGGCTCGGGAGGCGCGTTGGCGATCGGCGTGGCGAACCGCGTCCTCATCCTCGAGAACGCG
>DATGNP010000210.1:0-7572 GCA_035306665.1 Trueperaceae bacterium
GAGCCCTCGGGTCACGTGCTCGGCCGGTGAGTCATGTATAGGGGCACGGACGTTCGCCGTCGGTGCCGCGCGGCACATGGGCTGTGACGAGGGTCACGGCGCCCCGGCAGGCGCTCAGGCGGGGTCGAGCGGCGGGAGCAGGACGATCCTGATGTCGTTGAGGTTGTGCCCTGTCTGCCCCGTGACGAGCTGGTCGCCCAGCGCGCGGAAGAAGCCTGCCGAGTCGTTGTCCCGGAGCATCGCCTCGGGGTCGAGGCCCCTCTCCGAGGCGCGCGCCAGCGTGTCGGGGGTCACGAACGCCCCGGCGGCGTCGCTGCTGCCGTCGATCCCGTCGGAGCCGGCCGACAGCGCCCACACGCTCGCCTCGGGCGCGCGCCTGGCCAGCGCCAGCGCGAACGCCAGCGCGAACTCCTGGTTGCGGCCTCCGCTCCCACGGCCGCGCACGGTCACCGTCGCCTCTCCCCCGCTCAGCAGCGCGACCGGCTTCGAGCCCTGCAGGCGCGACAGCCGCCACGCGACGTAGGGCGGGTCGGAGGCGAGGAGGGGGAGGACCGGGCGCGCGTCGCCGCCGTCGAGGAGGGCCGCCGCCAGCTGGGCGTGTCCCTCCGCCAGCTCGCTGGCCTCGCCGGCGAGGTCGTGGTGCAGCACCACGGCCTGGACGCCGAGGCTCCGCTCGAGGTAGGCGGCGGCCTCGGCCAGGAGCGTGCGCGACGAGCCGATGACGACCGAGGCCGACCTGGCGTCGGCTGTCGAGCCCGGCTTCACGGTCTCGGGCAGCTCGCCGCGCGCGCCCCTCTCGAAGGCCTCCGCCGCGCTCGCCGTGGCCTCGCCCGGGAAGCGGCGGATCACGTCGAGGGCGTCGGCGAACGTCGTCGGGTCGGCCACGCCGGGCCCGGAGGCGATGTCCCACGGGGCGTCGCCCGGCACGTCGGAGAGGAGCAGCGACAGCACCCGCGCCGGCGTGGCGGCGAGGAGGCCGCCCCCCTTGACCCGGGAGAGGTGGCGCCGCACCGTGTTCAGCTCCGAGATGTCGGCGCCGGCCCGCTGCAGGTGCGTCGTCAGGCGGCGCTTCGCCTCGAGGTCGACGTGCTCCGGCGCCGACCAGAGCGCGCTGCCGCCACCGGAGACGAGCAGGAGCAGGAGGTCGTCGGCCCCCAGCGCGGCGGCGCGCTCCAGCGCGCGCTCGGCGGCCCTGACGCTGCGGTCGTCGGGCAGGGGGTGGGAGCCGGGCAGCAGCTCGCCGGACGCAGGCTCCCGTTCGCCGGGACCCGGCCCGCCGTCGGCCGACCCGCCGGGCTCGTGAGGGGGCCGCGCAGCGTCCGTCGTCGGAGGCGCGCCCTTGGGCGCCGGCGGCGTGGCGAGCCAGGCCACGCCCGGGAAGCGCTCGCGCGCCGCCTCCAGCATCGTCATGGCGGCCTTCCCCAGCGCCATGACCAGGGCCGGGCGTTCGTCGGGCAGGGCGCGCGCGGTCAGCTCACGCGGGTGCGTGCCGGCCAGCGCCTGCCTGAAGGTGGACTCGAGGATCTCGCGCATGTCTCCCTGGACGCCCGCGGCCGGGACGGGTACCTACGCACGTTATCCGCCCGAACGTGAGACTGGCTCCACGGCGACGCCGCCGCCGCGAGGAGGCCGCCCCGCGGGCCGTGGCGGCAGCAGCGAGCCCGCACGGTGCCCGCGGACCGGGTGCGCGGCCCCTAGGGCAGGAGCACCGTCGAGCCGGTCGTCTGGCGCGCCTCGAGGGCCCTGTGGGCCTCGGCGGCGTCGGCGAGCGCGTAGCGCTGGTTCACCCTGACCTCGAGCACGCCCCGCGCGACGGCGTCGAACACGGCCGCCGCGGCGGTCCTGAGCTGCTCGGGCGTCCCCATGTACGTGGCCGTCGTCGGGCGCGTGAGGTAGAGGGACCCCTTCTCGGCCAGCACGACGAGGCTGGGGATCGACACGGGCCCGGACGCGTTGCCGTAGGAGACGAGGAGGCCCCGCGGGCGCAGGCTGTCGAGCGAGCCCTCGAACGTGGCGCGCCCGACGCCGTCGTAGACGACGTCGACGCCGCGCCCGCCGGTCAGCTCGCGCACCCGGCGCGGGAAGTCCTCGACCGTGTAGTCGATGACGTGGTCGGCCCCCAGGGCCCTCGCCTGCTCCACCTTCCGCGCCGAGCCCGCCGTGCCGAGCACGGTGGCGCCGAGGTGCTTCGCCCACGGCACCAGGAGGGACCCGACGCCGCCGGCGGCGGCGTGGACGAGCACGCTCTCGCCGGGCTTCACCTTCCAGGTCTCGTGGAGCAGGTAGTACGCGGTCACGCCCTTGAGGGTCACGGCGGCGGCGGTCTCGTAGCTGATGCCGTCGGGGATGGGCGCGAGCTTCGCCGCGGGGATGTTGCGCTCCTCGGCGTACGCGCCCACGGGGCTCTGGTAGCACACGCGGTCGCCTACCCTCACGTCGGTCACGCCCTCGCCGACGGCCACGACGTCGCCGGCGGCCTCGTTGCCAGCCACGAACGGCAGGGGCACCTTGTACAGGCCCGAGCGCTGGTAGGTGTCGATGAAGTTCAGCCCGATGGCCCGGTGCGCGACCCGCACCTCGCCCGGTCCGGGCGGGGGCAGCTCCCGCTCCTCGAGACGCAAGACCTCGGGGCCGCCGTACTCGTGCACGAAGATGGCTCTGCTCATCGCCCTCCCCATCCGCCGGCGCCGCCGGCCGCGTTCCGGCTCGGAAGCCTCATCGTACCGGCACCAGCGTTTACCCTTGGCCATGGCGGAGCGCATCAGACTCAACGACGGCCGCACGATGCCTACCCTGGGCCTGGGCACCTGGCCCCTCGACGACGCCGAGGCCGAGCGCGTGATCGCGCTGGCCCTGGAGCTCGGCTACCGGCACATCGACACCGCCGTGCGCTACGGCAACGAGCGCGGCGTCGGTCGCGCCCTGGCCGCGAGCGGGCTGCCTCGCGACGAGGTCTTCGTCACGACCAAGCTCGACGGCCAGCACCAGGGCGGCGACAAGGCCGTCGACGGCCTGCGCGGCTCCCTCGACCGCCTCGGGCTCGAGCATGTCGACCTCCTGCTGATCCACTGGCCCCTGCCTGCCCGCGACCTCTACGTCGACACCTGGCGCACGTTCGAGCGGCTCAGGGACGAGGGGCTCACGCGCTCCATAGGCGTCTCGAACTTCAAGCCGGCGCACCTGCGCCGGCTCGCCCAGGAGACCGCGACGGTCCCCGCCGTGAACCAGGTCCAGCTCAACCCCTACGTGACGCGCGAGGACCACAGGCGCTACCACGAGGAGCACGGCATCGTGACCGTGTCGTACAGCCCGCTCGGGAAGGGCGGCGACCTCCTGCGCGACCCGGTCGTGACCGGCATCGCGCGGGCCCATGGCCGTACGCCGGCGCAGGTCGTCCTGCGGTGGCACCTCCAGCTGGGCCTCGTGCCGATCCCGAAGTCGGCGCACGAGGGCAGGCTGCGCGAGAACCTCGACGTGTACTCGTTCGTCCTCGCGCCCGACGAGGTCGCGAGCCTCAGCGCCCTCGACCGCGGCGACGGCGTCGACTCCGACGTGTCCGGCCACTAGGGCGGGTCTCGGACGCGGCAAGCCGCCAGGGCCGGTACAGGACGCGTGGGGCCGCTAGGGCCCGGCCCGCTCTCCCCTAGTCGTCGGCCGACGGGGCCGGCGCTCCGCGCGCGGCGGGGCCCGCCGCCGGCAGCTCGACGACGGCGTACGGCAGGAACACCTGCACGAGCGGGCCTATGAGCAGGGCGAACGCCAGGGTCGCCCAGCCCAGGACGCCGCCGAGGAGGAACCCCGCGGCGACGACCGCGACCTCGATGCCCGTGCGCACCAGCCCGATCGAGCGGCCGGTCACGCGCGCCAGGCCCGTCATCAGGCCGTCGCGCGGGCCGCGGCCGAACTGGCTGCCGATGTAGAGCGCCGTGGCGTAGCCGTTGAGGACGATGCCGGCGGCGACGAACGCGACCCGCCACACGAGGTCGCCGGGCAGGCCGGCGGGGTCGGGCAGCACGCGTAGCCACACGTCGGTGAACAGGCCGATGAGCACGGCGTTCGCGATCGTGCCGACCCCGGGCGTCTCGCGCAGCGGCACCCACAGGAGCAGCACGGCGAGGCCGGTCAGGATCATCACCGTGCCGATCGACAGGGGCAGGTTGCGGGCGAGGCCCTGGTGCAGCACGTCCCACGGCATGGCGCCCAGGTTCGCGACCAGCAACAGCGCGATCGAGAGGCCGAACAGCCACAGCCCGAAGACGAGCTGCGCCAGCCGGCGCGGCAGCCGGCCGGCCTTCAGCTGCGCCACGGGACCCAGGTCGCGGAGCTTGAGCACCCGAAGACGGTATCACCAGACACCCAGGGGCCCGTGCTAAGGGTGAGGTCGACGCCACCCATGGCCAACGAACGCTGGACCCTGGACCCTGACCGCTGCTTCTCGCCGGAGCCGAGCGTGCGCTCCCGCGCGCGGGAGCTCCACGCCGAGGTCGAGCGGCTCCCGCTCGTCTCGCCGCACGGCCACGTCGCGGCGCGGCTATTCGCCGACGAGGGCGCCCGCCTCCCCGACCCCGCCACCCTGTTCGTCACCGGCGACCCCTACGTCTTCAGGCTGCTGCACGCCCACGGCCTCGCCCACGAGGAGCTGGGCCTCGCGCCGCTCGGTGGCGGCGAGCGCGAGACCGACCCCAGGGCGGTGTGGCGCCGCTTCTGCGAGCGCTTCGACCTCTTCGACGGCACGCCCACCGGCCTGTGGCTGAAGACGACGTTCGTGCACGTCTTCGGCCTGCGGGAGAGGCCGTCCGCGGACAGCGCCGACCGGCTCTTCGACGCGCTCGCGGAGGCCCTCGTCTCGCCCGAGTTCGCGCCGCGCGCGCTGCTCTCGCGCTTCGGCGTCGAGCACCTGGCCACCACCGACCCCGCCGACGCGGGGCTGGACGACCACCGCTCCGCGCAGGCCGCCGGACTGCGGGTCGTGCCCACGTTCCGGCCCGACGGCCTGATGCAGCTCGCCGACCCCGAGTGGCGTGCCCGCGTCGAACGCCTCGCCGCCGTCGTGGGCTTCGAGGTGGGCTCGCTGGAGGCGTTCCTGGAGGCCGTCCGGGCGCGCCGCCTCGCGTTCGCTGAGGCGGGCGCCACGGCCAGCGACCACGCCGTGACCAGCGCCGACCTCTCCCCCATGGACAGCGACGACGCCGCGGAGCTCTTCGCCCGGGCGCTCGCGGGGCAGGCGAGCCCGGCGGAGGCCGAGCGCTTCCACGCCCACATGCTCTTCGAGATGGCGCGCATGGCGACCGAGGACGGGCTCGTCATGCAGCTCCACGTCGGCAGCCTGCGCAACCACGACCTCAGGCTCCTCGACCGCTTCGGGCCCGACATGGGCGCCGACGTCCCCGTCGCCATGGACCTCACGCGCGGCCTGCAGCCGCTCCTGAACGCCTTCGGCGACGAGACCCGCTTCCGGCTCGTCGTCTACACGCTCGACGAGACCACTTACGCCCGCGAGCTGGCGCCGCTGGCGGGGCACTACCCGGCGCTGCGCCTCGGCAGCCCGTGGTGGTTCCACGACTCGGTGAAGGGCATAGAGCGCTACCTCGACGCGGTGGTCGAGACCGCGGGCTTCCGCAAGCTGGCCGGGTTCGTGGACGACGCCAGGGCCCTGCCCACGCTGTGGGCCCGACACGACGTGTGGCGGCGCACGACCTGCGACTGGCTGGCCCGGCTGGAGCGGCGCGGCCTCATCGACGAGGGCGCGGCCGTACGGTCCGCGAGGTGGCTCGCGTACGGTGCCGCGAGGGATACCTTCAGGGTGGGGGACCGCGACGAGCCGGCCGCCCCGACGAGCTGAGCCGCAGCGGCGAGGAGGCCACCGCCATGAGCGCGACCGAGGACATCGGCACGAGGTACCTGGGCAGGGAGTGGGAGAGCGCCGGCTCCACGTTCGAGGTGAGGAGCCCGGCGACCGGTGAGGTCGTCGCCCGCGTCGCCGACTGCGGCGCCGACGAGGCGCGGCGCGCGGCGGACGTGGCGCACGAGGCGTTCCAGACGTGGCGCCTGACGACGGCGTTCGAGAGGTCGGCGCTCCTGGAGCGCTGGGCCGACCTGATGCTCGAGCGCCAGGAGGAGCTCGCCCAAGCCATGACGGCCGAGATGGGCAAGCCCATCCGGGAGTCGCGCGGCGAGGTGGCCTACGCCGCCGGCTTCGTGAAGTGGTACGCCGAGGAGGCGAAGCGGGTCGTCGGCGAGACGATCCAGAGCCAGTTCGCCCACAAGCGGCTGTTCGCGCTCAAGCAGCCCGTCGGCCCGGTGTTCGCCGTCACGCCGTGGAACTTCCCGCTGGCGATGGTCACGCGCAAGGCGGCGCCGGCCCTCGCCGCCGGCTGCACGTTCGTCCTCAAGCCCGCCGAGCAGAGCCCGCTCTCGGCGCTGCTCGCGGCCGACCTGTGGCGCGAGGCCGGCGGGCCGGAGGGCACGCTGCAGGTGCTGCCCGCCAAGGACCCGGTGCCGGTGGCCGGCGCGCTGATGGCCGACCCGCGCGTCCGGAAGGTCACGTTCACGGGCTCGACGGAGGTGGGCAGGGTCCTCTACAGGCAGGCGGCCGACACGGTCAAGCGCATCTCGCTGGAGCTGGGCGGGCACGCCCCGCTGCTGGTGTTCGACGACGCCGACCTCGACGTGGCGGTGACGCAGGCGGTGGCCTGCAAGTACCGCAACGCCGGGCAGACCTGCGTGTGCACGAACCGCGTCTACGTGCAGCGCGGCATCGCCGAGGAGTTCACGGCGGCGTTCGCCGCGGCCAGCGCGCGCCTCGTGGTGGGCGACCCCACGCGCGACGAGACCGACGTCGGGCCGCTCGTCGACGCGCAGGGCCTGGCCAAGGTCGCGGCCCACGTCGAGGACGCCGTCGCCAAGGGGGCGCGGGTCGTCACCGGCGGCAAGGGCCTGGAAGGCCTCTACTTCCAGCCCACCGTCCTGGCGGACGTCACGCCGGACATGCTGATGATGCGCGAGGAGACCTTCGGCCCCGTCGCCCCCGTCGTGACCTTCGACGACGACGCCGAGGCGGTACGCATGGCGAACGACTCGCCGTTCGGCCTAGCGGCCTACCTGTTCACGAACGACGTCTCGCGCGCGTTCCGCGTGGCCGAGGCGCTGGAGTACGGGATCGTGGGCCTCAACGACGGCGTGCCGTCCACGCCGCAGGCGCCGTTCGGCGGCCTCAAGCAGTCGGGGATCGGGCGCGAAGGCGGGCATTGGGGCATCGAGGAGTACCTCGAGGTCAAGTACCTCTCGCTCGGGCTGAGGTAGCGGCGTCAGGCGGCTCACCGCGTGGTCGGTCGCCCAGGCCGACGGCGCGATCACCCGCAGGGGCGGCTGCTCGGGCCGCCTCACGCGGACAACCTGCCGAGAAGACCCTCGCAGGCCTGCTGGCACTCGCGACACGCCGAGGCGCAGACGCGGCAGTGCGCCATGTGGCTGGCGTGCTCCTCGCATTCGTCGGCGCAGGCGCGGCACGCCTCGGCGCAGGCGCGCAGCTGCGCGTCGAGGACCGCCGTGTCCCTCTCGGTGAGCCGCGTG
>DATGNP010000211.1:0-3238 GCA_035306665.1 Trueperaceae bacterium
CGATGCGGTCCTCGACCACCTGCCTGTGCTCGCCCTCGTAGAGCGCGAGGGGGTCGAGACCGGGCAGCTCGTCCTCGTCGTAGCCGGTGACCTCGCTGAAGCGGCGGTTCCAGCGCACGTAGCGGCCGTTCTCGTCCCTGACGAAGAACAGTCCGGGCAGGCTCTCGATCATCGCGTCCGTGAAGCCCTTCTCGGCGAGGATCACGTCCTGCGCCTCGACCTGCAGCGCCAGCGCGCGGCGCATCGCCTCCTTGAAGCGGAGCCCGAACCTGTCGAGGAGGAAGACGATGGCGACGAGCACCATCGTGAACGGGCCGGCGAGGGCCCACGCGCCCGCCGACCCGTCCGACGCGAACATCGGCTCGCCGTGCAGCAGCGGGGCGGCCAGCACGACGGCGAGCGCCCAGGCGGCCGCGACGCGCAGCGCGGTGCGGTCGAGAAGTAGCCCCGCCACGACGACGGGCACGAAGAACAGCAGCAGCGACGCCGGCGCGCTCCGGAGCCCGCCGGCGAGCGGCAGCACCGAGGCCGCGACCATCACGAGCCCGGCCGCCAGGGACACCGCGAGGCGGGTGCGGCCGTGGCGGTTCAGGAAGATCGTGCCCAGCACGAAGAGGACGACGACGAGGTTCGCCGCGACGACGGCCGGCTCGAGGAAGGGCGCTCCGGTCGTCACCGCCTCGATGGCGATGGACAGGAGCAGGAGGACGAGCAACGACCACAGGAAGCCGGAGACGACCTGCCGCTGCTGCTGCCCCAGGTCGAGCAGCGGGTCCGAGCCCGGCTTCACCACGCCCCTGGACCCGGCGCCGGGCGCCAGGCTCCCCACGTCGGGCCGGCACGCCGGTTCACGGTACGACGCCCCCGGACCGGAGCCCACGCGAGTGGGTAAGGCGATTCACGACGCGCTCAGCGGCCGGCAAAGCCCCCTGGCACCTCCCCGCCCCCCGGGAATGATCGATTAGACTACCCGCTCCCTCCCGTGGAAGTGCGTCACCTCACGCGGGAGCGTGCGCGTCACCCCCGCGCGCGCAGCCAGCGCATCGTCTTGTCGGCGAGGCGGTCGAGCGCCACGACGGAGAGCTCGATGTGCTCCTCCTTCGTGTCCTCGATCTTGTTGTGCGAGATGCCGTGGAGGCTCTGCGTGAACAGCATCACCGTGGGCACGCCCGCCCTGGCCACCTCGGCGGCGTCGTGCAGCGGGCCGCTCGGCAGGCGGTGCGACACCCCGGCGGCCTCCTTCACGGCATCGTCGGCGAGCTCGATCAGCTCGGGGTGGAAGGGCATCGGGTCGATGCTCCACAGGTGGCTCCACGACACCGCCACGTCGCCCTCTCGCGCGAAGCGCTCGCTGGCGGCCTTGGCGTCGGCCAGCATGCCCGCGAGCTGCTCGGCGTCGAGGTGACGCTGGTCGAGGGTGATGTCGCACTCGGCGACGACCGAGGTGACGATGCCGGGGCGGGTGACGCACGAGCCGATCGTGCACACGCCGCCGCGCCGGCGCGTGATCTCGTAGACCTCGGGGCTCATGCGCGCCGCCGCCAGGAAGGCGTCCCGGCGCTTGTCCATCGGCGTGGAGCCGGAGTGCGCGGCCTGGCCGCGGAAGTGGATCGCGTGGCGCTCGACGCCGAAGGTGCCCAGGACCACGCCCAGGGGCAGGTCGAGGTCGAGCAGCACCGGTCCCTGCTCGATGTGCAGCTCGAGGTAGGCGCCGGCCGTCTCCAGCTCGGCCCGCGCCTCGTTCATGCGGTAGAGGTCGACGCCGCAGCGCGACAGCGCGTCGACGAGCTTCACGCCGTCGGCGTCGCGGCGGTCGCGCTCCGCGTCGGGGTCGAGCGTGCCGCCGGCGGCGCTCGAGCCCAGCAGGCTGCGCCCGAAGCGCGCCCCCTCCTCGTCCGCCCAGTCGACGAGGCGCACCGTCACGGGCGGCCTACCGCCGTGCTCCTCCCTGATCCGCCTGACGACCTCCAGGCCGGCGAGGACGTTGAGGCAGCCGTCGAGCCAGCCCCCGCCCGGCACCGAGTCCATGTGGCCGCCGATCACGAGCGCCGTGTCGGTCTCGCCCTGCAGCGTTGACCAGACGTTGCCTGCGGGGTCCATGTGCGTCTCGAGGCCGAGCGCGTCGAGCTTCTCCCGCAGCCAGCGCCTGGCCTCGAGCCAGGTGTCGGTCCAGGCGACGCGCCAGGCGCCGTCCTCGTCGGCGGTGAGTCGGCGGAGGTCCTTGAGCTCGGCGACGGTGCGTTTGGGGTCGAGTGGCGACATCGCTGCCCTCCCTGCCGGCGCTCGGCGGGGGCCGGTCGCCGGTGGCTCAGATATCGGATGGGTCGATCCTACCGCGAGGCGCGTGCCGCTGCGCCGGGACGGTCAGTCGCCGGCGGCGACGCGGTTCCGGCCGAGCGACTTCGCCTGGTAGAGCCTGCGGTCCGCCAGCTTCAGCAGCTCCAGGGCGTTGGGGGCGCCGGCGACCTCGCGCATCGACGCGACGCCGGCGCTGACGGTGACCTCCAGCCCGGGCGCCAGCTCGCCCCAGGCCGTCGCCGCGACGGCCTGGCGCGCCTTCTCGGCCACGCGCTCCGCCGCCTCCTTCGGGGTCGAGACGAGCAGGACGGCGAACTCCTCGCCGCCCCAGCGCGCGACGACGTCGGTGCGGCGGAAGGTGCGCGTGAGGATCGCCGCGGTCTTGTGCAGCACCTCGTCGCCGACGAGGTGGCTGTAGCTGTCGTTGATCGTCTTGAAGCCGTCGACGTCGAACAGGACGAGGCAGATGTCGCGGTCGGGGTCCTGGCGGCAGCGCGCGACGGCGTCCTGCAACCGCCCGTTGAGGTAGCAGCGGTTGTGCACCTGCGTGAGCTCGTCGGTGGCGCTGAGGCGCTCGAGGCGCTCGGCCTGGGCGCGCAGCGCGCGGTTCGCCTCGGCCAGCGCCCGCCCGGTTATCGCCAGCAGCTCGTTGTCGCGCGTGAGACCCGCCTCGAGCTCCACGAGCAGCACGCCGAGGAGCACCTCCCCGTGCTCCTGCTGCTGCGCCTCCGTCTCCTCGAGGTAGAGGGCGAGCCGCTCGTACGCCTCCTCGTAGCGGCCCAGCAGCGCCAGCGCCTGCGCCTGTTCCCTGAGGAGGTCGGTGGCGGCGCCCAGCGCGCCCGCCTCGCGGTGCAGGGCCTCGGCGCGCTCTAGCTCGGCGAGGGCCCTCTCCGCGTCGCCGGCCTCGAGCAGAGCCCGACCTATCGCCTCGACGACCTCG
>DATGNP010000212.1:0-2375 GCA_035306665.1 Trueperaceae bacterium
TGGCCGCAGCCCTTGCACAGGGTGGAGGGTGCGGCGGCGTAGTCGGCCTTCGCGAGGCCGACGAGGTTGAGCTTCTGGACGCGGTCCATCAGTCAGCCCTTCCGCTCAGGTGCGCGAGCAGCTGCCGCTCGACCCACTCGGCGGTCAGCGGCATGCCGTCGATGTAGCCGACGCCGTGGAGCTTGGCGGCGTGCTGCGGCAGCTCGGCGCGGAGGATGTCCCTGAGCTGGTTGTCGCGGTTCATCTCGATGACGAGCAGGTCGTCGTGGCGGGCGATGAAGCCCTCGACCTCGGCCCCGAAGGGCAGCGCGCGCACGCGCATGAGGTCGAACGCGACGCCCTCCCGCGCCAGGCGGTCGCGGGCCTCTTCGATCGCGTAGCGCGTCGTGCCGTAGCAGATCACGCCCAGGCGCGCGCCGGCGGTCTCGTCGATGACGGCGGTGGGCACGTACTGCCTGGCCGTGTCGTGCTTGCGCGCCAGGCGCTGCATGTTGCGCCACCAGGTGTCGCTGTCCTCGCTGTAGCGAGCGTGCTCGTCGTGGCCGGTGCCGCGGCCGAACCAGGCCGCGCGCGTGTTCTGGTTGCCCGGCAGCGTGCGGTAGGGGATGCCGTCGCCGTCGACGTCAGCGTAGCGGCTGAACCTCTCGAGCCGCTCGACCTCCTCGGCGGAGAGCACCTTCCCGCGCTGCAGCGGCTCCTCGGGGTAGGCGAACGGCTCGCCCATCCAGTTGTTCATGCCCAGGTCGAGGTCGGAGAGCACCAGGACAGGGGTCTGGAGCTGGTCGGCGAGGTCGTGGGCCTTGTAGCCGAACTCGAAGCACTCCTCGATCGACGAGGGGAACAGGACGACGTGCTTGCCGTCGCCGTGACCGATCCCGTAGGCGAAGGCGACGTCGCCCTGGCTGGTGCGGGTGGGCAGGCCGGTGCTGGGTCCGACGCGCTGGATGTCCCACACCACGGCCGGCACCTCGGCGAAGTAGGCCAGGCCGAGGAACTCGGCCATCAGCGACACGCCCGGCCCGCTCGTGGCGGTCAGGGACCTGGCGCCGGCCCAGCCGGCGCCGACGGTCATGCCGATAGCCGCCAGCTCGTCCTCGGCCTGTATGACCGTGTAGGTGGGGCGCCCCTCGGGGTCCTTGCGGAGCTTCGGCAGGTACTCGCGCAGCGCGTCGATGAGGCTCGTCGACGGCGTGATCGGGTACCAGGCCGCGACGCTGACGCCGCCGAACACGGCGCCGAGCGCGGCGGCCTCGTTGCCGGTCATGAGGATCAGGCCCTGGGTGGCGTCCATCGGCTCGACGCGGTAGGGGTCGACCTTCTGCAGGCTCTGCTCGGCCCACGCGTGCGCGCGCCGCACGACGTCGAAGTTGACGTCGACGAGCTTGGCGCGTCCTCCGAAGTGGTGTTCGAGCGACTGCCTCACGACCTCGAGCGGCACGCCCAGGAGGTGGGCGACGACGCCGACGTACGTCATGTTCGCCACGTACTCCTTGACCTTGCCCTTGACCTCGACGTCGGCGAGGAGCTCCTTCACCGGGACGGGGTAGTAGGTGAGGTCGGTGCGCTCGGGGCGGAAGGCGATGTCGGCGTTGTAGACGCAGACGCCGCCGGGCGGGAGCCCGGCGACGTCCTCGTGCACCGTGGCGGCGTTGAAGGCGACCAGCATCTCGGGCTCGCGCCTGGCCACGTAGCCGTGGCGGCTGACCCTGATGTGGTACCAGGTGGGCTGTCCCTGGATGTTCGACGGGAAGATGTTCTTCCCGTGCACGGGTATGCCCATCTTGAAGAACGAGCGCAGCAGCGCCAGGTTCGCCGTCTGGCTGCCGGTGCCGTTGGCCGTGGCGACCGCCAACGAGAAGTCGTTGACCACCGCGGCTGGGTCCTGGCCGACCCGCGGGCCGGTTAGCGGTTCTTGGACGCCCATGCCTGTGCGTGCACCTCCGGGCGGGTGCGGTAGGCGCGGCCGTGCCGGGCGAGGTCCGCTCCCGCTTCACGCGGCGGGGCCGGCCACCGTCAGCGTCGCCGGACCCGCCGTTCTGGCGGCATAGTACCCCGCACCAGCACGGCTCCCCACGCGGGAGGTGTCACATCGGGAGGCACCCGGCGCCGCTCGCGGCGCCCGCCTCGCACCCCGGCGCTCAGGCCTCGAGCGAGTAGGCCTCCTCCTCCGCCTCGACCTCGTCGGACGGCCCCGCCGCGAGCTTCACGGCGCCGGCGCGCTGCAGCGTCTCGTACACGCCTCGTCTGATGTCTTCGACCAGGTCGGGTCTGGCGGTGAGGAGCTCCACCGCCTTCTCCTTGCCCTGACCCAGGCGCGTCTCGCCGTAACTGAACCAGCTGCCCGACTTCTGCACCACGTCAAGGTCAGCCGCCAC
>DATGNP010000213.1:0-4282 GCA_035306665.1 Trueperaceae bacterium
GCCGGAGGAGCCGTGGCGGTGGCTGGGGAGGGTGCTGCTGCTCCTGCTCACCGTGGCCGCCGCCGGCGTCGCCGTCGACCTCCTGCCCATGCCCTGGCCCACGTGAGCCAGCCGCGGACGCCCTGCCGGCCGACCCGCCGCGTGGCGGCGCGGCTCAGCCCGCGAGCACGGCGGCCACGCCCCTGAGGTCCGCGACGAGCCGCGCGAACTCGGCGACCCTGTCCTCCTCGGTGGGGCGCCTCAGCACCGCCGAGGGGTGCAGCGTCGAGGTCGCGAACGGCGCGCGGCCGAACGCCACCGGCTGGCCGTGCTGCCTCGAGACGCGGTGGTCCGGCCCGAACAGCGCCTTCGCCGCCGTGGCACCCATAGCCACGACGGCCTCGGGCGCGACCCGGGAGACCTCGGCGTCGAGCCAGGGGATGCATGCCGCTATCTCCCACCGGTTCGGGGTCTGGTGCAGGCGCCGCTTGCCGCGCTGCTCCCACTTGAAGTGCTTCACGACGTTCGTAAGGTAGGCGTCCTCGCGGGCGATGCCGGCCTCGGCGAGCGCCTGGTCGAGGAGCCTGCCAGCGGGCCCGACGAAGGGTCTCCCCTGCCGGTCCTCCTCGTCGCCCGGCACCTCTCCCACGAGCATCAGCCGAGTCCGTGAGGGGCCCTCGCCGAAGACGGCCCGCGTGGCGTCCTGGTAGAGCGGGCAGCCGCGGCACGCCTGCACGGCCTCGCGCATCGCGCTCAGGCTCGCGCTCTCGGGCATGTACCGCTCGGCGCCCGGGTACTCGGACGCGATCTCCTCGGCCGTCATCCGCGGCATGGCTGACCTCCTGGACGCCTACGTTGCGCGTCCCAGGCACGGGGAAAGTTAAGGAGAGATGAAGCGGGCGGCTCGGCGTGCTCCGGTTCGACCTCGCGGCCGGGGCGGCCGCCTACGCCGAGCGCTTCGGACCCGCGCCCGCCCCGCGCCCCGGCCGGCCGGAGCGCGCTCGTTGCATCGCGCCCCGACGCTGCCGCATGATCGTGGCACCGCCCCGGCGAACGCTCACGGCTTCCTCCCACCGCTCCGCAGGGCGGCTCGTTCGCGGGCCATCGGCCCGGAAGGGGGAGGCGCCACCATGGCCATCGGCCTCAAGACACCAGGGCTCCACCACCTGTCGCTCCGCTCGACCGACCTCGAGCGCAGCAAGGGCTTCTACGTCGGGCTCCTCGGCTTCCCGGTCGTGATGGAGGTCCCGGGGCTGCTGCTCTTCGCCGCCGGTAGCGCCCTGTTCGGCGCGCGCGGCCCCGACCAGGCGACGCCTGCCGGCGACGGCTTCGACCCCTTCCGGGTGGGCCTCGACCACGTCGCCCTCGTCTGCGAGGACGAGGGCGAGCTCGAGCGCATCGAGCGGGAGCTCGCGGCCGCGGGCGTCTGGACGACCGGCGTGAAGACCGACGAGGCCCTCGGCAAGCGCTACGTGGCCTTCAAGGACCCCGACGGCATCAAGTGGGAGTACTACATGGCCTGACGACCCGCGTGTGGCCTGGGGGGAAGGGCGCCTCCGGCCTCACGGCGCGATGACGAGCGAAGCCAGGTCGCGCGGGTACGTGGTCAGCAGCTCGTTGCCGGTCGCGGTCACGAGCACGGTGTCCGAGTGGCGGAACCCGCCGAGCCCGGGCACGTAGATTCCCGGCTCCACCGACAGGACCATGCCCGGCTCGAGGACCGTGTCGTCGCCGACGTCGAGGAACGGGCTCTCGTGGATGCGCTGGCCCAGCCCGTGCCCGACGTGGTGCCGCCACGTGTCCGTCAGCCCCTCGCGGCGGTAGTAGGCCTGGACGGCCCGGTCGACGTCCGATGCCTTCGCGCCCGGCCGGATCGCCTCGAAGGCGATGTCTTGGAGCGCGAGCATGTGCCCGAAGTAGCGCCGCTGCTCCGGCGAGGGCTCGCCGACGAACATCGTGCGCTCGAGCTCGGAGAGGTAGCCGTGCGCGTCGGCGGCGGCGCCCGTGACGAGGGTGTCGCCCACAGCGAACGTCGCGTCGGTCGTCATCGCGTGCGGCAGCGCGCTGTCGGGTCCGATCTGGCCCCGGTAGATCGCGAGCGCGCCGTCGATCCAGCGGTTGAGCTTGCGGTAGGGCGCGCCGCGCCACTCGCGCATCCGCCGCGTGGCCTCCCTGCATGCGCGGCCTACGACCTCGGTCTCGGTCAGCCCCGGCCGCGTGTAGGCCTGCAGGAGGCGGTGCGCGTGGTCGCCCCACCAGACGCTCTCGCGGATCAGGGCCAGCTCGGCCTCCGACTTGACGGCCATCTGCGCGTCCACCAGCGGCGACACGAAGGCGACCTCGAGCTCGCCGCTCAGCGGGTAGGGCCGGTAGCCCATCACGACCGGGTAGCCGTCGTGGTCGACGCCCACGCGCCTAACGCCCTGGCCGCGCAGGTGGTCCGCGAGCCGGCGCATGGGGTGCGTCTCACCGGGGTACTCCGGGTAGACGAGCGTGTCCTCGACCTCGCAGGACTGGTCGGCGTGCTCCTGCTCGAGGCGCGGGACCAGCAGCGTGCGGGCGCCGTCGCGCGTGACCGCAACGGCGACCGGGCGCTCGGTGGGGATGAACACGAAGCCGGCGTAGTACTGGACGTACTGCTCGTCGAACAGCACGACGGCGTCGAGGTCGGCGGGCACGAGGTCGAAGAGCCGGCGCGCCCGCTCCCGCCGCTCGGCGTCGCCTATCGGCGCCGCCGGGTCGAACGGTGGGTGCTCGGCGGCCTTCGGGGCGCCCTCGTCGCTCGTCATGGCGCCGAAGCGTACACCATCACGGCTCATGGCCGTGATGGTGTAGTGCTGGGCAGGCGCCGCCCAAGGCGCCGACCTCGGGAGAGCTCGATGATCGACGGTATCTGGGTACCTAGCAGCGTGCACTTCGCCGTCGGCACGGCGGTGGTGCTGACCACACTGGCCTCGCTCGTCGTGGCCGCCGTGCTCGGAGCGCGCGGACGAACGCCGGGCCGCTGGGCGCACGGCCTCTTCATCTGCACCCAGCTCGTGATCGCGGCGCAGCTGCTCATCGGCATCAAGCTGCTCGACCAGGGCCTCGGGCCCATGCAGCTCTTCGTCCACTACCTCGGCGGGACGGGCACCCTGTTCTTCTACCTCCTCCTCTACTGGCTGCCCGAGCGGCAGCGCGGTGGCCGCTGGGTCCCGACGCTGCTCACCGGCATGGCGTTCCTCTTCGCCCTGATGTCGTTCACGATCGGCGAGATGTACACGCCGACGGCCTGAGGCTGCCGGCCGGACGTCCGGCCTGTCTCGCCGGTCCTCGCCGTCCCCTGCCGTCGGGCCCTCCGGGCTCCCGCGGCGCGCGGGAATCTGATATCAAAGGACGTTCGCTCTTGTCTGCGATTGCGGAGGTGGACCCACATGCGCGGTATCACGAAGCCACTCTTGGTCCTCGCGATGCTCCTGGCCGGGACGTCCCTGGCTCAGGAGACGTTCCGGATCGCGATCGGCGTCGACGCCGACTCGCTCGACCCGGTCCAGGGCACGACGACGACGATCGACAACATCATCGACTACATGGCCCAGACGCTGATCGGCATCGACGAGACGGGCGCGCTGGTGCCGCTGCTCGCCACCGAGTGGTCCACGTCGGAGGACGGGCTCACGATGGACCTCACGCTGCGCGAGGGCGTCGTGTTCCACGACGGCACGCCCCTCACGGCCGACGTCGTCGTGTGGAACTTCGAGCGGCTCCTCGACCCGAACGTGAACGTCCCGCGCCGCGGGCCCTACGCGCCTATCGAGAGCGTCGAGGCCGTCGACGAACTGCACGTCAGGCTGCACCTCTCCCAGCCGGCGCCGTACATGGCCGGCGCCCTCACCCAGACGACGGCCGCGCTCGTCTCGCCGGCGTCGGTAGACCTCGAGGGCAACTCGTACGAGAACATCACGCACCTCGTCGGCACCGGGCCGTACACGTTCACGTCGCGGTCGTTCGGCGAGCGCATCGTCGTCACCCGCTTCGAGGACTACTGGGGCGAGAAGCCGTACTACGACGAGGTCGTCTTCCACATCGTCCCCGAGGCCACGACGCGCGAGAGCCTGCTCCTCTCCGGCCAGGTCGACATGATCATCCTGCCGCCGGCCTCCGACATCCCGGCGCTCGAGGCGAACCCGGCGGTCGAGGTCGTGTTCGGCCCCAGCAACCGCACGATCTTCATCGTCATCAACACGAGCAAGCCGCCCCTCGACGACGCGCGCGTCAGGCAGGCCCTCAACTACGCCGTCGACAAGGAGGCGATCGTCCAGGG
>DATGNP010000214.1:0-6313 GCA_035306665.1 Trueperaceae bacterium
CGTCCCTCGCGCCCTCGAGCAGCCGCCTCGCGCGCGCGAACCAGCCGCTCGCCGGCGCGGCCGCCCCCGCCGCCGCCAGGTTCAGCGCCAGCCAGCTGGCGCAGTAGGCGGCCCGCTCCCTGTCGCCGTGGTCGAGGTAGCCGTGATGGGCGCGGTCGAGGAGGGTGACGAACTCGTCCTCGTGACCCAGCAGGTAGGCGCAGGTGGCCCAGGCCACGAGGTCGGTCGCGGGCGGCGGCAGCTCGGCGGCTGCCGACCCGAAGGCCCCGTAGGCGGCAGCCCAGTCGCCGCGACGGTAGGCCTCGCGCGCCTCGCTGAGGCGCCGCTGGTCGTCCACGGCGGGAGTGTAGCAGCGGCGTCCCGCGGCCTCCGACGCGCGCGGTGCGCCGCCTCAGACCCGGTTGCGGGAGCGCGGGTCGAGGGCGTCGCGCAGGCCGTCGCCCATGAAGTTGATGCTGAGCACGGTCAGCGAGATGAACATGCCGGGCCACACGACGCGCATGGGCGTGATGCCGAGGTAGTCGCGCCCGTCGTAGAGGAGGCGTCCCCAGGTCGGGACGTCGGGCGGGAAGCCGAGGCCGAGGAAGGACAGGGCCGACTCGGTGATGATCGCGCTGGCCATCCCCAGCGAGGCCGAGACGAGGATCGGGCTCATGACGTTGGGCAGGATGTGCGTCCACATGATGCGGTTCGCGCCGGAGCCGAGGGCGTCCGCGGCCGTGACGAACTCGCGCTCCTTCAGCGCCAGCACCTCGCCCCTCACGACGCGCGCGGTGTTCATCCACGACGTGATGCCGATGATCACGACGATGAGCACGAAGATGCCCGCCTGCGGCCCCATCGCGGCCCGCAGCGAGTCGCGGAACAGGAGGACAGCGACCAGGAGCAGCGGGAGGATCGGCAGCGCCAGGAACATGTCGGTCAGGCGCATCAGGGGGCCGTCGAGCCGCCGGTAGTAGCCGGCGAGCTGGCCGATCACGGTCCCGACGATCACGCTGATGAGCATGGCTGCGACGCCCACGGTCAGCGAGACGCGGCCGCCGGCGAGGTTCTGCGCCAGCAGGTCGTGCCCGAGGTTGTCGGTGCCGAACGGATGCTCGAGGGACGGCGCCTGGTTCCGGGCCCTGATGTCGGTCTTGAGCGGGTCGACGGCGTACACGAGCGGGCCGACCACGACGACGAGCACGATGAGGCCGAAGGTCAGCATGCCCGCCACCGCGCCGCGGTGCTTCGCGAAGCGCCGCCACAGCTCTCGCAGCCGCCCGCGCGCGGCGCGTCCCCGCTCCGCGGCGCGGGGCACGGCGGCCGCCGGCTCCTCGACGCCGAGCACGCCGACCTCGCCGGCGCGGTCAGTCATACCGGATCCTCGGGTCGAGGAAGCCGTAGGTCATGTCGGCGAGGATGTTGAAGAGCACGATGAGCACGGCGAAGATGAAGCTTATCGACTGCACCATGGGGATGTCGGAGGCGTAGATCGCGCGGATCAGCAGGTCGCCGAGCCCGTTCACGCGGAAGATCTGCTCGGTGATGATCGCGCCCGTGAAGATGCCTGGGATGCCCAGGGCGATGAGGGTGACGACGGGGATCAGGCTGTTCCTGAACACGTGGCCGAGCACGACCGCCTTCTCGCGCAGGCCCTTCGAGCGCGCCGTGCGCGCGTAGTCCTGGCTGAGGTTGTCGAGCATCGTCGAGCGCATGAAGCGGCTGAGCTGCGAGGCGTTGAAGAACGCCAGCACGGTCACCGGCATGGCCATCTGCTTGACCTGCTGCACGAACGACGGCCAGTCGCGCACGACCAGCGTGGTGTCGTAGATCGACGGCAGCCACCGCAGCGAGACGCTGAAGACGATGATGGCCAGCAGGCCGGTGAAGAACGTCGGGACCGAGAAGCCGATCAGCGAGACGAAGGTGCCGATCTGGTCGAACCACGAGTACTGGCGGTAGGCGGAGATGACCCCCACGGGGACCGCGATCAGCACGCCGAAGAGGTAGGCGAGGCCCACCACCCACAGGGTCTGGGGGAGACGCGGGCGATCAGGTCGGAGACGGGGCTGCGCGTCTGCCACGACAGGATGCGGTTGGCGGAGTAGTCGCCGGGCAGGTCGATGCCCGTCACCGACTCGATGAGCGCGTGCGGCTCGTAGAAGAAGAACTGCCTGAGCCACTTCGCGTACTTGACGAGGAACGGGTCGTCGAGGCCCAGCGAGGCCCTGATCGCCAGACGCGTCTCCATCGACAGCGTCATCGGCAGGTTGCCCGTGGGGTCGCCGGGAGCCAGGTCGAGCAGCGCGAAGATGATGAAGCTGATGACGAGCAGCGTCGGGACGGCCGTCAGCAGCCGCCTGAGGAGGTACTGGCTCATCCTTGGCTACCGCGGTTCGGGTCTCTCATAGCCTCGCGACCGGTCGGAAGATAGGGGCGGGGGGAGCGGAGAACGCTCCCCCACGCCGGGTAGTGACACAGACCCTAGGGCCTCAGTCGCCGCGGTGCCAGTCCGCGATGTTCCACAGCTCCGAGTCCCACGAGTTCTTCGCGGTGCCGAGGAGCGAGTTCGCGCGGGCCGACACGTCGCCGCGGTAGACGAGCGGCACGACCACGTAGTCCTGCACGACGATGTCGTTGAGGCGCTTGATGATCTCGGCGCGCTCGTTCAGGTCGGCGGTGACCGAGAGCTGGGCGTGCAGGGCGTCGAACTCGGGGTTGCAGTAGCGCGTGTTGTTCGACCCCAGCCAGTTGTTCGCGCGCTGCGCCGCCTGCGAGCAGAGGTAGGCCGCGATGTAGGCCGGGATGTCCGTGCCGGACGCGCTCGAGGTGTACATCTGCACGTCGGCCCAGAACTTGCCGTAGGTGTCGGGGCTCGACGGGTCGTTGCCGAAGAACACGCCGGCGTCGGAGTTCTTGAGCTCGACCTCGACGCCGATCTCGCGCCACCACTCCTGGATCAGTGCCTGGAAGTCCTGGCGCACCGCGTTCGTGGAGGTCTGGAACAGCACGCTGAGGCGCATGCCGTCCTTCGTCCTGACGCCGTCGGGGCCGCGGACCCAGCCGGCCTCGTCGAGAAGGGCGTTCGCGCCCTCGATGTCCTGCACCTCGCAGCCGTCGTTGGCGGTCGAGGCGTACATCGCCGGGGCGGGGACGAGGTTGCACGTGACGCGGCCGGTCGCGCCGTAGCCGACCTCGACGAGGACCTCCTGGTCGATCGCCATCGCCTGCCGCACGCGCCTGTCGGTGAGGAAGGGGTGCGGGTTGTTGCCGCCCATCAGCTCGCCGCGGTCGTCGCCGAGCGAGGGGTCGACGTTGGTCCACTGGAACATCACGCGTTCCATGGAGGTGCCGAACGAGGTCGTGAGCTGGCCGATGCCGGCCGCCTCCATCTGCGCGAGGACCTCGGGCGCGACCTGCAGGTTCCAGGCCCAGTCGGCCTCGCCGGTCTCGAGGACCGCGCGCGCCGCGGCCGCGGCGTCGCCGCCGCCCTTGATCACCACGGTCGCGAAGGCGGGCTTGTCGGGCTCGCGGTAGTGCTCGTTGGCGACGAACGTGACGACGTCGTTGGGGCGCATGTCGCTGACGACGTACGGACCCGTGCCCCGCGGGTAGAAGTTCGCCTCGGTGCAGGTCTGCATGTTCTCGCCCAGGCAGTCGGCGAACTGCGCGGCCTGGATCACGGGGGCCTCGGCGCCGACGAACGCGCTGTAGGGCACGGGCTTCGGGGCGTCGAAGTGGATCGTGAAGCTGGTGTCGGAGTGGAGCGTGAAGTGCGTGATGCCGGCGAAGAAGTCCTCGGCGACGCACCCGCCGCCGGAGGTGCAGTACTGCCACGTGAACTCGAAGTCACGCGAGGTCAGGGGCGTGCCGTCGGACCAGAGGATGCCGGGCTTGATGTTCCACGTGATGCTCGTGAAGTCCTCGGAGACGCCGCCGTTCTCGACCGTGGGCAGCTCGGTGGCCAGCCACGGGACGTAGTTGCCGTCCACGTCGTAGCGGACGAGCGGCTCGAGCACGATGGACGAGGCGTAGATGTCCTTCGTCCCACCGGAGAGGTACGGGTTGATGATCGACACCGCCTGCCAGTAGATCAGGTTGACGGTGCCGTCCCTGCCCCGTTGGGCCAGCGCGCTGCCGGCCACGGCCAGCAGGGCGAGGCAGACCACGAACGACCTGAAACGCCCTCCCTATTCGGTTGTCACTGCGAGGTCAACAGTACACCATCGGGCGCGTAGTGCTGGCCGGGCGCTCGGACCGCGCGGTTCAGGCGTCCAGCAGGCGCCTCTCCAGCAGCGACCGGTACGAGCGGTTCACCGGTGCCAGCAGCACCACCACCACGCGGTCCGCCTGCGCCCTGAAGACGACGCGCTGGCCGTCCTCGGTCACGTGCTGCCGCGCGGTCGCGATGCCGAGGGCCCGCAGCTCCGGCAGGGGCTCGTCGCGCAGCTCGCCGGCGCCGAGCCGCGTCAGCACGACCTGCAAACGGTCCAGGATACGGGTCGCCTCGGCGAGGCCGCCGCGCGCGTGCGCCGCCGCGTACCACTCGTCGAGGTCGCGCGCGGCGCCGTCGGTGAGGAGCACCGGCCGGGTCATGCGTCGACGCGGTACGCGGCGATCGCGTCCGCGGCGGGCTCGAGCATGCCCTCCTCGACCTGGCGGTCGGCCAGCGACAGGAGCTTGAGGAGGGCGACCGTCTCCTGCAGCTGGTCGAAGGTGGCGACGTCCAGCAGCACGGCCCTGGCCTCGCCGTTCTGCGTGATCACCAGCGGCTCCTGCGTCGCCGTGACCTCGCGCACCAGCTCGGCGGCGCGCGCCTTGAGGTAGCTGATCGACCTGACCTTGCCCGTGAGACGCATGATGGACCGAATATAGACCGTATTCGAGTCGACGGGCAACGCGGCCGGCGGGGCCTGGTGCTACTCTCGACGCAGCGCCAGCAGCGAGCGCGTAGCGGTACGGACCGGGAGCCGGGCGGCCGCGCCGCGCCGCTCAGCGGAGGGTCAATGGCA
The DNA here is from genome assembly GCA_035306665.1 of Trueperaceae bacterium. Classification (GTDB taxonomy): domain Bacteria; phylum Deinococcota; class Deinococci; order Deinococcales; family Trueperaceae; genus DASRWD01. Next base: position 4,995 of record DATGNP010000214.1, read on the forward strand.
GAGGTCGTACTGGAGAACGTCTACAAGCGCTTCGGCAACGTCACCGCCGTCGCGGACTTCAACCTGCACATCGAGGACCAGGAGTTCATGGTCTTCGTCGGCCCCTCGGGCTGCGGCAAGACCACGACGCTGCGGATGATCGCCGGCCTCGAGGAGATCACCGAGGGCACGATCCGCATCGGCGACCGCGTCGTCAACGACGTGCCGCCGAAGGACCGCGACATCGCGATGGTCTTCCAGAACTACGCGCTCTACCCCCACATGAACGTCTACCAGAACATGTCGTTCGGCCTGCGCCTGCGCCGCACCCCCAAGGCCGAGATCGACCAGCGCGTGCGCGAGGCCGCCCAGATGCTGCAGATCGAGCACCTCCTCGACCGGCGCCCGCGCGAGCTCTCCGGCGGTCAGCGCCAGCGCGTCGCGCTCGGCCGCGCGATCGTCAGGCACCCCAAGGTGTTCCTGATGGACGAGCCGCTCTCGAACCTCGACGCCAAGCTGCGCGTCGAGATGCGCGCCTCGATCAGCAAGCTCCACCAGCGCCTGGGCGTGACCACGATCTACGTCACGCACGACCAGGTCGAGGCCATGACGATGGGCACGCGCATCGTCGTCATGAAGGACGGCTACATCCAGCAGGTCGACTCGCCGATCAACCTCTACGACCGGCCCACCAACAAGTTCGTGGCCGGGTTCATCGGCTCGCCCGCGATGAACTTCATGGTCGGCACGGTGCAGGACGGCCGCATCACCAGCCCCCACTTCGACCTCAAGCCCACCGGCGAGCTGGCGCAGAAGCTGGTGGCCTACAACGGCAAGAAGGTCTACGTCGGCATCCGGCCGGAGAACCTCGACGTCCGCGGCGGTGACATCCCCGAGGCCGACAACGTCATCAAGGCCACCGTCGACGTCGTCGAGCCGCTCGGCGCCGAGACTATGATCATCGCCTCCGTCGGCGGCGACCAGAGCATCGTCGCGCGCGTCGACCCCCACACGCAGGTCAGGGCCGGCGACCAGATCGAGCTCCTCGCCGACCTGCAGTTCCTCCACGCGTTCGACCTCGAGTCCGAGGACAACATCCGCTACGTCTGAGCGCGCGCTCCCTGAGTAGGCTCCCGGGGCCGCCCACGCTGTGGGCGGCCCCGCTGCCGTGGGCGCCGCCTCCGGCCCGGCCGGGCCGGAGGCGCGCTGGTAGAATCGCTCGGCATGTCGCTGGTCGCCCTCAGCGGCGTGGAGAAGGCCTACGGTGACCAGGTCGTGCTCCGCGACGCCTCCTTCGAGGTCCGTCAGGGCCACAGGCTGGCGCTCGTCGGGCGCAACGG
>DATGNP010000215.1:0-2750 GCA_035306665.1 Trueperaceae bacterium
GTAGGTGCCGCCGTCCCTCTCGAACACGAAGTAGTTGCGCAAGGCGTTCGCGCCGGCGCCGCCGGGGTCGTCGTCCGGACCGAGGCCGTACGGGTCGGCGCGGCCGCGCTTGGGCTGCAGCGCCTTCGCGAGGAAGATGCCCAGGAGGGGCAGGATGCCGATCACGCCGCCGACGCTCGCCTCGGGCAGGGCCAACCAGGCCGGCAGCGCCAGCGGGTCCTCGCAGGCCGGCAGGGTGACGACCTTGCACGTGAGCGACTCGTAGAAGCCGCCCACCAGTCCGAGGAAGTAGGCGGTGGCGTAGAGCACGACGGCGAACAGGCCCAGGCCCACCAGCAGGCGCGCGGCCGAGCCGAGCGTGACGCTTATCACCTGCCGGTGGCGCGCGGCCACGCCCTGGGCCGCCAGCGTGCCGAGCAGCAGCAACCCGACGACGAGGTACAGCGCTGCCAGGAAGCTCACTGCAGGAAGTTCCGCCAGACCAGGTAGCCGGCGAGCGCCAGCAGCGCCAGCGTCAGGATGTTCACGCCCACGCGGAACGCGAGCCGGTCCTCCGGCTCCACGTGCACGCGCCGGACCTCTTCGCGGTGCGCCCCATCGTCCATGCCGTAGCCTCCGCCCTCAGTCTCCATGTTCGCGGCCGCGAGCGCTACGGCGTGTCGTGGGAGGCGCAGGTCGGCCATCCGGCTAGTGTGCGTCGTGCGAACGAAGCGCTCCCGCTCGGTATCGAGGCCGCGCGGCGCCGGGCGGAAGCGTGAAGAAGGGGCGGGCCGTCGCCGGCCCGCCCGCCATGGGTCTCGGTTGGTACGGGGTCTACCTCACGGTCTTGAAGACCCAGTACCCCCGGTCCTTCAGCCGGTTGCCGTCGTCGTCCTTGACGTCGACGCTCAGGAACACCCAGTGCCACATGTCGCCCGACAGGCGCTTGTGGGGCGTGAACGTCACCGTGTCGCCGTCCGCGCTGAGGTGACCGGACTTGCTGCCGAGGTCCAGGCCGATCAGCGCGTAGATGAAGCCGGTGAACGTGGAGAACACCTTCACCCTCACGCCGTCCCGCAGTACCTGGTCGTCGAACTCCTTGTTGAAGACGACCTCGACGCTGGTGTCCCTGGCCGCGTAGGTCCAAGGCTTCGGGGAGACGGTGAGGATGCCGGGGAAGATGCTCTCGGGCTGGTCGCGGGGCGGCAGGACGTCCGAGCCGTCGTCACCGCCGGGCAGGCCGGGGGCCTCCGGAACGTCGTCCTCCTCGACCTCGTCGCCGGGCTCGCCGCCCGACCCGGAGTCGTCAGCGGCCACGGTCGTGAAGGTCCACGTCACGGCGTCGCGGAGGGAGGCGCCACTGAGGCCCGTCACCGTGGCGGAGACCGTGACCTCGTACTCGGCGCCGTGGTCGAGGTCGGCTTCGGGAACGAAGACCAGCGCGTTGGAGCCCTGGTCGTAGGAGAGGGCCCCCTCCACGACGGCGCCGCCGTTCGTCACCCGGATCGGCTTGAAGAGCTCGTCCGCGTCGAGCGGACCGTCGAACTCGACGACCACGGCGACGTCGACGGGGACGTCGGTGGCGCCTGCGGCCGGAACGTGGTTCACGACCTGCAGGGGCTCCGCGGTGGGCGGAGTGGCCTGCGAGCAGGCCGCCAACAGTCCGACGAGGGCTATGAGGAGAAGTACGGGAAAACGTGCCATCTCGTGCCTCCGGATGTTCGGCCGGTTGCGCTACTGGCTCCCCCTGACCCAAGCGCCCAAGTACAGGACAGGGTTCATCGCTTCCGAAGACACTCCTCGCAGTTGGAGCTGCGATGTCGGAGCCAGCATGCGAGGTCGAGTGTCACGGCGCTCTTTCGGGGACCTGACGGGCTTCTTACGCGCCCCATCTGAGCCGGCGGCCACGGCTCCGCGCGTCGGCGCCGCGTGGGGCCCAGCCGCGGGGTCTCAACGTCGCGTGAAGGTCGCGCTCAGTCCACACTGAGCGGACGCCCGCCCCGGGTGACCTATAGTCGTGTCACACGAGACGCCGTGGCCGCCGCGGTCAGCAGGACCGGCGGCTCGACGAACCGTTCCGCAAGCGAGGTGGAGGATGCCACTCGTATTCGTGCACGGCGTGAGCGTCAGGGCTGGCGCCTCGTACGAGCGCCAGCTCAGGTTCAGGAACGCAGCCTTCAGGCGCCACGTGCTGCCCGATCCGGACACCGAGATCCTGAGCCCCTACTGGGGCGACATCGGCGCGTCGGCGGCGTGGGGCCACGCCTCGCTGCCGGGCGAGCCCGTGCTCGTGCTCGACGCCCTCGGCCCGCAGGCGACCGTCCCTGTAGAGCAGGTCCTCATCAGCGAGGAGGCGGCCGGGTACACGCGGCCCGACACCGTGCTCCTCGAGGTGGCCAGGCAGGACTTCGGCGAGGCGATCGACCTGCTCGTCTCGACGGCCATCGAGGAGAGCGACATCGACGCCAGGGCGCTGGTCTCGGTCGCGAGCGCCCTCGCCGAGTACGCCGAGGCGAACCCGTCGCCGCGCTGGACGCACGAGGTCGAGCACGACCACGCCTTCCTCGAGCGCCTGCGCGCTGAGACCCGGGTGGCCGTCCGCGACGAGACGCTGCGCGCCGGGGAGGGGCGCCCCGCCGGCCCCGAGGCCGGAGCCGGTCCCGAGACGACCGCCGCTCGCGGCGGCGCCGTCGCCCTGGTCGCACCGCCGGCCTACGACGCCGTCGCGGTCGCCGACGGCGAGCACACGGACGTGTGGGAAGCCTTGGCCC
>DATGNP010000216.1:0-11970 GCA_035306665.1 Trueperaceae bacterium
GGGGACGGCCGTCGCTGAGCTCGAGGTTCGCGACCGCGACGAGGACCTGGCTGCGGTCGGGCAGCACGTACGACCTGACGACCTCGACGTTCCCGGCGGTCGCGGTGCCCACGACCCGCGCCCGGCCCGTGGCCTGCAGCACGGCGGCGGCGACCTCGGCCGCCGAGCTCGTCTCGGCGTCGACGAGGACGACGAGGGGCCCCGTCACCAGCGCGGGGCTCGCGACAGGGGCCGAGCGCACGAGGCGGCCGTCCTCCGCCCTCAACAGCGCCACGCCGGCCTCGCCGCCCGCCTGCCGCTCGAACGAGGCTGTCCACGCGACCCGGCCGCGCGCCACGGCGCGGGCCCACTCGCCGTCGAGGAACGCGCCCATCAGCACGCCCAGCTCGGCCAGGCTCCCGCCGCGGTTGCCGCGCAGGTCGAGGACGAACGAGCGCGCGCCGCGCGACAGGAGGTCGGCGAGCAGCTCGTGCGCCCGCGCGCCGGTGCCGGCGAGCGTGAACGAGGGCACGTAGAGGTAGCCGACGGCGCCGTCGAGCAGCTCGGCCGTCGGTGTCCGCTGCAGCTCCGCGTGCGCCACGAAGCGCGGGCTGAGGCTCACGGTGAGGGTCTCCCTCGCGGCGCGCCGGAGCGTGAGCTCGACGCTCTCCCCGCTCACGCCGGCGCCGAGGACGAGGCCCACGCCGGCGGCGCCCAGGCCCTCGAGCGGCGCGTCCCCCACCGCGACGATCACGTCGCCGCGCCGCACGCCGGCCTCGTCCGCCGGCGTGGCGGGCAGGACGCGCTCCACGACGACGCCGGCGCCGCCGACCCAGCGCACGACCATGCCCAGGCTCGGCGTAGGCGTCCCCTGCGCGCGGTCGTCGCCCTCGAGCCCCGGAACCCCATGCCCCGCGGACGGGCCGTCCGGGCGGGCCAGGGCGTCGAGGCCCCCCGCCGCGGCCGACCCGCCGGGCTCGAAGGGCGCCGTGATGGGCGCCGCCCCGGGCTCGAGGCCCGCCAGGCCCAGCCAGCGCGAGTGGTCGTCGCCGACCTCGGCCACCATGCGCCGCATCACGGCGTCGAAGCGGGCGCGGGTCTCGGCGTCGACGGCGGCCTGGCGGTAGCGCGCCGCCCACGCCTCCCAGTCGAGACGGTCCTCGTCCCAGTAGTAGTCCTCGAACAGGTCGACGGTCGCCTCGAACACGGCCGCTCGCAGCTCGCGACCCTCGCCCGCCGCGGAGTCGCCCGACGCCGCCCCCGCCGCGGCCGCCGCCGGCGTCAGCAGCGCCAGCGCCGCCAGGGCGGGGAGCAGGCGCCTCACCACGACGGCACCTCGGGGTGCTCGGCCCTGACCCAGACCGGGTCGACGATGATGCCCTCGCCGCCCAGCACGGTCAGGGGACGGCCCTCGACGGTGACGCTGACCGCCGCGACGTCGGCCGGCTGCGTCAGCGTGTAGTAGAGCTGGTTGAGGCGGCCGACCATCGAGGCCGTGCCGCCACCCGCCGTGAACTCGCGCGAGAGGTCGACGGTGAGGACGCCGTCGTCGAGCCTGACGCCCAGCACCCGCGTGCCCTCGGGCACCGTCGTGCCCAGGCCGTCCCGCTCCTCCTCCGGCGTCGGCCCGGCCGTCAAGGCCGCGACCTGGGCCCGCACGCGGTCCTCGAGGCCGCCGCTCCGGGCGACGCGGGGCACCGCCTCGAGCGTGAACGTGCGGCCTGTGTCCCGGGTCAGGTAGACGAGCGTGTCGGGCATGCGCGACAGGGTGCGGGCGGTGATCACGCCCACGAGCGCCAGCAGCAGGAGGAGCGCCAGCGCCACTACGCGCAGCACGACCGTGCGCAACTCAGGCCTTCCGGATCGGCAGGTAGCGCGGCTCCCACATCGCGCGCGCCACGAAGTCTGCCGGGTCCTCCGGCCGCTCGACGCGGGCGTTGCCCTCGTCTATGGCCTGCTCGAGGACCTTGGTGGCGACGTGGCGGCTGGCCCGGCGCAGCGCGGAGATCGAGGGGTAGACGGCGCCCTGCGCGATCCGGGCCGGGTCGGTGTACTCGGCCAGGGCCTCGGCCGCGGCCCGCAGCATGCCGGGCGTGACCCGCTCCACCCGCGCCAGCAGCGCGCCCAGGCCCAGCCCCGGGAAGACGAACGCGTTGTTCGCCTGGCCCACCTGGTGCCTGGCGCCGCCCCACTCGACCGGCGGGAACGGACTGCCCGTGGCGACGATCGCGCGGCCGTCCGTCCAGCGGTAGACGTCCTCCGGGGTGGCCTCGCTGTTCTCCGTGGGGTTGGACATCGCGAACACGATCGGCGTCGGCGTGTTCGCCGCCACGGCCTCGACGACCTCGCGGCCGAAGGCGCCGCCCTGCCCGGAGAGGCCGAGCAGCACGGTGACCTTGCCGCGGCGCACGGTCTCGAGGAGGCCCGGCGGCCGCCCGTCCTCGCCCCAGCCGGCGACGCGCGCCGGGTCCTGCGCGACGGCCTCCTTGTACCCCTCGACCCCGGGCCTGCCGGCGACGACGAGGCCGCTCGAGTCCAGGCAGTAGACGCGGGCCCTGGCCTCCTCGCGGCTCAGGCCGAGGTCCACGAGGCCCTCGATCACCTGCAGCGCGACGCCCACGCCGCCGGCGCCGGCGCCGTGCACCAGGATCACCTCGTCGGTGAGCGGCCGCTTCGTGCGCCGCGTGGCGGCCAGCAGCCCGGCCAGCGTGACCGCCCCCGTGCCCTGGATGTCGTCGTTGAACGACGGCAGCACGTCCTGGAAGCGCTCCAGAACGGTGAACGCCTTCTGCTTGCTGAAGTCCTCCCACTGCAGCAGGGCCTCGGGGAACCGCCGCTTGAACGCCGCGACGAACCGCGCGATGAAGTCGTCGTACGCCTGGCCGGTGAGGCGCTCGTGGCGCACGCCCAGGTACAGGGGGTCGTCGAGGAGGTCGGCACGGTTCGTGCCGACGTCGAGCTCGATCGGCAGCGTGACGGCCGGGTCGATACCGGCGGCCGCGGTGTAGAGCGAGAGCTTGCCGATGCAGATGCCCATCCCGCCGAAGCCCTGGTCGCCGATGCCGAGGATGCCCTCGGAGTCGGTGACGACGGCGAGCCGCACGTCGTGGATCACCGCGTGCTCGAGCACCTCGTCGACGCGGTCGATGTTCTCGGTGCTGATCGTCAGGCCGCGCGGGTAGCGGTAGATGCGGCTGAACGTCTGCACGGCCTCCGCGACGGTCGGCGTGTAGACGATCGGCATCATCTCCTCGAGGTGCCTCTCGAGCAGCGCGTAGAACAGGACCTCGTTGCGGTCCTGCAGGCTGCGCAGGTAGACGTGCTTGTCGATGTTCGTCGTCGAGCGCTGGTAGTTCTCGTAGGTGCGCTTCAGCTGCTCTTCGAGGGTGGCGACGTGAGGGGGCAGCAGGCCCTCGAGGCCGAACTCGAGCCGCTCCTCGCGCGTGAACGCCGTGCCCTTGTTGAGCAGCGGCAGCCGCATCAGCATGAACCCGGGCAACCCGGTGGCCAGGTACGGCTCGCCGTTCGCGTCGACGCGCCTCTCGAACTGCTTCATCAGCCAGCGCCTCCTAGTCGCCGCCGTCGCCCGGCGGCAGCGGCAGTACCGGGCCGCCGCCCGGGGCGTCGGGCGGTTCGTCGCCGTCGGCGTCGTCGCCGCTCGGCGCGCCGGGCGAGCCCTCGTCGCCCGCCGGCGGTCCGGGCGCGTCGTCGCCCTCGGCGCCGTCCCCAGGCGGCGCGTCGGGCGGCTCGGCGCCCTCGCCGTCGGGAGACGGCGGCGCGTCGGGCGGGGCGTCGGGGGTCGCCGGCGCCGTCTCGGCCGCCTCGCCCCCATCATCGGCCGCGGCGGCCTCCCCGGCGAGGCGCATGGCCTCCTCGGCGAAGAACGCGTACTCGCCGACCGCGGGCGCGAGCTCGGCGGCGCGCTCGTAGGCGACGGCGGCGTCGGCGTAGCGCCCCTGCTGGAAGGCGATGCGGCCGAGGTAACCCCACGCCTCGGCGAAGCCCGGCTCGGCCGCGACGGCCTCCTCGAGCAGCCGCCGCGCGCGCTCGGGGTCGCCGGCGTCGTAGGCGGCCAGGGCGTCGAAGAAGGCCGGTCCCGCGACGTCTCCCCTGTCCTCCGCCAGCCGGGCGCGGCGCAGGAACCACGCCGCGCGCTCGTCGGCCGGGTCGAGCGCCAGCACCCGCTCCCAGTAGGGCACCGACTCGGTGGCGCGGCCCGACTCCTGCAGGCTCCTCGCGGCCCACACGAAGGCGTCCGCGAAGCGCTCGTTCGCCGCGGCGGCCGCGACGAACCGCTCGCTGGCCGTGGCCAGGTCGCCGGCCTCGTAGGCCGACAGCCCCTCGAAGTAGAGGCTCCCGGCGCGCACCCCGTAGCGCGCCTGGGTCTCGGCGACGGCGAGGAAGTGGGCGGCGCCGGCGTCGTCCGGGCGAGAGGCGACGACGCGCCGCCAGTGCCCGGCCGCGAGCTCTGGCAGGCCGAGCTCGAGCGCTACGCGCCCCGCCCACACCTCGGCCTCGACGAACTCGGGGTTCGCGGTCAGGGCCGTCTGGAAGCTCTGCAGCGCGCCCTCGAGGTCGCCGGCCTCGTACTCGGCGACGCCGGCGTGGAAGGAGTCGCTGGCGGCCACCCCGACGGCGATGCGCTGGCGGCTGCGCTCCAGGTAGTAGCGCGCGGTCTCGTCGTCCGGGGTGACCTCGAGCAGGCGCTCCCAGAGGCGGGCGGCGACCTCGGCGCCCTCCGCGTCGCCTCGCTCGAACGCGATGCGCGCCAGCCAGCGCAGCGCCTCCTCGTCGTCGGGAGCGACCTCGAGGACCGTCAGGTAGTAGCCGGTGGCGCCGACGTGGTCGCCGGCGACGTAGCGCGCGTACCCCAGCTCGTTGGCGGCGTGGGCGAAGAGCGCGGCGTCGTCGGGCACGCCCGGAGGCGGCGGCGGGGAGCCCGGCAGCTCACCGCCGACCGTGAAGTACTCGTCGAAGCTCGCGAACGCCCTGGCGTGCCACTCCATCAGGCCGTAGCCGCGCGCGGCCACCAGCAGTGCCTCGCGCGTCAGGGCGTCGTCGCCGGCGTCGCGGGCGGCGGCCACGGCGTCCTCTGCCGCCAGGTAGGCGGCGCGCCACGCCGGCTGGTCCGGGTGGGGCTGCTCGCCGCTGGCGAGCGCGTCCGCGAGCGCCTGCCCCGCCCGCGCCAGGAGCTCCGCGGGCGTGGACGCGGCCGTCGGCTCCGCCGCCGCGGCGGGACCGGCCTGTGCCGGAGCGCTCGGCGCCGCCGGGGAGGCGGGCCCCTGCGCCCACGCCGTCAGGCTGGCCGCCAGCAGCAGGGCCATGGCGGCCTGGGCTGTGCGGTGGGTCGCCGTCACGAGCACCATCCTCGCCCCCGACGCCGCGGCGGTGCGTATCCGGGGACGGCGGCGGTCAGGGAGAGCTCAGCGTGCGCGGCCGATGAGCCACGCGACCTCGTCCCCGGACTCGATCACGTACAGGACGTGGCGGTTCGCACCCGAGAGGTCCGAGAAAGTCAGCCACGTCTGGGTCTCGGGGCCGTTCGGGCCCGTGATCGTGCGCGACTGGCGCGACTCCTCCAGGTAGCCGGCCGCCGCCAACGACGTGACCACGTTGTGGACGAAGGCGGGCCGCAGGTTCGCGGCCAGGCCCGTCGCGACGTACGCCTCCCAGTCGGTCCAGTCCGAGCCGCCGGGCAGGCGGGCGACGAGGGCGTCGACCCCGGCGCCGACCGCGCGCAGGCTGCCCGACGGGAGGCGGACGGAGGAGTCGAACGTGGCCGCGATCGCCGTCGTCGTCAGGACGTCGGCGAGGAGCTGCGCGTGCGAGGCGGCCCCGGCCGCGAGGGCCAGGACGGCCGCGGCGGCGCGCACGGCGCGTGCCGCCGGATGTGGCAGGAGAGCGTGGCGCACGGCTCTCATGCTAGCACCGCCCCGCCGGGCTAACCTCCTGCCCGGCCCGAGACGCCTCTCCCGGGCGCCTCGGCTTACCCTGTGACCATGTTCCAGAGCCTCGGCGACAGACTCCAGTCAGTGATCGGCGGCCTCCGCGGCCGCGGTCGCCTCTCGGAGGCCGACGTCAAGTCGGCCCTGCGCGAGGTGCGTGTCGCGCTGCTCGAGGCCGACGTGAACCTCGAGGTCGCCCGCGACTTCACCAAGCGCGTGCAGGAGAAGGCCGTCGGCTCCGAGGTCCTCACCTCGCTCCAGCCCGACCAGCGCGTGATCGCGATCGTCCACGAGGAGCTCATCGAGACGCTCGGCGGCAAGAGCGTGCAGCCCGTCCTCAAGGCCGAGGGCAACGTGTGGCTCCTGATGGGCCTCCAGGGCGCCGGCAAGACCACGACGGCCGGGAAGCTCGCCTACCGCTACAAGAGCCAGGGCCGCCGCGTGCTGCTCGTCGCGGCCGACACGCAGCGCCCCGCCGCCCGCGACCAGCTCAAGGTCCTCGGCGACCAGATCGGCGTGCCGGTGTTCGAGGTCATGGACGGCGAGAGGCCGGCCCAGGTCGCCGAGCGCCTCGGGGCCCACCTGCGCAAGGACTTCCGCGACCTGGTGATCGTCGACACGGCCGGCCGCCTGCAGGTCGACGACGACCTGATGGACGAGCTGGCCGAGCTCGCCGAGCGCGTCGGCCCCACCGAGAAGGTGCTCGTCGTCGACGCGATGACGGGCCAGCAGTCGCTGCCCGTCGCCCGCACGTTCGACGAGCGCGTCGGCGTCACCGGCCTGATCATGACGAAGCTCGACGGCGACGCCCGCGGCGGCGCCGCGCTCTCGGCGAAGCACGTCACGGGCAAGCCGATCTACTTCGCGGGGATGAGCGAGCGGATCGACGGGCTCGAGCCGTTCCACCCCGACCGCGTCGCCGGCCGCATCCTCGGCATGGGCGACGTGCTCACGCTCATCGAGAAGGCCAAGGTCCTCGAGCAGGACGACGACCGCGAGATGAGGGACCTGGGCGACTTCACGCTCCAGGACATGCTCGTGCAGATGCGCAAGCTCAAGCAGATCGGCTCGTTCGGCGACGTCCTGAAGATGATCCCGGGCGCCGGCAAGCTGCTGCCGCCGGGGGTCGAGGTCGACGAGAAGGAGATCGCCCGCATCGAGGCGATCATCTCGAGCATGACCGAGAAGGAGCGCGCGAACCCGCGCATCCTCGACGCCAGCCGCCGACGCCGCATCGCCAAGGGCTCGGGCACCCAGGTGCAGGACATCAACCGGCTCGTGAAGAACTACGAGGAGATGCGCAAGCTGATGAAGCGCATGGGCAGGCGGCCGCCCGGGCGGGGCCGGGGCCTGCGCGGCTCCGCCGGCCGGGCCTGAGCCTCAGCCCGGACCCGGGTGGAAACGGATCGCGCCGCCCGCGTCGATCTGGCCCAGCTCGGTCAGCTCGACGCTCGCCGGGGCCGTGCCGGAGCTCACGCGGTTCGGCGGCGTCACCAGCGCCACGTGGCCGGCGGGACCGAAGCTGGGGCCGTACAGCGAGCTCACCCACATGCCGTCGTCCCCGTCGAACGCGAGGCGCATCTGGTAGGTGCCGGGGACGGCCAGCCTGACGACCGGGGTCGGGGTCCCGCTCGCCGCGAGGTCCTGGCGCCTCAGCTTCTCCACCACCCCGCTCCCGAAGCACGTGACCCACAGGTCGCCGTTCGCGTCGAACGCCAGCCCCCTGGGGCCGTCGAGCGACGTCCCGTCGCTGCCGACGACGACGTCCGGGTCGACCGCGCCGCCCACGGCCAGCTGCTCTGGCGAGAAGCGCAGTACCGCGTCGTTGCCCACGACCCACAGTCCGCCGGCCTCGTCGAACGTCAGGTCGTTGGCGTAGGTCGCCATGTACGGGGACGCGCTCGTCAGCACCACGTCTGGTTCGGGCGCGCCGCCGGCGGCGAGCGTGGCGGCGCTCCAGCCGACGACCTTGCCCTCCACGGTCGCCCACAGGGAGCCGTCGGCCGCGAACCTCACGCCGGCGACGTGAGGCGCTCCGGTCGTCACCGACGCGACCGGCTCCGGCGTGCCCGACGTGCGGAGGTCGGCCGCGGCGTACTCGAGCAGCTCGCCCCCCTGGGTCCCGACCCACAGGTCGCCGTCCGGGTCGAAGTCGAAGCCGTAGGGCCGGCGATCGGCGCCGAGGCCGATCGCGAGCGCGGCCTCGGCGCCCGTGGCACCCACAGCGAGCTGCTCCTCGTCGAACGCGACCAGCTTGCTGTCGCCCCAGACGCTGAACCACAGCCAGTCGGGTGGCGGCGGCGCCGGGGGTTCGACCTCGGGCGGGCGCTGGCAGGCCGAGACGGCGAGCAGGATGGCGGTCAGGACGGGTGCGGCACGCGGGAACCTCATGGGGACCTCCCCGGCGCTGTGCGATGGGCGACAGCGTAGCAGGCGACGGCTCGGCCCCGACCGGGCCCGGCCGGCAGCGGCCGCGGCCCGCCCCGCCGCGCCTCCCGACGTTGCAGGCGCCCCCTCGGCGTGTAGACTGGGGAGCTTAGTGTGGCGGCCGCCCCCATGGCGGCCATGGCCGCGGCGCTCACCCGCGCCGGCGGGCCGCGAAGGGAACTACGAACGCATGGTAAAGATCCGCCTGATGCGCATGGGCTCGATCCACAACCCGCACTACCGGATGGTCGTCGTCGACAGCCGGACGAAGCGCGCGGGTGACTACATCGAGCAGATCGGCTACTACGACCCGCAGGAGCAGACCGCAGAGTCGCTGAAGGTCGACGTCGAGCGCGCCGCTCACTGGCTCGCCCGGGGCGCCCAGCCCACCGACACCGCCCTCCGCCTCCTCGAGAAGGCCGGCGTCGAGACCCCGAACGTCAAGGCCAAGCGCCGCGCCGCCTATGTGAAGCGGCAGGAGGCCGCGGCCAACTCCTGAGGACCGGAGGGTCCATGGTCGTCGACCTCGTCAACTACTGCCTCGTGAACCTCGTGCAGGACCCCGAGCGCCTCGTCGTCAGGGCCGAGCGCGAGGACCGCGCCGTCGTGATCAAGGTGACGTGCGCGCCCGAGGACGCCGGCCGGATCATCGGCCGCGGCGGCCGCGTGATCAACGCCGTGCGCACGCTGGCGCGCGCCGCCGCCGACGGGCGACAGCGGGTAGAGGTACAGCTGCTGGAATGAGGCGCCTCGCGCCCGCCGCGCCGCCGCCCGACTACGTGAGGGTCGGGAGGCTGGGAAGGTCGTTCAAGCTCGACGGCGGGGTGAGGCTGCTCCTCGAGGGCGAGCTGGACCCGGACGATCTCGCAGCGCTCCTGGCGGCACGACCGCGCCTCTTCGTCGCCGGGCTGGGCGCCACGCGCCTGCGCCGCGCCGAGGAGCGTTCGGGCGCGCTCGTCGTCCACCTGGAGGGCGTCCGCGACCGCGAGACGGCACGCGCCTTGGTGAACGCCGGCGTGTGGGCCGACCCCGAGGACCTGCCTGAAGGCTTCGCCGAGCGCGTCGCCGCCGGCGACGCCGCCGACGCGTTGCTGGGACTGCCGGTCACCGTCGACGGCGCCCGCGTGGGCGAGGTCGTCGACGCCTACCTCAACGCAGCGAACCCGTACGTCACCGTCGCCCTCACGGGCGGCACCGACGCCCTCGTGCCCCTCGTGGCGCCCTACGTGACGCTCACGGAGGAGGCCCTGGAGCTCACCGACCCGCCCCCCGGGCTCCTCGAGTAGGCGCGCCGTGCGCTTCACCGTCTACACCCTCTTCCCGGGCCTGGTGACGCCGTACCTCGAGGAGGCGCTGCTCGCCCGCGCCGTCCGCGAGGGCATCGTCGGCGTGGAGGTGCGCGACCTCAGGCGCTTCGCGGGCAACCGCACGGGGCGCGTCGACGACGCCCCGTACGGCGGCGGCGCCGGCATGGTCGTGCGCGTCGACGTCGCCGCGGCGGCGATCGACGAGGCCGCGGCCGACGACCCGCCGCCCGACGAGGTCGTGCTGCTGACGCCGGCCGGCGAGAGGCTCACCCAGGGGCTCGTCGCGGAGCTGGCGACCAAGCGTCACGTCTGCCTGCTGGCCGCCCGCTACGAGGGCTTCGACGCGAGGGTGGAGAGCCTCGTCACCCGCGAGGTGTCGATCGGAGACTTCGTCCTCATGGGCGGCGAGCTGCCGGCGCTGTGCGTGATCGAGGCCGTCACGCGCCTGCTGCCCGGCGCGCTGGGTGACGAGGAGAGCCATCGCCAGGACTCGTTCGCCTCCGGCCTGCTCGACTACCCGGAGTACACCCGCCCGGCCGAGTTCCGCGGCCTGGGCGTCCCGGAGGTCCTCCTGTCGGGGCACCACGGCAACGTCGCGGCCTGGCGCCGCCGCGAGGCGCTGCGCCGCACGCTCCTGCGCCGCCCCGACCTCCTGGCGACGGCCGAGCTCAGCGCTGAGGACGAGCGCGAGCTGGCGCGGCTGAGGGAGGAGCTGGCGCGCGCGGGGGAGCCGACGGGCGGCGAGGCCGCCGCCAAGCTCGGCGACGAGGCCGCTGCCGCCAAGCCTGCAGACGGCGCCGGAGGGCGTGAGGAGGGCTAGCCGCGTCCGCCGGCTGCCGGACCTACCTCACTGGGCGTTGAGCCTGTCGACCACCAGCTGCGTGACGTCGAGGTCGTCGTCGGCGTAGACGACGAGGTCGAGCTCACGCGCCTTGTCCGCGTCCATGATCAGCGTGTAGCCGTTCTCGGCGGCCAGCTCGGCGAGGATGCCGTTCACGGCCTGGATCGCGGGCTGGGCGGCGGCGTCGATCTCCTGCCGGTACCGCTCCTGGACCGCGTTCGCCGACGTGACGAGGGCCTGGTAGCGCTCGTTGTCCTCGGGGCTCAGCTCCTCGCCGGCGGCGATCCGCGACTCCAGCGCCTGGATGCTCGTGAGCAGCTCACCGATCTCGGCCTGCGCCTGCTGCCTCAGCTCCTCGACCTGCGCCCCCGCGGGGTGCGCCAGGATGGCCGCCTGCGCCCGCACGAAGACCACCTTGGTCGGCCGGCCCTGGGCGCTCAGGTTCGTGAACGCGAGAACGAGCGCCAGGACGAGCGCGATGCCGATCACGGTGAGCCTCTTCATAGCGGCCGAAGTGTAACACCGGGATGATGAGAACCCTCTTGGAGCGCGTTCCCGACCTGCCCCCCCGCCCCACAGCCGAAAGCGTCACGCCCGCCGCGTCCGGACCGCGCGCGTGACGACCCTCGTCGTCGTCTTCGCCGCGCTGCTCGGCGCGGTGGTCGGCAGCTTCGGCAACGTCGTCGTCTACCGCCTGCCGCGCGGCGAGTCGGTCGTCCACCCCGGCAGCCGCTGTCCCAGCTGCGGGCGACGCCTCGGCTTCCTCGACCTCGTGCCCGTGCTGTCGTGGCTCGCTCTGCGCGGCCGCTGCCGCACCTGCGGCGCCCGCATCTCGCCGCGCTACCCGCTGGTGGAGGCGCTGATGGCGGCGCTGTTCGCGCTGCTCGTGGCCGCCTTCCCGCCCGACCTCCACGGCGCCGCCGTCCTGCCCCTCCTGGCGGTCGTCGCGATGCTCGTCATGGCCGCCCTCATCGACCTCGAGCGCTACGTCCTGCCCGACGTCCTCACCCTCCCCGCCCTGGCGCTCGCCCTGCTCGGCTCGCTGCTGTGGTCCGGCGCCCCCGGCCTGCCGGGCCCCCCCGCCGCCCTGGCGGGGGCGCTGTCAGGCGCCGGCGTCATGGTCCTGATCAACCGCGTCGGCGGCCTCGTGCTCAGACGCCTCGGCGACACCGCCGAGCGCCTCTGGCCGGTGAGCCTCGACCAGGTGAACCTCGCCGCCCTGGTCGGCGCGGCGCTGGGCGCGTGGCCGGGGCTCCTCGCCGGCCTGGGCAGCCTGCTCGTGAACCTCGCGACGCGGCGCGTCGTGCGGCTCCCCGAGCCGCTCCTCTACGGTTTGTGGCTGCTGGCCGTCGTGCTCTCCTCGCTGGGGCTGCCCGTCCCGCTCACCACGGCCCTGGCCGGCACGGTCCTCGCCGCCGGCGCGTGGGCGGTCCTGGGGGCTACGTACTGGTGGCTCCACGACGTCCTCGTC
>DATGNP010000217.1:0-6585 GCA_035306665.1 Trueperaceae bacterium
TCCAACGGGGAGCCGCACTCGGCGCTCGGTCCGGGGCTTTCGCGCTCCAGGACGTATAGTACCAGCGTGGCGAGCGTGCTGGCGTGTGAAGGGGTGCATCGCCGCTTCAGCACGCCGGCCGCCGAGGTGAACGTGCTGCGCGGCGTCGACCTCCGCGTCGACCCCGGCGAGCTGGCCGTCGTGCTCGGGCCCTCCGGGTCGGGGAAGAGCACCCTGCTGCACGTACTGGCGGGCCTCGACAAGCCCGACGCCGGCGAGGTCTGGTGGGGAGACGTCGCCCTGAGCGGCCTGCGCCGCTCCGAGCTGGCCGGCCTGCGCGCTCGGAACGTAGGGCTAGTGTTCCAGCAGCACTACCTGCTGGAGGACCTCACCGCGCTCGAGAACGCCCTGCTGCCCATGCGCATCGTGGGGGAGGTGGACGAGCGACGGGGGCGCGAGCTGCTCGAGCTGGTGGGGATCTCGCACCGCGCCTCGCACCTGCCGGCGCAGCTGTCGGGCGGGGAGAGGCAGCGCGCCGCCGTGGCCAGGGCCCTCGCCCTCGACCCGCCGTGCCTCATCGCCGACGAGCCCACCGGGTCGCTCGACCGGCCGCGTGCCCTCGAGGTGTTCCGCCTGTTCCGCGACCTCGCCGCCGACGGCGGCAAGGCGGTCGTGCTGGTGACCCACGACGAGACGCTCCTGGCGGAGGCGGAGGCGGCGCGTGTCTCCGTCTACCGCCTGGTCGACGGCGTCCTCGTCCCAGACGCGGTGCCGCAGGCAGTCTGAAGACTAGGTTAGGCCGTGCCCAACGGTCATTGTGATACTCTCCACATCGGACCGAAACTGTCGGGCCTCGCCTCGAGGAGGCGAGCAAGTGTTCTTTGGAGGTGTCATGAAGAAGCTAGTGACGGCTCTCCTGGCCTTGGTGTTCCTAGGCCTCGCGAGCGCTCAGACCCTCGTGATGGGGGTGAGCGGGTACCCCTCCTCGCTCGACTCCGTCGACTCACAGGACGGCAACTCGCTCGTCGTCAGCGCCCAGATCACCGAGCGCCTGGTGGACTTCGTGCCCGGGGGCACCGACCTGGTCCCCAGCCTCGCGACCGAGTGGAGCGCCAACGAGGACGCCACCGTGTGGAACTTCAAGCTCCGCGAGGGCGTGACGTTCCACGACGGCACGCCGTTCAACGCCGAGGCCGTGAAGTTCAACGTCGACCGCTGGAACGACCCGAGCCACCCGTACAGCGGCCGTGACCAGGGCAAGACCTTCGTGCCGTGGGGCTGGGTCTTCGGCGGGCCGCTGGGCGAGGGCAACCTCATCGCCGAGGTGACCGTCGTCGACGAGTACGAGGTCCAGTTCACGCTCACCCAGCCGGCGCCGTTCCTGCCCGCGCTGTGGGCGGCCGTGTACTTCCAGTTCGACAGCCCCGCCGCCGTCATGGAGCACGGCGTCGCCTACGGCACGCCGGCCGTCGGCTCGGTCGGCACGGGCCCCTTCAAGTTCGTCGAGTGGATCGAGGGCGAGCGCCTGGTCCTCGAGCGCAACGACGACTACTGGAACGGTCCGGCCAACGTCGAGCAGTTGGTGTTCCGCGGCATCACCGAGCCCACGGCCCGCCTCGCCGAGCTGCAGGCCGGCACCGTCGACATCGCGGTCCTGCTGTCTGTCGACGACCTCGCCAGCGTGGAGGCCGACCCGAACCTCCAGGTCGCGATCCCCGAGACCGAGCTGAACGTCGGCTACATCGCCCTGCACCAGGGCAACGAGCCCCTCGACAACCCGCTGGTGCGCCAGGCCATCGCCCACGCCATCGACCGCGACGCCATCATCGAGGCGTTCTACGGCGGCCTCGGCGTCACGGCGCAGGGCTTCGTCCCCTCGACGATGTTCGGTCAGCCCGACCCGTGGCCGTACACCTACGACCCCGAGCGCGCGCGCGAGCTGCTCGCCGAGGCCGGCTTCCCCGACGGCTTCAGCACCGAGTTCTGGTACATGCCGGTCAGCCGCCCGTACTACCCGGCGCCGCAGCCGATCGCCGAGACGATCGCCAGCTACCTGGCCGACGTCGGCATCGAGGTCGAGCTGATGACCGAGGACTGGACGACCTACCTGGCCGACTACCAGACCGGCAAGTTCCCGATGTACATGCTGGGCTGGAACGCCGACTACGCCGACCCCGACAACTTCCTCCTGACGTTCTTCGGCCCGAGCGCCGTCACCGACCTCGGCTGGGACGACCCCGAGACCCGCGACCTGCTCCAGCAGGCCCGCCAGGTCGCCGACCAGGACGTCCGCGCCGGCCTCTACGCCCAGGTGGGCAACAACGTCGCCGAGGCCGTGGCGATGATCCCGTTCGCGCACAACCGCACGCTGAACGCGATGCGCTCGAACATCAGCGGCTGGGTGCCCAGCCCGCTGGGCTACTCGTCGGTCTCGCTGCACTCGGTCACGAAGGCCGAGTAGGCCTCTAGTCCGGAACGGCCGGGTCGCCCCTCCGGGGGCGCCCGGCCGCCTGCCGCCTCTCACGGGAGCGAGGGTCTTTGACCGCCTACCTACTACGCCGTCTCCTGGGGCTCGTGCCCGTGCTCGTCGGCGTCACCCTGCTCATCTTCTTCCTCACCCGCGTCATCCCCGGCGACCCCGCCACGGCCATGCTCGGCCAGCGGGCCGCGCCGAACCTGGTGCAGCGTCTCCGCACCGACCTCGGGCTCGACCGTCCGCTCTTCCTCAACCTGCCGAAGGCCCGGGAGACTGGCGTCTGGACCGACGTCCTCGACAGCCAGTACTTCTCTTACATGTCCGGGCTGCTGAGGCTCGACCTCGGCCGCTCGATATACACGCTGATCCCCATCGCCGAGAGCCTCAGGCACCGGTTCGCCGCGACGTTCGAGCTGACGTTGGCCGCCATGGTCTTCGCGGTGGCCGTCGGGCTGCCGGCCGGCGTGCTCGCCGCCACCAGGCGCGGCACGTTCGCCGACACCGCGATCATGCTGCTGGCGCTCTCCGGCGTCTCGTTCCCGGTGTTCTGGCTGGCGATCATCATGATCTACGTCTTCTCGGTCACGCTCGGCTGGCTGCCGCCCTCGGGGCGGCTCTCGATCGGCATGTCCGTCGACCAGGTCACCGGGATGTACGTGCTCGACTCGCTGCTGCGCGGCCGGCTCGACGTGGCCATCGACGCCGCCAGGCACCTGGTCATGCCGGCCCTGGCGCTGGGCACGATCCCGCTGGCGATCGTCGTGCGCATGACGCGCTCCGCGATGCTCGACGTGCTGGGCCAGGACTACGTGCGCACCGCCCGCTCGAAGGGCCTGAGCGAGCGCCGCGTCGTGAGGGTGCACGCCCTGCGCAACGCGCTGCTGCCGGTCGTCACCGTGATCGGCCTCTCGTTCGGCTCGCTGCTCTCCGGTGCCCTCCTCACCGAGACCGTGTTCTCCTGGCCGGGCATCGGACGCTGGGTGTACGACGCGATCGCGGCCCGCGACTACCCCGTGATCCAGGGCGGGGTGCTGTTCGTGGCCGTGATGTTCGCGGTCGTGAACCTGCTCGTGGACATGACCTACGCTCTCATCGACCCTAGGATCCAGTACTCGTGAGCGACGTACCCGCCGCCGTCACCGTCGCGCCCTCCGTCAGGGGCCGGTCCCTGGCCGCCGACGCGTTCCGGCGCTTCTTCAAGCACCCCACCGGCCTGGTGGGGCTGTTCATCGTCGGCTTCTTCGTCGTGATCTCGCTGCTGGCGCCGGTGCTCAAGCCCTACGACGCCGCCCGCGACCGCGACCTGCGCGCCCGCCTGGCCCCGCCCAGCGCCGAGCGCTGGTTCGGGGCCGACGAGCTGGGCCGCGACCAGTTCACCCGCGTCTGGCACGGCGGCAGGATCAGCCTGCGCGTCGGGCTGCTGGCGGTGGCGTTCGCGGCAGTCACCGGCACGGTCCTAGGTCTGGCGTCCGGCTACGTCGGCGGCTGGCTCGACACGTTCATCGTCTGGCTGATGGACATCGTGCTGGCGTTCCCCGGCGTGCTGCTGGCGATCGTCATCGTCGCGACCCTCGGCCCGAACCTCACGAACGCTCTGATCGCCATCGCCGTCACGCAGGTGCCGCTCTACACGCGCATCGTGCGCTCGGTCGTGCTGTCGGTGCGCGAGACCGAGTTCGTACAGGCCGCCAAGGCGCTGGGGTCGAACTCGCTCGGCGTCGTGTTCAAGCACGTGCTGCCGAACAGCCTCTCGCCGCTGATCGTGCAGCTCACGCTCTCGATCGGCACCGCGATCCTCGACGTCGCGGCCCTCGGCTTCCTCGGCCTGGGCGCCCAGCCCCCGCAGCCGGAGTGGGGCCTGATGATCCGCGACGGCTTCACTCAGTTCCTCCGGGCGCCGTGGATGTCGATCTTCCCGGGCATCGCGATCTTCCTCTCCGTGGTGGGCTTCAACCTGCTCGGCGACGCGATAAGGGACGTGCTCGACCCACGCTTGCGCGATGCCTGACGCGCTGCGCCTGCCGCTGAGGCTGGCGCCGCGCCTGGTGCCGCGCGTGTGGGGCGGCGGAAGGCTGCCGGCGCTGCACGGCGTGGCGTGGGAGGCGCCGCCCGGCTCCGACCCGGTGGGGGAGAGCTGGCTGGCCGACGGCGCCAGCGTCGTCGTCGGCGGGCCGCTCGCAGGGGCGACGGTCGCGGAGCTGGCCGAGCGCTACGGCCGCGACCTGCTCGGCGAGGCGTCCACGGCGCGCTACGGCCGCAGGCTGGCCCTGCTCGTGAAGCTGCTCGACGCGGCCGACGACCTCTCCGTGCAGGTGCACCCCGACGACGACTACGCGCTGTCCCGCGAGGCCGGGACGGGCCACCTGGGCAAGGCCGAGGCGTGGTACGTGCTGCGCGCCGCGCCCGGCGCGGCCGTGCTGCGCGGCTTCGTGCGCGACGTGACCGCGGCGGAGGTGCGCGCCGCGGCGCTCGACGGCACGCTCCCCGACCTGCTGCGGCGCGTGCCCGTGGGCCCCGGTGACGTCGTCGTGAACCCGCCCGGCACGGTCCACGCCGTGGGCGCCGGCCTACTGCTCTACGAGGTGCAGCAGTCGAGCGACATCACCTACCGGCTCTTCGACTACGGCCGCGTCGACGCCGCGGGCCGGAAGCGCGAGCTGCACCTCGACAAGGCCCTCGAGGTCGCGGACCTCTCGGCGTCGCCGGCGACGCTGGAGCCCGCCCCGACCCGCGTGCCGGGGGCGTGGCGGCGCCTGGTGACGCGGCCCGAGTTCGTCCTCGACGCCGCGCTGCTCGCGGGCGACGCCCGCGTCGGGGGCGAGACGACGGCCGCGAGCTGCGCGGTGCTGACCGTAGTGGAGGGCGCGGCCGAGCTGAGCACCGGCGATGAGGCGCTGGCGCTGGACACGGGCGACACCGTCCTGCTCCCGGCCGCGCTCGGCGGCTACGCGCTCGCCGGCGAGGGCGAGGTGCTGCGCGCCGCGGTGGCCTGACGGCGGCCCCGCGGCCCGGCCGGCGCCCTCACCGCCGCCGCCGGGAACGTGAAGCGGCCGCGCCCACGTGGCGGGGCGCGGCCGCAGCCGTCAGGTGGTCCTAGCGCTCAGGCGCTCGGGGCTGCCCCCGTGCTCGGCCTGTCGTCGGCGATGGGCGGGACGAACGCCGGCGGCTGGCCGTCCTCGGGCACGAGCATGACGTCGAGGACCTCGCGGAAGCCGCTGACCGTGATGACCTCCAGGTCGCTGAGGATCGCCTCGGGTACCTCCTCGAGGTTCGCCTCGTTCTCCTTGGGCAGGATCACGGTCTTGATGCCGGCCTGGTGCGTCGCTAGGAGCTTCTCCTTGACGCCGCCGATCGGCAGCACGCGGCCGCGCAGCGTGATCTCGCCGGTCATGGCGACGTCGCCGCGGACCTTGCGGCCCGTGAGGGCGCTGACCACGGCGGTGGCCATCGCGATGCCGGCGGACGGGCCGTCCTTCGGCGTGGCCCCCTCGAGCACGTGCACGTGGAGGTCGTGCTTCTCGTAGAAGTCAGACGGCACGCCGAACTCGTCGGAGTTCCGGCGCAGGTAGGCGATGCCAGCCTGCGCGCTCTCCTTCATGACGTCGCCGAGCTGGCCGGTGAGCGTGACGTTGCCCTTGCCCGGCATCACGACGGCCTCGATGTCGAGGGTCACGCCGCCCACCGACGTCCAGGCCAGGCCGTGGGAGAGGCCGACCTGCGGTTCCTTCTCGGCCTTCTCGTCGCGGAAGGGCGGGACGCCGAGGAGCTCGCGGACCTTCACCTCGTCGACGACGACCTCGCCCTCCCAAGGCTCCTCGAGGTAGGCCTTGGCCATCTTGCGGGCGGCCTTGGCGATGAGCCTGTCGAGGTTGCGGACGCCGGCCTCGCGCGTGTACTCGGTGACGATGCGCTGCACGGCGCCGTCGGTGATCGCCATGTGGCCCTCGAGCCCGTGGTCCTTGAGCTGCCGGGGCACGCGGTAGCGCCTCGCGATCTCGATCTTCTCGGGCAGCGTGTAGCCCGGGATCTGGATGACCTCCATGCGGTCGAGGAGCGGCCGCGGGATGGTGGAGAGCGTGTTCGCCGTGGTGACGAACATGACCTTCGAGAGGTCGTAGGGGATCTCGAGG
>DATGNP010000218.1:0-3135 GCA_035306665.1 Trueperaceae bacterium
CGAGTTCCGCAAGGCCATGGAGTTCGCCGTGAACCGCGAGCGCGTGATCGAGGACGTCTACAACGGCCTCGCCACGCTGCCCGGCACGCCGACCGCCCCCGCTGACGGCACGTTCTACGAGGACACGACCGGCCTCATGAACATGTTCGACCTCGAGGCGGCGGCCGCGGCCCTCGACGCGCTCGGCGTCGTCGACAGCGACGGCGACGGCATCCGCAACATGCCGAACGGCGGCCCGAACCTCCAGTTCGGCCTGACCTACGCCTCCGACTCGCAGACGTTCACGGACATCGCCACGATCCTCCAGAACGACTTCGGGCAGATCGGCGTCCAGGTCGACCTCGTCGCGGTGCAGAACGCCGCCCTGCTCTCGACCGGCCTCGCCGGCGACTACCAGGCGATCATCGTCGCGCTCGGCAACCAGCCCGACCCCGAGCTCCGCAAGCCGATCTGGCAGCCGGGCGGCTCGCTGTACTACTGGCACCGCTCGACCCAGCCGGCCGAGCCGGGCGGCCAGCCGAACTTCGACGCCATGGCCGACTGGGAGCGGCGCATCTACGAGATCTTCGACCAGGGCACGGTCATGGTCGACCAGGCGGCCCGCGCCGAGCTCTACAAGGAGTGGCAGCGCCTGAACGCCGAGTACGCGCCGGTGATCATGATCGCCAAGCCCACCAACGTCGCCGCCGTGTGGGACCACGTCGGCAACTTCGTCTACAGCCTGGGCGTGATCCCCGGGTACAACCCCGTCCCGCTCTACACCGTCGAGCGGTGATCACGGGGCGGTAGAGTCGAGATCGGTCCACTGCCGGGCCGGGTGAGGGGCTTCCCTCACCCGCCCGGTTCTGTTGGGCGCCCGCGCGCCCCCTAGCGGGGCGCCGGGCCAGGGCGTGGAGGCCCCGTGCTGGTCTACGTGATCAGGCGCATCGCGGTGATGATCCCGACGCTGTTCCTGGTGTCGGTGGTCTGCTTCTTCGTCATCCAGATCGCCCCCGGCTCGTTCACCGACAGGTACCTCGAGGACCCGCGCATGAGCCCCGCTCAGGTGGCGCGCATCCAGCAGCAGTTGGGCCCGGACCGGCCGCCCCACGAGCAGTTCCTGCGTTGGGTCGGCGGCATCGTCACCCGCGGCGACTTCGGCTTCAGCTTCTTCGCGAACCGGCCCGTGTGGACCGTCATCGGGGAGCGGCTGTGGTGGACGATCCTCGTCGCCGGGATCACGATGGGCTTCGCCTGGCTCGTGGCCGTGCCGCTGGGGATCTTCACGGCGCTGAGGCGCAACGGCTTCACCGACTTCTTCGCCAGCTTCGTCGGCTACGTCGGCCTCGCGACGCCCGACTTCCTCGTCGCGCTCCTGCTCGTGGCGCTGGTGCTGCAGTCCGGCGGCACGAACGTCGGCGGCCTGTTCAGCCCGCGCTTCATCGACGCGCCCTGGACCTGGGCGCGGTTCGTCGACTTCCTCAACCACATGTGGATCCCCGTCCTCGCGATCGGGACGGGCAGCATCGCCGCCGTGATGCGGCAGATGCGGGCGAACCTGCTCGACGTCCTCAACGCCGACTACGTGCGGACCGCGCGCTCCAAGGGCCTCCCGGAGCGCGTGGTCATCAACCGCCACGCCGTGCGCAACGCCCTCAACCCGCTGGTGTCCCTCGCCGGCCTCAGCCTGCCCGAGCTGATCAACGGGACGATCATCGCCAGCATCGTGCTGAACCTCCCCACGATCGGCCCGCTGCTCTACGACTCCCTGATCAACAAGGACCAGTACGTGGCGATGTCGCTCCTGCTCCTCTCCAGCGTCCTGCTGATGGTCGGCAACCTGCTGGCCGACATCGCCCTGGCGTGGGTCGACCCGCGGATCCGCTATGACTGACGGCGGCATCACCCGAGCACCCGTCCTCGCTCGCGCCGGCAGGCCCCGAGTGACCGTCCTCGCTCGCGCCAGCCGGCCCAAAGTGACCGTCCTCGCTCGCGCCGGCCGATCCCGAGCGCGCGCTTCGACCGACAGGGGCGCCTCCTGATGGAGCCCGAGCGCCTGCTGCGGCGCCGTACGCGGCAGAAGGGCGAGGGCCGCTCGCCGCTGCAGCTCGCCTG
This sequence comes from Trueperaceae bacterium, assembly GCA_035306665.1. Taxonomy (GTDB): domain Bacteria; phylum Deinococcota; class Deinococci; order Deinococcales; family Trueperaceae; genus DASRWD01. The sequence goes on from DATGNP010000218.1 coordinate 2,095, forward strand.
GCGCCGGTTCCGGCGCTCGCGGGCCGGGATGATCGGCGCCACGGTCCTCGTGGTGCTCTACCTGATCGCGCTGTTCTCGCAGTTCCTGGCCCCGTACTCGATCACGCGCCAGTACCCGGCCGTCTATCAGCCGCCGCAGCGGCTGCACTTCGTGCACGAGGGGCGCCTGGTGTGGCCCTTCGTCCACCCCATGGTCCAGGAGCGCGACCCGGTCACGTTCCGGCGCCGGTTCGTCGAGGACACGAGCGAGCGCCTGCCGCTCAGGCTCTTCGTGAGGGGCGACCGCTACCGCTTCCTCGGGTTCATCCCCCTTGACAGGCACCTGTTCGGCGTCGAGGGCGGGACGTTCTTCGCGCTCGGCACCGACCGCTTCGGGCGCGACCTCCTCTCTCGCATCCTCGTCGGCTCGCAGGTCTCGCTGACCGTGGGCATCATCGGCATCGCGATCTCGTTCACGATCGGGATCCTCATCGGCGGCGTCTCCGGCTACTACGGCGGCTGGATCGACCAGGTCCTGCAGCGCTTCATCGAGGTCCTGCTCTCGTTCCCGCGCCTGCCGATCCTGCTGGCGCTGGCGACCGTGATCCCGCCGTCGTGGCCGTCGACGTGGGTCTACGCCGGCATCGTCGCGGTGCTGGCGATGATCGGCTGGGCCGGGCTGGCGCGCGTCGTGCGCGGGCAGGTCCTGTCGGTGCGCGAGGTCGACTTCGTGTCGGCCGCCAGGGCCCTCGGCGCCCGCGACCTGCCGATCGTCGTCAGGCACGTGGTCCCGAACCTGACCTCCTACCTGATCATCGCGGCCACGCTGGCCCTGCCCGGCTACATCCTCGGCGAGAGCACGCTCTCGTTCCTCGGCCTAGGGATCAAGGAGCCGATGACCTCGTGGGGCCTCCTGCTCAAGGACGCGCAGAGCTTCGAGGCGCTCAGGCTCTACCCCTGGCTGCTGGCGCCCGGCGCGCTGATCGTCGTCTCCGTGCTCGCCTTCAACTTCGTCGGCGACGCGCTGCGCGACGCCGCGGACGTGAGGACGCGGTAGCGGCC
>DATGNP010000219.1:0-17610 GCA_035306665.1 Trueperaceae bacterium
GACGCTGCCGCAGTGGCTCGAGGCGGGCGGCGTCTTCGCGCTGCCGAACCTCCGTGGCGGCGGCGAGTACGGCGACGCCTGGCACGAGGCGGGCACGCTCGGGCGCAAGCAGAACGTGTTCGACGACTTCATCGCCGCCGCGGAGTGGCTCGTCGACGCGGGCTACACGCGTCCCGAGCGGCTGGCGATCTACGGCGGGTCGAACGGCGGCCTTCTGACCGGCGCCGCCCTGACGCAGCGGCCCGACCTCTTCCGAGCGGTGATCGTCGCCGTGCCCCTCCTCGACATGCTCCGCTACCAGCACTTCCTGATGGCGCGCTACTGGGTGCCGGAGTACGGCTCGGCCGAGGACCCCGAGCAGTTCGAGTGGCTGCGCGCCTACTCGCCCTACCACCGCGTGGAGGACGGCGTGCGCTACCCGGCCGTCCTGCTCACCGCGGGCGAGAACGACACGCGGGTGCACGCGATGCACGCGCGCAAGATGGCCGCGCGCCTCCAGGCCGCCACGGCCAGCGACCCCGAGGCGGCGCCGGTGCTGCTGTGGGTCGACCGCTCCGCGGGCCACGGCCAGGGGAAGCCGCTGGACCTGCGGCTGCGCGACGCCGTCGACCAGCGCATCTTCGTGATGTGGCAGCTGGGGATGCTGTAGACGCGAGCGAGCAGCGGGTAGCGGCTAGATCCGGCCGTCCCCTCGGCCGCTAGGCGCTCTCCCGGGCGGCGCCCGACTCTCCTGAGCACCTAGAGCGAGGCGCCATCCTCGCTTGACAGGACTAAGGTCATTAGATTATAAACTAGCTATGTTAGTCGCCCTGGCAACCTACGCACTGGCCGCGTCCCTCCGCGCGGACGCCCCACCTACAGAGTTCCTCGAGCTGGGCGACGGCCGCATCGCCTACGACGTCGCCGGCGAGGGCCCGCTCGTCGTGATGCTCCCCGGCCTCGGCGACCTGAGGCAGGAGTACCGCTTCCTGGCGCCGTTGCTGGCACAGGCCGGCTACAGGGTGGCGACGGTGGACGTCCGCGGGCACGGCGAGTCGAGCGTCGGCTGGCCGCGCTACGACTCCGTGGCCGTCGGCCAGGACCTGCTGGCGCTGGTGGACCACCTGGGCGGGCCCGCGTTCGTCGTCGGCAACTCCTTCTCGGCTGGGGCGGCGGTATGGGCCGCTGCCGAGAGGCCCTCGGCGATCGCCGGCCTCGCGCTCCTGGGGCCGTTCGTGAGGGAGCAGGATACGAGCGCGGTCATGACGCTGGCCCTCAAGGTGCTGCTGGGCGGCCCCTGGAAGGTCCGCGCCTGGACGGCGTACCACGGCACGCTGTTCAAGTCGGGCAAGCCGGCCGACTACGCCGACTACAGCGCCGCCCTGCGCCGCAACCTCGCCGAGCCGGGTCGGTTCGAGGCCGTGAGGGCGCTGATGTTCCGCTCGGACGAGGCGGTGGAGTCGCGCCTGTCCCGGGTCGGCGCCCCGGTCGTGGTCGTCATGGGCGGCTCCGACCCCGACTTCCCAGACCCCGAGCGGGAGGCGCGCGAGGTGGCCGAGGCCCTCCACGGGCGATACGTGATGCTCCCCGGAGTCGGCCACTACCCGCAGGCCGAGGCGCCGAAGGCCACGCTCGAGGCCATCCTGCCCACGCTCGGCGAGGCGTTCGGCGGCACGACCGACGCCGCCGGGGCGGGCGGCGGGCCAGGCCGCGGTGGGACCAGCACCGGAGGCACCGCGGACGGCGCGGCCAGGGGTGGCTAGGCCGGCCGGCGGGCGCACCCTCACGCGGGCGGCCGTGGTCGACGCGGCCGCCGCCCTCGTGGACGAGCGCGGCCCCGAGGGCCTGACCCTGGCCGAGCTCGCCAAGCGGCTAGGGGTGAGGTCGCCGTCGCTCTACAACCACGTGGACGGGCTCGAGGGCCTCGTGCGCGAGCTGCGCCTGCGGGCCCTGAGCGACCTGCAGCAGGAGCTGGCGCGGGCCGCGGTAGGACGGTCGGGACGCGACGCGCTCGCCGCGCTGTGCCGCGTCTACCGCGCGTTCGTGCTCGAGCACCCGGGCCTTTACGGCCTCACGGTGCGCTCCACCGAGGTGGAGGACGCCGAGGTACGGCAGGCGGGAGCCGGCGTCGTGGAGGTGGTGTTGGCCGTCCTGCGCGGCTACGGGTTGGAAGGCGACGACGCGGTCCACGCCACGCGCCTGTTGCGGTCCACGCTGCACGGCTTCGCCGTCCTGGAGGCCACGGGCGGCTTCGGGCTCGAGCTGCCGGTCGAGGAGAGCTTCGAGCTGGCCGTCGAGCTCCTCCATCTCTCGCTCGTCACCCTCGCGGAGCGGGCGGGCGGCCGAGCTCGGGCGGGCGGCCGGTAGCCAACAGGCGGCCGGTAGCCAACGGGCGGCCGGAAGCCAGCGGGCGGTCGGAGTCGGGCCGAAGGCCAGTAACCCGCGAGCGGCCAGGAACGGAGGGCCGGCCAGGGCCACGCCGCTGGCCGGGATCGGGCGAGCCGCTCGCTTGACCCGCCGGCACCCCACGCGCGGCGCCCGCGCCGGCCGCCGCGGCGCGGGCGCCGCGCGACCCGGCGGGCTGGGTGGCCGAGTGGGTGGAGCTGGGCGCGGTGGGGTGCAGCGACGCCGAGGCGTGGGACCGTCTCGAGCGGTTCGTCGACACCGCCGTCGGGCGGAGCCGACGACCGACGCTCGGTTGAGGAACCCGCGACACGGTCCGCGTTGGGCCCAAGCCTAGAATCGGTGGGCATGAGCCTCCCCAGCCGCAGTGAAGCCCCGCGACAGGCTCGGACCGAGCGGCGTGACCACGCCGCACGCGTCGCCTCCTTCCGGGAGCAGTACGTCGACAAGCTCGCCGCCCCCTACGGCTGGTGGGCCATCGCCTCCCTCGACTGGCTCGACGCCGGGGAGAACCTCCTCGGCAGCGACGAGGGCGCCCGCCTCCCGCTCCCCGCTGGGGCCCCCGAGCGCGCGGCGGTCCTGCGCCTCGAGGGCGACCGGGTCGTGGTGGAGCCGCTCACGGGCGGTCTCGAGCTCGACGGCGCGGTCCTCGAGGCGCCCAGGGAGACGAACGGCGTGGCCGTCCTACACGTGCCCGCCGACGGCGTGACGCTCAGGGTGAACCTGTTGCGGCGCGGTGACAGGCTGGGCGTGCGCGTCTACGACCCGCGCCTGTCGGCCGCGCGCGACCGGGAGGCCGACGTCGCCTGGTTCGAGGCCGACCCTGCCTGGGTGGTGACGGCCGACTTCGTGCCGCCCGTGCCCGGCGAGACGATCCCGATCGTCAACGCGCTGGGGCAGGTCACGGACGCCGTCGTCGCGGGCCGCGCCGTGTTCGAGCACGACGGCAGGCGCCACACGCTCGTCGCCACGCCCGCCGGCACGCCCGGCCGGCTGTTCTTCAACTTCCGCGACGGCACGAACCTCACGCTGACCTACGGCGGAGGCCGCTTCCTGAACGTCGACGGCCCCGTCGACGGCCGCATCGTCCTCGACTTCAACCTCGCGCACCACCCGCCGTGCGCCCACACCCCCTACGCCACCTGCCCGGTGCCGCCCGAGGAGAACAGGCTGCCGTTCGAGGTCCGCGCCGGTGAGCGCTACGCCGACGGCGCCAACCCGCTCGACTGAGTGTTCCTTCGCGGCGCCCGACGAGAGAGGCGGCGGGCCGTTCGCCCGCCGCCTCCCGTGACCGCCCCGGGGTAGGGGTCAGTAGTTGACCTTGCGCACGCTCTCAGGGTCGAGCGTCGAGCCCACGCCGATACCGAGCGCGTCGAACGTTCCGCTGCGCGCGAGCAGTAGCCAGCGGTGGCTCTCCGGCACCGCCAGGCGGTCGGTCCCGACGGCCACGTCGTGGATGGCCACGACCTCGCCGGACTCGGCGATCGCCGCCGCCTGGACGGGCGCGCGCAGGCCCTCCATCGTGTACGTCACGCGGGCGGTCGTGGCGCGCGTGAGCTGGAACAGCAGGAGCTCGTTCTCGATCGCCTTCGCGCCGACGTCCTTGAAGCCGACGTTGCGCAGCGCGACGGTGTCGGCGATCTTGGCCGGGAGCGTGACCAGGCCGTCGCCGGTGTCGATCGCGAAGACGGCGTTGGGGATCGCGGCGTAGGCCGGCGGCAGGTAGGTGTCGCTCGCCCTCACCTGGCGGGGCGCGAGCACGTAAAGCCCGACGAGCACGCCCACCCCGAGGAACGCCAGGCGCACGAGCCACGGCATCACGAGGTCGTTCCAGCGCAGCCTGTCGGCCAACGAACGGATGCCCATGGTAGCGGTCGCTTGCATCGTCTCCTCCACGTCCGCGAGGTACGCGTGTGCGCGCCCACGGCGGGCGCCGCCACGTCCGGACCTCTCGGTGCGCATATCTCCCCACGAACTGGTGAAGCGGGCGTGAAGCGGCGGGAACCGGTGGTGGCGAGGCGCCGTGCCCGGCCTTCCCCACGCGCCCGCGCCGCCGACGCGCCCGGCCTGGCCGCGCTCACCGGGCACGGGCACGGCGGCGCCGCCGGCGCTCCCCCCAGGCCGCGCTCACCGGGCACGGGCACGGCGCCGGCCCCTTCACCCTCGCTTCACCGCGGGCGAGAATCGTGCCGAGGCGGCGACGGGGACCGTGCCGGACGGCAGCGGACGGGTCGAGGCGCGCGCCGGCGCAGGCCGAGGCGTGCGTCGCCCCGGGGCCGAGGAGCGTCCTACCCCGGGGCCGCGGCGCGGAGGGACGTCGCCGCGCGGCCACGCCGGCGAACGGAGGGCGGTCGGTTGTACCTGTTGATCGTCGAGGACGACTCCAGCCTGGCCCACGCCCTCGACGAGGCGCTGAGCCAGAGCGGCTTCGCCACGCGCGTGGCGGGCTCGGCGCAGGCGGCATGGGAGGCGCTGTGGGCCGGCCCCGTCGACCTGATCCTCCTCGACGTCATGCTGCCCGAGGGTGACGAGGCCGGCTTCGAGTGGGCGGCGGCCGTGAGGGACGCCGAGTTCCGGCAGCCGATCCTGTTCCTCACCGCGCGCGAGAGCGTGCCCGACCGGGTGCGGGGCCTGGCGCACGGCGACGACTACCTCGCCAAGCCGTTCGCGCTGCCCGAGCTGATCGCGCGGCTGCAGGCGCTGGGACGTCGCGGCGACGTGCGCCCCCGCACCGTCGTATGGCGCGACGTCGTCTTCGACCCCGCCGCCCGCAGCGTGACGCGGGGCGGGCAGCACGTGAGGCTGACGGCCAAGGAGCTCGAGGTGCTGGAGCTGCTGCTCCTCTCGCCCGGGCGCGTGTTCCGCCGGGAGGAGGTCCTCGACAGGGTCTGGGGCGCCGGCTTCGAGACGCCCAGCAACCTCGTCGACGTCTACGTGAAGAACCTTAGGCGCAAGCTCGGCGACGAGCTGATCGAGACGGTCAGGGGTCTCGGGTACCGCTTCGTGGGCGAGGCGGCGCGGTGAGCCTCCGACTCAGACTGGCGCTGGTCGCGTCGCTGCTCGTCCTCGGTGGCGTCGCCACCGGCCTCGCCCTCACCTACGGCGTGCTCGTCACGGGCTCCACGATGACCCTCGACCGCGAGAGCGCGATCCTCGCGGAGGTGATCCACGAGGCCGTCCTGCTGCGCGGCGACCTGGGCGTGCGCGTGCCGGCCGTCGTGGAGACGTACCTCACCGACGAGACCGGCGTGCGCTCGGCGCAGGTGTACCTGGGCGGTCAGCTCCTGTGGGAGGGCGGGGTCCTGGACGCGCCGCGGCCCCTCGACCCCGTGGGGATCGTAGAAGGCAAGGGCACGCGCACCGTCTCGGGGTGGCGCGTGGCCACGCTCCACGACCCCACCGACGGCGTCACGGTCCAGGTCGGGCGCCCCCTGGCGGGCGTGCGGGAGACGCTGGCGCCCTTCGCCAGCCTGGTGGTGCCGGTCACGCTCGGCCTCACCGTCGCGGCCGGGGCGCTGGCGTGGGTGCTCGCGGGCGTGGCTCTGCGTCCTCTCCGTCGCCTCACGGCCGCGGTGAGCCGGCCCAACGGGACGGTCGTGCCGCGCATCGAGGGCCGCGACGAGCCCGCCCAGCTCGCGCGCGCCTACGGCGAGCTCCTCGAGCGCCTCGAGGAGCAGCGCCTGCGGGAGAGCCGCTTCCTCGAGTACGCGGCCCACGAGCTGCGCACGCCCCTCTCCGCCCTCAGGGCCAGCCTCGACGCCGCCCACGGCCGCGGCACGATCGCGCCCGAGACGATCGGCCGCCTCCGCAACGAGGCGATCAGGCTCGAGGCGCTGGCCCAGAACCTCCTGGCGCTGTCGCGGGCCGAGGCGGCCGAGCTGCACGTCGACACCGTCGACCTCGCCGACCTGGCCGCTGCCGCCTACGACCGCTTCCTGCCGCTCGCCGTCGCGAAGGGCATCGGGCTCGAGGTCAGCTCTTCGCCCGCCGTCACCCGCGCGGACCCGCGCCTGCTGGCCCAGGCGCTCGACAACCTCCTCCACAACGCGATCAAGGCCACGAGCCTCGGCGGCGTCACGATCCTGACGGGCACGCGGGACGGGGCTGCCTTCCTGGAGGTGTCCGACACGGGGCCGGGCTTCCCCGCCGAGATCGCCGAGGGCCTGGGGCTGCGCGTCGTGCGGGCGGTGGCCGCGGCCCACGACGCCGACCTCGAGCTCGGCGGCGACGGCGGCGCCACGGTGCGCATGACGTTCCCGGCGGCCAACGGCGCGGCCTGAGCGCGGCGGGACGGCGCCGACGCGACCCCGTGGCGGCCGCGCCGGCCCGGCGCGACCCTCACGGGCGGCGCCGACGCGCAGGGCTGTCAGCAGCGCCCCGGCCGCCGCCATCGCGCCGAGGTCGCCGGGGAAGGCGGCCTGGAGCGCGAGCATCGCCGGCCAGCAGGTGCGCAGGCACGCCAGGCCGTGCAGCCAGCCCGCGTCGGAGCCGCGCAGGTGCGGCCGGCCCGGCCGCCCCGCGCCCCGTGACACGGCCGCCAGCCACGTCGCGGCGATGGCGAGCGTGAGCGGCGGCAGCGCTGCGGCGGCCGGGCCGCCGTCCGGCAGCGTCGCGTGGAGGACGAGGTCGAGCCCGGCGAACGCGAAGCCGGCCAGCGCCCAGGCGCCGAGGTAGCCGGCGAGCCAGCCCGATAGGCGCGTCGGCGGGGCGAGCGCGAGGGCGCCGGGCAGCATCATGGCCGCCACCATCAGCGTCCAGCCGGCGGCGTAGGCGGGCACGGCCGCCGCCAGCGGCACCGCCGCGAGGGACAGCGCGTCGTGGCCGAGGGCCCAAGCCAGCGGCGAGCCCGCGACCAGCAGCAGGAGCCCCCAGGCAGCGGCGGCCGCGAGCGCGGCCCGGACCGCCGCGCGCCCACCGCGCGCCGCCGCCCGGGCCGCGCCCCACCCGGCCGGGGCCGAGACCCTCACACCCAGATGTCCGACGTGACGTCGCCGCCCGGGTAGCGCATCTCGTGCGCCCGCGCGGGACCGCCCGGCTCGGCGCCGAAGTCGACGAAGAAGTCCTCGGCCAGGCTGAGCCCGCCGCGCTCCACGTCGACGTCGAGGCGCACCATGTGCGAGCCCTGCCGGCCGATCTCGGGGTAGAACTGCTCGTCCCAGGACGACAGCAGCGAGTTCGTGACGTAGAGGCGCCGGCCGTCGAGCGAGAGCTGCAGCATCTGCGGCCCGCCGCGGAGCCTGGTGCCGCGCACCTCCGGGACGTCGCCGAGGACCCCGCCGAGCCGGGCCTGGCCGACGAGGCGCGGTCGGGCCGGGTCGGTGACGTCGTACTGCCTGACGTCGCCGTGCAGCCAGTTCGACAGGTAGAGGTAGCGGTCGTCTAGCGAGAGGAGCAGGTCGACGGTGAGCGGCGGCACCGGGAACGGCCAGCCCTCGACCTCGACCGGGTCCATGGCCACGACCTTCTCGACCTCCCAGTGCCCGTTCGGCTTGTGCCAGTGCCATACCGTGCTCGAGAGCGCGGCGCCGACGTAGCCGTGGGTGCTGTCGGGGTCGTGCAGGAAGCGCACCTCGAGCGGCACGAGGCCGCCCTCGCCGAGGTCGAAGGTCTGCTGCACCCTCCGCTCCTGCCAGTCCCAGAACGTCACGCGCTGGCCGTAGAGCCCGGCCGCCACGTCCTCGAGGCTGAACCCGCCCGCGTACGTCACGGGCGCGGCCAGCTCGCTCGAGACCATGACCCCGTGGCGCGGCTGGTACCAGAAGTCGTAGTTGAAGCTCATGCCGCTGGTGTCGCGTTCCCACCGCCCCTCGACCTCGAAGTCCTGGTCGAGGAGCAGGAAGCCGCCCGGCGCCCGTCCCTCGGCGTCGCCGAGCATCGAGACCATCACGTGGCCGTCGGCGAGGCAGTGGACGCTGTGCGGGGCGCTCAGCCCCCAGCGCAGGACCTCCTCGGGCTGGATGACCTTGTGGAGGCGCGGGGCGCGCTCGTCCCTCGTGTCGACGACGTAGATGCGGCTCGAGCGGAAGCCGGGCAGCACGAGGAAGCGCCGCTCCTTGCCGGCGTCGCCGTGGCACGAGCTGCAGGCGTTCCAGCCGGCGTGGTGGAGCTCGTCGCCGACGTAGGGCATCTCGAGGCGGTGGATCACCTGCGAGTAGGTCGGCGAGGCCGGGTCCACGTCGACGGTGGCGAGGTAGTCGGGTCGCTCGGCGCCCGTCGCGACCCTGACGGCCACCGTGTAGATGACCCGCTCGCGCGGGCCCTTCATCGCGTCGCGCGGCGTGGCGTAGCCGGGGCCGCAGGCGTGGCCGAGTTGGCCGCCCGCCATGTCGTGATCGTGATGTCTCATAGGTCCGCCCCTTCCTGGGAGGTAAGGGCGACACGTGTCGCGCTCGGCGCCGGCGCATCGGCCGGTCCGCCTGCCGCTAGCTGGGACGATGCTAGGTCTTCGGCCTGGCCGCCGTCTTGAGTCGCAGGTACCAGACGCTCCGGCTGCGGAAGGGGTACTCCGGTACCAGGGCTCCCCCTACGCGGCTCCCCTCCTCGCTCGCCCGACGGGCGCCTACCGGCCGCGTCGCGAGCTCGTACAGGCCCACGGCCGCGCTTGACAACCACCTGAACGCCGTTTAGCCTGCTGAATCGTGTTCAGCAAGGGACCGGCGCGGTGAGCGACCCGAACCCCGGGGACGGCCATGACCGTTCCGTCGCCGACGCCGACAAGACGGCCCGCGCCCGCATCCGCGACGCCGCCATACGGCGGTTCGCGCGCGACGGGGTCGCGGCCACCAGCCTGAAGGCCATCGCCGCGGACGCCGGGGTCTCGCCGCCCCTGGTGGTCCACCACTTCGGCTCCAAGGACGGCCTGCGCGCGGCCTGCGACGAGTACGTGAACGAGCTGACGTGGCGGATGAAGTCGCGGCTGGACTCGGGGCTGTCCACGGACCCTCTGTCGTCCATCAGGCAGGCGCAGACGGACCTGCCCATCCTCGAGTACATCGCCCGCACGATCCCGGACGGGTCCGAGCACGCCGACGCGCTCGTCGACTCGATGGTCGAGGACACGCTGCGCTACATGGCCGCGGCCGAGGCCGAGGGCCTCGTGAGGCCCGCCGCGAACCCCCGTGAGCGCGCGGTGGTGCTGGTGCTGTGGCAGCTCGGCGCGCTCGTGCTGCACGAGCAGGCCAGGCGCCTGCTGGGCGCCGACCTGACCGGTCCCAGCCTGGCCACGATCAGGTTCTGGCTGCCCGCCGGCGAGATCCTCGCCTACGGCGTGCTCGACCCCGAACGCTTCGAGGAGATCCGGGCGGCGTCGCTGGCGGCGCTCGCGAGAGAGGAGGCCGAGGGATGACGACAGCGATCGCCGTCCAGGGGCTGCGCAAGTCGTACGGCAAGGCGCTGGCGCTCGACGGGCTGGACCTCGCGGTGAGGGCGGGAGAGGTCCACGGCCTGCTGGGCCCCAACGGCGCCGGGAAGACCACGACCCTCAGGATCCTCCTGGGTCTCCTGCGGGCCGACGGCGGCACCGTGGCCGTGCTGGGGATGGACCCGTGGCGTGACGCTGTGGCCCTGCACCGGCGCCTGGCGTACGTGCCGGGCGACGTCGAGCTGTGGCCGAGCCTCACCGGCGGCGAGGCGATCGACCTGATGGGCAGCCTTCGCGGCGGGCTCGACCGCCGCAGGCGGGAGGAGCTGATACGGCGCTTCGACCTGGACCCGACCAAGCGCTGCCGGACGTACTCGAAGGGGAACCGCCAGAAGGTGGCGCTGGTCGCCGCGCTCGCCGCCGACGCCGAGCTCCTGGTACTCGACGAGCCGACCACGGGCCTCGACCCGCTGATGGAGGCGGAGTTCCAGGCGTGCGTGAGGGAGGCCAAGTCCGCCGGGCGCACCGTGCTCCTCTCGAGCCACATCCTGGCCCAGGTCGAGGCGCTGTCCGACCGGATCTCGATCGTCAGGCAGGGTCGCGTGGTCGAGAGCGGCACGCTGGATGACCTCCGGCACCTCACCCGCACGACCGTGGTCGCCCGGACGAGGCTCCCGGCCGACGAGGTGGCCGGCATGCCCGGCGTGCACGACCTCCGGTCCGAAGGCGGGGAGGTGCGGTTCGACGTGGACGGCGAGCACCTGGGCGACGTGATGGCCGCGCTCGCCGGCCTGGGTATCGTCACGCTCGTCAGCCGCCCCCCGACCCTCGAGCAGATCCTCCTCCGGCACTACTCGAGCCGCGCGGAGGGCGCCCACGGCCGCGAGGCCACGACGGCATGAGGGCGGCGGCACGGTCGTCGACCGCGCCCGGTCCGCGCGGGCCCGCGACCCTGGCCAACCTCGGCAGGCTGCTCCGCTTCACCCTGCGGCGGGACCGCTGGGGCATCCTCGCTTGGTCCCTCGGCATCGCGCTGTCCACGGCGGCGGTGCCGCTCAGCTACGTGGGCCTCTACCCCACGGAGGCCCAGCGCGGCCTCCTGGCGCAGACGCTCTCCAGCCCCGCGGCCGTGGCGATGATGGGCGTCAACCACGCGGTGGGCGACTACCACTACGGAGCCATGACCGCCCACCAGATGCTCTTCTTCACGGGGATCCTCGTCGCCGTGATGAGCGCGCTGACCGTCGTGCGGCACACGCGCGAGGAGGAGTCGACGGGCAGGTCGGAGCTGGTCCTCTCCGCGCCGGTGGGGCGGCACGCTCCGCTGGTCGCCGCGCTGCTCACCGCGCTGGCGGCCAACGCGGCGGTGGGGCTCGCGCTGGTCCTGAGCCTAGGCTCGGTCAGCGCCGAGGGCATCGACTGGAGCGGCGCCTGGCTGTACGGCGCGGCTCACGTCGCCGTCGGCATGTCCTTCGCCGGCCTCGCGGCGGTGGCGGCTCAGCTCTACGAGAGCGCCCGGGGAGCGGTCGGAGCGTCCCTGGCGGCGGTGGGCCTCGCGTACCTGGTCAGGGCCGTAGGCGACGTCGCGGGCAACGGTCTCGCCTGGCTCTCGCCTCTCGGCTGGGCGCAGGCGACGCGGGTGTTCGTGAGCGACCTATGGGCTCCCCTACTGCCGGCCGTCGCGTTCACCGCGCTGACGACGGCCATCGCCGCCCACCTGAACTCGCGGCGGGACATGGGCGCGGGGCTGTGGGCAGCGAGGCCGGGCAGGAGCCGCGCGGGCCGAGCGCTGCGGACGCCCGTGGGCTTCGCGTGGCGCCTGCACCGCGGCGGCGCCCTCGGGTGGTCGGCCGCGAACCTCGTCATGGGCGCGATGTACGGAGCGTTCCTCGACGACATCGAGTCGATGCTGGCCGGGTCAGACGTCTTCGAGCGGATGTTCGGGAGCGACGTGTTCCAGGACCTGGTCGTCGGGTTCGGCGCCGTGATCGCGGCCGTCATGGCCGCGATCGTCGCGGCGTACGCGGTGCTGGCCGGCTCGCGGCCGCGCTCCGAGGAGCTCGCGGGACGAGCCGAGCCTGTGCTCTCCACCGGCCTCTCGCGCGCCGGTTGGCTGGGAAGCCACGCCCTAGTCGTGGCGTTCGGCTCGCTGCTGGTGCTCGCCGCCGGCGGGCTCGGCCTGGGCCTGGCCGGCAGCGCGTCGCTGGGCGACTGGAGCGTGCTCCCCCGCTTCACGGCGGCGGTGGCCGCGTACACGCCGGCGCATTGGGTCGTGCTGGGCGTCGTCGTCGCCCTGTTCGGCACAGCGCCGCGCGCCATGCCGCTGGCGTGGGGGGTGGTCGGGCTCTCGTTCGTCGTCATCTACCTGGGCGACCTGCTGCGGCTCCCCGCCTGGCTGCGCGGCCTGTCGCCCTTCGAGCACGTGCCCGGCCTCCCCCTCGAGGCGTTCGACGCCCGGCCGCTCCTGGCGTTGACCGGGGTCGCGCTCGCCCTGCTGACGCTGGGGCTCGTGGCCTTCCGGCGGCGCGACGTGCCGGCCTGACGAGCCGGCCCGACGAGCCGGCGCGACGTGCCGGTGCGTCGTGCCGGCGCGACGTCCGCTCCGAGGGGCGCGGCCGTAGCTAGGGTCACGGCCACGGCCGCGTCCCGCCGCGCCGCGTAGCGACGTCTAGGTGCGACCGAGCCCTGCCTCCCGGGCGAGCACGACGGCTCGCGGCCGGTAGGCGACGCCGAGCTTGCTGAAGACGCTGTTGAGGTGGTTCCGCACCGTCCTCGTGGAGATGCCGAGGTGCGCAGCGATCGTGGCGTTGTCGTAGCCGCGGGCGACGAGGTCCAGCACCTCGACCTCACGGCTCGTGAGGTCCTCTAGGGGGAGGCGGCAGGTCCTCGGCTCGGCGACGGGCTCGCGTCCGGCGCTCGGCCCGGGCCCGGCGCTCGGCCCGGGTGGCTGGAGGGCGCCGGACCCGCCGCTCGCGGCCAGCGCCCTGACCACCTCGGACAAGACCCTCTCGACCTCGGCCTCGCCGCCCTGGACGAAGATGCTCACCCGCACGGCGCGGCCGCCGAACGCGGCCGTGACAGGCCCACGCCTCATAGCAGCGCGGCGATCCTCTCCGCCACGCGGGCCGCGCCGCCGCCCTCGACCTCGCGGTAGGCGGTCGGCGCCTGGAGCAGCCGCGACAGGCGCTCGGCGAGCTCGTCGGGGGTGGCCTCACGGAACGTCACGCGGGCCCAGGCGGGCACGCCGTAGCGCTCCAGGCGATGAGCGACGTGCCGGTTCTGCTCGAAGTGGAGGCCGAGCGGGAAGTAGAGGAACGGCACGCCGGCGGCGACGAGCTCCATCGTCGTCGAGAGGCCGCCCTGCACCAGGGCGGCGTCGGCGGCAGCCAGCATCCGGTAGAGGTCGTGGACGTAGCCGCGGTACTCGACGCCCTCGATGCGGGGCATCGAGCCCGGGTCGATGCGCGGGCCGCACACGACGACCAGCCGCAGGTCGGGAAGCCGAGAGCGCACCTCGGGGTACGCCTGCGCGATGCGCCTGAGCAGCGCCGCGCCGACGCTCGTGCCGCCCACGGCCGCGACCGCGACCCGCTCGTCGTCGCGGAAGCCGAAGCTCGCCCTGAGCTCCGCCCGGTCCCCCAGGTCGGCGGGGTCGAAGTAGCGCACGTAGCCGCCCAGCTCGAAGTGCTCCGGCAGCCAGTCGCGGATGAGGGGCAGCCCGGGCCCGAACGCGTCGGGGACGATGTCCTCCTGCCGGCCGATGTAGAGCGCGGCGTCGCGCACGCGCCGGAAGCGCTCCACCTGCGCGATCATCTCGGCGTTGTAGTCGGCCACGACGAACGCCTCGCGGCCGCCGTCCCCATGGACCATCGGCAGGTAGCCCACGAAGTCGGTGAGCCAGGCGAACGGCGCCGTCTTCAGCTCGGGGTTCTCGTGGAGGTAGTAGTCGACCTCCCACGCCTCGTCACCGACCCAGAGGTCGTAGGCGCCTGCCGTGGCGACCTCGTGGAAGACGTGGAAGTTCGCCAGCAGGATCTCGTCCATCTCGCGGATCGCCTGGAAGACGTTCAGCTCGTGCTGCGCGCCCAGCAACGACTCGATGTGGGGCGACTCGCCGGCCAGCAGCCGGCTGGCCGGGTGGATGCGCTCGCCGTTCGCCTCCAGGACGCGCGTGACCGGGTGCTGGGCCAGCCAGTCGACCTCGAGGCCGGGCACGAGGCGCCGCATCTCCCTCGCGATGGCGACGTCGCGCTGGGCGTGCCCGAGGCCGATGGGGCTCGAGACGAACAGCGCCCGCTTCGCCCGGCGCGAGCGCGCTCGCCGCCACGTGCGGCGTGGGGCCGGCGCCAGCGTGGCCCCGTCGGGGAGGCCGCCGGGCGCGGCCCCGCCGTCGCCCGCGGGCCCGCTGCCCGACCCCGCCGCGCCGTCTTCAGCGGGCACGCTGCCCGACCTCGTCGCGCGGTCATCAGCGGGCACGCGACCCGACCCCGCCGCGCCCGCGCGCGCCGCCCCGCTCCCCCGCTCGATGAACTCCTGGATCACGAGGTTGCTCCTCACCGGGTCGCGCACCACGGGCACGTGGCCGCTCCCCTCGAACACGACCAGCTCCGAGCCGGGGACCGCCTCGTGGACGCGGACGGCCGTCTCGAGCGCGATCGCGGGGTCGAGCTCGCCGTGCAGGACGAGCGTGGGGCAGGGGATGCGCGCGAAGTAGTCGCCCGGGTCGCCGGTCGTGAGCTCGAGGCACGAGGCGAGCATGTGCCGTCCCTCCGTCTCCTGCGCCCAGGCGGTCAGGTCCTCGACCGCCTTCGTCGAGTGCGGCTCGAGGAGGTCCTCGTTCGCCTGCCAGGCGGCGACCTCCGGCCAGCGGTCGCGGATGTCGGCGCCGCGCCAGTCGACGGGGGCGCCGGGCTCCGGCTCGGCCATGAAGGCCGCCAGGCTCGCCTCGACCCGCTCGGGGGGCAGGGGCTCCGCGCGCTGCAGCGACGGGAACGACCCCACCGTCACGAGGTGCGAGACGAGGTCGGGTCGCTCCGCCGCCAGCGGGCCGAGCCACCTGAGCGCCCAGGTCATGCCGACGAACGCGGCCCGTTCGACGCCGACCTCGCGGAGCACGGCGAGCAGGTCCTCCTGGAAGCGCTGCGGGGTGTAGCCCTCGTCGGGCCTGTCGGAGCTGCCGGAGCCGCGCGCGTCGTAGGTCACGACGCGGTAGCCCAGCAGGGCGAAGAACGGCACCTGCATCTTCCACAGGCGACCGTGCGCGAAGAGGCCGGCGGGCGCGAAGACGACGGTGCGCTCGGCGTCGACAGGCCCGAAGACCTCGAAGGCGACGCGCACGCCGTCCCTGGAGTTGACGGCCTTCCCGGTGACGCGCGGCTCAAGCGCTCGCATGGGCCTCGACCTCCTCGCGTGGGCCGCGTGCGCCGTGGGGGTCGTTCCGCTCGAGGAAGCCGCGCAGCATGAGGTTGAAGCGGACGGGGTCGCGCAGGTGCGGCGCGTGGCCGCTGCCCTCGAGGACGACGAGCTCGGCGTGGGGCAGGTGGGAGACGAGCTCGAGCGTGTTCGCGAGCGGGGTGACCGCGTCGTCGGTGCCGTGCACGAACAGCAGCGGCTGGCGCATCCGCGGCCACAGGTCGCGCATCCACGGCATCGCGCTCTCCATGACCGTGGCCACGAGCATGTCGGGCGAGATCCCCTCGCTCCAGGCGACGATGTCGTCCTGGCCCTTCGTCGAGTGCGGCTCGGTGAACACCTGGCCGGCGAACCAGCGCCGGAAGTCCGCCAGGTCCTCCCGCCAGTGGACGGCGTTGTACTTGTTCCAGCCCTCGCGGTCGGGCGGCGCCTCGGTGAACGGCGTGCCGAGCGCGCGCAGGCCCGAGGCCAGGTAGACCGACGGCGCGATGAACGTGACGCTCTCGACGCGCGGGGCGTGCTCGACGGCCAGCACGGCAGCCCAGCGGCCGCCCGCGGAGAACGCCAGGAGGGCCGCGCGGTCCACGCCCGCGGCGTCCATCACGGCCACGGCGTCGGCGGCGAAGTCGCGGGTCGAGTAGCCGGACGCCGGCCGGCCAGAGCGGCCGTTGCCCCGGCCGTCCATGGTCACGACCCGGTAGCCGAGGTGGGCGAGGTACGGCACCTGCATCTTCCACACGCGGCCGTGCACCAGCGACCACGTCGGCAGGCAGACGACCGTGCGCGCGGCGCCCCGCGGCCCGAACACCTCGTAGTGGAGCGCCGTGCCGTCGTGGGGGCTGTACGCGAGCGCGGCGGTGTGCGGCTCCAGTGCCCTCATGCCCGCCTCCTCGCGCGCTAGGCGCGCCTCTCCTGCCTCTCGAACCAGTCGCCGACCGCGTCGAGCAGGGCGAAGAACGGGGCCTCGTCCTCGCTCATGCCGATGAGGTGGAGCTGCTCCATGCCGTACCAGAACGCGCTGAACGCGATCGCGACCTGCTCCGGCGGCATGCTCACGCCCATGGCGGGCAGGTGGCGGCGTACGACGTCGGCGAGGAGCTCGGCCCAGGACGACACGCGCTGCCGGCCGCGAGCGGCCAGCTCGGGGTCGGCGTAGCCGCGCGCCTGGAGCTCGTGGTGGACGCGGACGAAGCCGTCGGCCAGGTCCTGCCGGTAGTAGGCCACGGCCCGGCGCCACTGCGCCGAGAGCGGCTCGTCGGGGTCGGCGTAGAGGGCCTGCTGGCGCTCGAAGCGCTCGCGCTCGAGGCGGTCGTAGAGGGCCAGCAGGAGCCCCTTCTTGCCGCCGAAGTAGTAGTTCAGGAGCGCGAGGTTCGTGCCGGCCTCCTGAGCGACGTTGCGGGCCGTGAGGGCCTCGTAGCCGTCGCGGGCGAGGATCGCGAACGCGGCGTCGAGGATCGCGTCGCGCGTCGAGCGCTTGGACTGCTCCTCGGTGACCTGGACCGGCTCCGCCATCTCGGCTCCTCCGGCGACCCCGCCGTAGCCGGCCGGCGCCGCCTCGCTGAAACGAACGTATGAAACGTGCGTATAAGTTAGGGGTCGAGGGTCCGCCTGTCAAGGGGTGGCGGCCCGAGGGCAGCGGGCCCCGCGTGACGCCGGGCGCGGTCACGGCCGGCGCCGGGCGCCGTCATGGACCGCGGCCTCGGGCGCGGTCACGGCCCGCGGCGCCGGGCGCGGTCGAGCCGCGCGGACCGGCCCCCTTCCGGCACATCGTGAGCCGAACCACGGTGCGCACCGGCGCCCAAGCCCGACCCTGGCGCGGCAAGGGATCGGAGGCAGCATGCGAGAGAACGCCCGGACCACGATCCTCCTCGGCGCCCTGGCCGTCGCGCTGGCCGCCTGCGCCGACCAGCCGCCACCGGCGGGCCCCACGCACGACTTCGAGGTCAGCTACTACCAGCTGCCGGGGCCGGGCAACCCGCCGGCGGTCGCCGCCGCCGTCGGCGTCCTGAACCCGGACAACGTCGCCGCGGTGACCACGTACCCGGAGCGCGATGCGAGCCTGGACGCGTCGGTGAGCGCCTCCCGGCACGCGGGGCCCCTCCCGGGCCTCACCGAGGTCAGCCCCGCCTGGCTGGTCGGGCCGGTGGCGGTGATCGCGGAGGACGGCACGGTGGAGCTGTCCCTGCCGGAGCTCGACGCCGACCTCGAGGCGGTGCTCGAGCCCGTCTCCAGGCTGCTGTGGGACAACGACGCCCTCGCCTGCCCGCTGACCGTCTCGGACCCCTCGGTCGGGGTCACCCAGGCGCTCTTCCAGTCCGTCGCCGTCCCCGGGGTCGTCCTCTTCAACGGCTTCGGGGCGTTCGCCGCGACGCTGTCGGGCGCTCCGCTCCCGGACACCGCGGACACCACGTTGGCCGCGGCCGACCTGTACGGCCTCGTCTACGCCACCGGACCGG
>DATGNP010000220.1:0-15589 GCA_035306665.1 Trueperaceae bacterium
CCGCGGGGGCCGGCCATCGAGTAGAGGAGGGCCACGATGGCCACGATCGTGATCGCCCACCCGATCGTGCGCCTGGCCGCCTCGAGCACGACGATCACGGCGATCACGCCGGTGACGATGTCGCGCTGCAGGAAGAACCCGGAGCGCCTGATGATGCCGTCGAGGTCGACGAGCAGGTAGAGGCCGATGTACGCCGACGCCGCGAGGAACAGCCCGTCGACGACCCAGTCGAGCGCCGTGCGCGGCCGCTTGCGCAGGGGGAACGCCAGGAACGTGATGACCAGCACGACCATCAGGTGGAAACCGCGCTGCACGAACAGGTTGAACGGCCTCACGCCGGCCGTGTAGAGCTGGAACGCTCCCAGCGCGACGGCCAGGAGGGTGATGGCGCCGATCACCCAGGGCGCCAGCGGCGGTCCCTGGCGCTCCTCGGCCGCGGGTGGGGAGCCGGTCTTCGCGTCGGTCATCTGGTGAGCACCTCTAGGCGCGCGTGCTCACCCGGTCTGAGCCGGGTGAGCTCGAAGCGTTCGTCGCCGACGACGAGCGTCGAGGGGGCGCGCTCGGTACCGATGATGATGGCATGGACGTTGCCGGGCAGGGGGAGGTCGATGCCCCGCAACCAATACCGCCCGTCGGGCAGCCGCTCGACGGTGCCGCGCCCGGCGAACGCACCCAGGCCGGCGATGTCGAGGTGCGGCGTGATCTGGCCCGTGACCATGACCACGCCGTCCTCGTAGGCGAAGGTGTCGACGACCGTCACCCGTGCCACCGAGTGGACCCACTCCATGCGCCAGGCGCGGTCGTCGGGCAGCGGGGCGTCGACGAGCACCACGCCGTCCGCCGTCGTGACCACGAGGCGCGGCAGCGGCCCCTCGTCCCCGCCGGCGAGGGCGAGCGACATGAGCGCGAGCAGGACGGGAACGATGCGGGCAGAGGCCATGAGAGACCCACGCGCGCGCCCGGCCCCTGGGGACCGGTCCGCGCGCGTGGGCAACGGGGCCGCCTCTCTGGCTCAGTCGGCCCGGAGCGAGTCGGGGACGGTGAGCCCGATCTCCTCGAGGTACCTGATCGCGCCGGGGTGCAGCGGGATCGGCGAGTCGAGGGCCGACTCGGGCGTCGTCTCGTTGGCCGACGGGTGGATGTTGCGCACCACGTCGATGTGCTCGAAGAGCGCCTTGGTGAACTGGTAGGCGAGCTCCTCGTCCATCTCGGCGGCGACGATGATCAGGTTCGGCGTCCCGATCGACGGGGTCTCGCCCACGCCCCGGTAGCCGTCGGCCGGGAAGGTGTAGCGGATCAGCGTAGGGTCGGCGGCCCTGATCAGCTCGAGCTCCTCGTCGCTGATGGGGAGGAGGCGGATGTCGTGCGTCTCGGCGAGGCTCATGACGGCGCCGGTGGGCATGCCGCCCGACCAGAACCCGGCGTCGATCGCGCCGTCGCGCAGGGCGTCGGCCGTCTCGTTGGCGCCAAGGCGCTGGACCGTGAAGTCGTCGTACGTGATGCCGACGGCCTCGAGGATCGTGTTCGCCGAGACCTCGGTGCCGGAGCCGGGAGCGCCCACCGAGACGCGTCGGCCGCGGAGGTCCTGGAGGCTCTGGATGGGGGAGTCGGCGCGGACGATCACGTGCACGGCGTTCGTGTACGCCACGGTGATGGCCCTGAGGTTCGGGAGCCGCGGCAGGTCGCCGCCGGGGCCGAAGTTCCCGGTGCCCTCGTAGGCGGCGAGGACCGTGTCGGCGAGCGCCAGCGCGATGTCGGCGTCGCCGCGCGAGATGAAGGCGACGTTGTCGACCGAGGCGTTGGTGGCCTCGACCGTGGCCGTGTAGCCGTCGACGTACTGGTCGATGATCTGGGCGTAGCCGCCCCCGACCGGGTAGTAGACGCCGCCCGTGCCGCCGGTGGCTATGGAGAGGGGTACCTGCGCGCCGGCCAGGCCCAACGCCAGCGCGGCCGTGACGACGAACGATCGCATGACGGTTCGCATGAGCTCCTCCTCTTGGGGTTGTCTGGGACGGACGGTAGCACAGCCCCGGCGGGGGCCGGGGTAGCTACACTCGCGGGAGTGCCAACGAGGAGTTCATGCTGACGGGGGTCAAGGTCCTCGACCTGAGCCGCGTCCTCGCCGGCCCCTACTGCACGCAGGTGCTGGCAGACCTGGGCGCCGACGTGGTCAAGGTCGAGTCGCCCAGGGGCGACGACACGCGCGCGTGGGGACCGCCGTGGCTGGGCGCCGAGAGCGGCTACTTCCTGTCGGTGAACCGAGGGAAGCGGAGCCTGGCGGTCGACCTCAAGGACCCGCGCGGCGCCGAGGTCGTGAGGCGTTTGGCGCGCGGCGCCGACGTCGTCGTCGAGAACTTCAAGGTCGGCGACCTGGCGCGCTACGGCCTCGACTACGCCAGCGTGGCGCGGGAGAACCCGCGCGTCGTCTACGTCTCGATCACCGGCTTCGGGCAGACGGGCCCTCGGGCGAAGGAGCCGGGCTACGACGCCGCCTTGCAGGCGCTAACGGGCGTGATGGCGATGACGGGCGAGGAGGGGAGGCCGCCGGTGAAGCTGCCCGTGGCGTTCGTCGACGTGCTCACGGGCCTCCACGCCGCCGTGGGCGCCGTGGCGGCGCTGCGCCGCGTCGCCGTCACGGGCGAGGGCGCCCACCTCGACGTCTCGCTCTTCGACGTGGCGCTGGCGAGCGCCGTGAACCAGGCGCAGGGCGTGCTCCTCACCGGCGAGTCGCCGCGCCGCCTGGGCAGCGCGCACCCCAGCATCGTGCCGTACCAGTCGTTCGAGGCCCGGGACGGCGCCCTGGTGCTGGCCGTCGGCAACGACGCCCAGTTCGCGCGCCTCTGCGGCGTCTTGGGCGTGCCGGAGCTGGCGGCGGACGAGCGCTACGCGACGAACGCCTCGCGCGTCGCCCACCGGGAGGAGGTCGTCGGGCGGCTCGCGGAGCTCGTCGCGGGCTGGCGGCGCGACGACCTCGTCGCAGCCTGCGGGGCCGCCGGCGTGCCGGCCACCCCGGTGCTCACCCTGCCGGAGGCGTTCGCCGACCCGCAGGCCGAGGCCAGGGGCTCGGTGGTCACGGGAGCCCACCGCGAGGGCCCGGTGCCGATGGTCGCTAGCCCCCTGTGGCACGCGCGGGGTCCGGACGGGGCCGACCTTGGCCTGAGGCCGGAGGACGGCGCTGCCCCGGCGCCGCCGCTCTTGGGGGAGCACTCGCTCGACGTGCTCACGCGCGACCTCGGCATGGACGAGGACGAGGCGCGGCGGTTGGTCGCGGAGGGCGTCGTGGTCCAGGCCGGTTGAGGCCGCCCCGTGGACCCGGCCCGGGGCCGGACGCGACGCGCCTGGACCCGAGGAGGGCGCGGCCACGGCGGGCTCAACCCGACGGGAGGGTGGTCAGGTGCCGCTTACGCCGGCTCGAGCAGGGCGTCGGCGGCGTCGCCGCGCAGCAGGCCGAGGTAGACGCCGTCGAGGCTCACCTCGTCGGCCGGGACCGTGAGCGTGTCGTACGCGGGGTTGTGAGGTCTCAGCTCGACCCGGCCGCCGGGCAGGCGGCGGACGTACTTGAGCGTGGCGTCCTCCTCGCCGACGCGGACGGCGCAGATCTCGCCGTCGCGGCTCAGCGGGCGGCGGGCGAGGAGCACGACGTCGCCGGGCTGGATGAGGTCGGCCATGGAGTCGCCGCGGACGCGGAGGGCGAAGCTGGCGCCGGCGAGGCCCGGCATCGGCAGGAAGGCCTCGGGGTGGGCGACGGCGGCGTCGAACGGGCCGGCGGGGATGTCGCCGAGGACCGGCACGCCGGTGGCGTGCGGCGGCAGCGCCAGGTACGGGGAGCGCCCGCGGCCCCGGCTCTCGAACTCGAGGTAGCCCTTCTTCCGCAGCGCCTCGAGGTGCTGCCGCAGCGAGACGTAGTGGATGCCGAGGGAGCGGGCGAGGTCGGAGAGCTCGGGGAGCCGGCCGGTGCGCCGCTGGTGCTCGAGCAGGCGCGAGTACACCCGCTCCTGCGTGGGGGTCAGGGGACGATCCGGCGCGGCCATCACACCTGAAATGGTAAGGTAGGCGGGCAGATGTGTCAAATGTGAGGAAGCTTAACTTTGCCCTCACGCTCGGCGCATGTGCGCGGGCCCGGCGCGGGCGCGGGAAGCGCGTCTGGGACGCATCTCATCGCACTTTCACCCCCTCCCGCGAGTATGGACACGTATGGGCGCGGGTGCTATAGTTTCTGTAGTCCCGCTCCGCCCGGTGCAGCGGGCGTGAGTCTCTAGCCACCGTCGGCGCGGCCCCATGGCCGCGCTTCTAGACGAGAAAGGAAAGCCAACCATGCTCGACACGTTCGAAGCACTCGATACGCCGAGCGGTTGCGAAGCCCCGGGCATCGTCCCTTCCGGACTGGCCCTGCCCACCCGCACCCTCGAACCCGGCCAGGTCCTCTACGAGGCCGACCGGGAGGCCGCCAGCCTCTACGTGGTGAACCACGGGGTCCTCAAGGCCGTCGTCCCGACGAGCCTGGGCCGCGACCGCATCGCCGACCTCTACGGGCCCGGTGACGTCATCGGCCTCGCCGCCCTCGACGGCGGCAAGCACGCCGAGACCGTCGTCGCCGTCCACGACGCGTGCCTCACCCCGATCGACCCGCAGCAGGCCATGAACGACAAGGGCATGCGCGACTACGTGCTGCGCAGCCTGGCCCGCCAGCTCCGGCGCTCGCGCGAGATGCTCGACGAGGCCGAGATGCCCGTCGGCGCCCGCGTCACCCGCGCCTTCCTGCGCCTCGCCAAGCAGTTCGGCCTGCCGTCGGACGACAAGAGCGGCGCGATCAAGCTGCCGCTGGCCCTCACCCACGAGGACCTCGCCGACCTCACGGGCTCGAGCCGCGTGACGATCACGCGCATCCTCGGCGAGCTGCGCAACGAGGGCGCCCTGCAGGGCACGCGCGGCGTCTACGTCGCCGACCTCGAGGGCCTGGAGCGCGCCACCGACCAGTACGTCATGCAGGTCCTCTGAGGCCCGCCGGCCCTCACGGGAGCCCCTGGGGCGCATGGAGCACCCCGGGGGCTCCTCCTTGTTGGTAACTTGGACGGCGTCATGCTGACCTTCACCGACCTCGCGAAGCAGCGCGTCCTCAAGTTCATGCAGGCGCAGGCCGCGCAGGGCGTCGGTGCGCTGCGCATCGCCGGCACACGCGCCGAGCAGCGCTTGTGGCTCGTGAAGCCCTCCGACAAGCAGGCGAACGACCGCGTCCAGGACGAGGGCGCGTTCGAGGTCTACCTCGACCCCCTCTCCGCCAAGGCCCTGGACGGCGCCACCGTCGACTTCGTCGAGGGCGTCATGCAGTCCGGGTTCAAGGTGTTCTTCCCCAGCCCCAAGTGGGACGACCCGGTGGCGCAGAAGGTCCAGGACGTCCTCGACCAGTTCATCAACCCCGGCGTGGCGAGCCACGGCGGGAACGTCGCGCTCGAGGGGGTCGAGGACGGCGTCGCGTACATCCGCTTCGGCGGCGGCTGCCAGGGCTGCGGCGCCGCCGACGTCACGTTGAAGCAGGGCGTCGACCGGATCATCCGCGAGCAGGTCCCGGAGGTCACCGCGGTGAAGGACGCCACCGACCACGACGCCGGCGAGAACCCCTACTACGCGCGCGGCTCCGGCAAGAGCTCGAGCCCCTTGGCGGGCTAGCGGCCGACGCGTGGCCCGGGCCGGCGCGTCTCCGACCCTCCCAACCGAAGACGAGGTCGCGACGGCCGTGGCCGTGGCGGCCGGACGCGAGACGGGCGACCTGCTCCTGCGCGGGGGGCAGGTCGTCGACGTCTTCACGAACGCCGTGTACCCGGCCGACGTGCTGGTCGCCGGCCGGCTGGTGGCGGCGGTCGGGCAGGGGCTGACGGGCGCGCGCGAGGTCGTCGACCTGGACGGCGCCTACGTGACGCCCGGGCTCATCGACGGGCACGTCCACCTCGAGTCGTCGCTGGTCACGCCCGCGGCCTACGCCGAGGTCGTCGTGCCTCGCGGGGTCACGGCCGTCGTCTGCGACCCGCACGAGATCGCGAACGTGGCGGGCGAGGCCGGC
The DNA here is from genome assembly GCA_035306665.1 of Trueperaceae bacterium. GTDB lineage: Bacteria > Deinococcota > Deinococci > Deinococcales > Trueperaceae > DASRWD01. The sequence continues at coordinate 6,059 of DATGNP010000220.1, forward strand.
GTGGCCTGGCTCCTCGAGACCACCGCCCACCTGCACCTCGACGTCTGGGTGACGGTCCCGTCGTGCGTGCCGAGCACGGACCTGGAGACGGCCGGCGCCGAGTTCGGCCTGCCCGAGATGACGCGCCTGCTCGGCCACCCCAGGGTCGTGGGCGTCGCCGAGATCATGAGCTTCCCCGACGTCGTCGCCGGCGTACGAGCGGCGCTGGCGAAGGCGGCCCTGGCCGCCGCCCACGCCCTCCCGGCCGAGGGCCACGCGCCGGCGCTGTCGGGTCGCGACCTCCAGGCCTACCTGGCGGCCGGCATCGGCTCAGACCACGAGGCCACGACCGTGGCGGAGGGCCGCGAGAAGCTGCGGGCGGGCACGTTCCTGATGGTGCGCGAGGGCTCGGTCACGCGCGACCTGGCGGCGCTGCTGCCGCTCGTCGACCCGCGGCACGGCGACCGGGTCGGGTTCGTCACCGACGACCGCCTGCCGCACGACCTCCTGGCCGAGGGCGGCGTCGACCACGTCGTCAGGGCCGCGATCGCCGGCGGCGCCGACCCGGCGTACGCCGTGAGGTGCGCCAGCTACAACAACGCCGTCCACTACCGCCTGCCGCGCCGCGGCGCCGTGGCGCCCGGCTACTTCGCCGACCTGGTCGTCGTGGGCGCGCTGGAGCGGTTCGACGCCGTGCGCGTCTACAAGGACGGGGTGCTCGCGGCCGCGCGGGGCGACGCGGTCGCGCGCCGGGCCCCTCTGGGCCTGCGCGACGACGGGCCCGTCACGGGCACGCTGCGGCTGCCGGACATCGACGCGTCGCGGTTCGCCCTGCCCGTGCCCGCGGGGCAGAGGCGAGCGCGCTGCGTGGTCGTGCGCCCGGGCGCGATCGTCACCGGCACGGAGGTGCTAGAGCCCACGGTCGCGGCGGGTCACGCCGTGGCCGACCCGGCGCGCGACATCGCGAAGCTCGCCTGCGTCGAGCGTCACGGGCGCGCCGGCCACGTGGCGACCGGCCTCGTGACGGGGTTCGGCCTGCGGCGCGGGGCGCTGGCCTCGAGCGTCGGGCACGACCACCACAACGTGATGGTCGTGGGCGTCGACGACGCCGACATGCTCGCGGCCTGCCGTCGGCTGGCGGCGCTGGGCGGGGGGTTCGTGGCCGTCGCCGGGGGCGAGGTCCTCGCCGAGCTGCCCCTGCCGCTGGCCGGCCTCGTCACCGACGCGCCGCTGAGCGAGGTCGCGGCGGCCCTCGACGGCCTCGACGCCGCCGCCCGCTCCCTGGGCGTGACGCTGCCGGCGCCGTTCATGGCGCTGTCGTTCCTCGGCCTGGCCGTGATCCCCGAGCTGAAGCTCACCGACCTGGGCCTTGTCGACGTGGCCCGCGGGCGGCTCGTGCCGCTGTGGGTCGGGTAGGACGGCCCCGGGGCCGTGTGGCCGGCGAGTGGCGGGCCCCGCGAGCGCCGCCCTCGCGGGCGACCGGCCCCCTGGTCGCGAGTCCGGCGGGCCAGTGAGCGGCTCGGGGGAACCTAGGGACGCGGCCGCGCGGCGGCCTCAGACCCCCAGCTTCGCGACGGCCAGGTCGACGAGGTGCTCGGCGATCGCCAGGCTGGCGGTGGCGGCGGGCGAGGGCGCGTTGATCACGTGCAGCGCCCGCGGGCTCTCGCGGATCACGAAGTCGTCGAGGAGCTGGCCGTCGCGGCCCAGCGCCTGGGCGCGGACGCCGGCGCCGCCGCGGTGGACGTCGGCCATGCCGATCTCGGGGACCAGGCGCTGCAGCGCCTCCACGAAGGCGGCCTTCGAGAACGAGCGGTAGAGCTCGTAGGCGCCGACCTTCCAGAAGCGCGCCGCCATCGCCCACAGGCCGGGGAACGTCACGGCGTCGGCGACGTCGGCCAGCCGCACGTCGAACGCGTCGTAGCCGTCGCGCGACAGCGCGAACACGGCGTTCGGTCCGGCCTCGACCTCTCCCGAGACCGTGCGCGTGAGGTGCACGCCCAGGAAGGGCAGTGCGGGGTCGGGCACCGGGTAGATGAGGCCCCTAACCAGGTGGGACTTCTCGGGGCGCAGGTGGTAGTACTCGCCGCGGAACGGCACGATGCGCACGTCGCCGACGTCGGCTCCCGCCAGGCGGGCGACGCGGTCGGCCTGCACGCCGGCGCAGGTGATGACCGCGCGCGCCTCCACGGGCCCGTGGTCGGTCGACACCGTGACGCCGCCGCCCGTGGCCCGTACGCCCTCCACCCTCACGCCCGTCCTGACCTCGCCGCCCGCCGTCGTGAACAGCGCGGCGAGGCGGCGCGCGACCGCGGGGAAGTCGACGATGGCAGTGCGCGGCGAGTGGATCGCCTTCAGGCCCGCCGCGTGCGGTTCGATCTCCTTCAGGCGCGCGGCGTCGACGAGCTCGAGCCCCGGCACCCCGTTCGCCTGCCCGCGCTCGAACAGCGTCTCGAGGCGGGGGAGCTCGGCCTGGTCGGTGGCGACGACGACCTTGCCGACCTCCTCGTAGGGCAGCCCGTGCTCGCGGCAGAAGTCGCGCATCAGGCCGACACCGGTCACGCACAGGCGGGCGCGCAGCGTGCCCGGGCGGTAGTAGATGCCGGAGTGGACGACGCCGGAGTTGTGGCTCGTCTGGTGCCGTGCGACCTCGGGCTCCTTCTCGAGCACCGTGACCCGGAGGCCGGGCCGGCGCGCGGCGAGGGCGCGTGCCGTGGCCAGCCCGACGATGCCGGCCCCGACCACGATGACGTCGGTGCGGTCCATGGGCGCCAGGATACGACCCCGCGCGTGGGGCCTCGCCGCTACCGCGAGCGCGACAGGGCGGGCCGGCTCCGGTACGACCCCGCGCGGGACCTCGCCGCCGGCTCCACGCAGGGACGCCTCGCCGGGGGCCGCCGGCGACCGCGGCGCCGACCGGCCGAACGCCTCGGCCGCCCTCGCGCGGCGCCCGGCCTACGCCCGCGGCCCGTCGGGTAGACTTCGCCAACCCCCGGCGCGACCGCTCGCGGTCGGCAGCGCAGCGGGCGCCTGGCGCGCACGCCGAGCTGTAGGGGGAAGCCCAGACACCAAGGAGGAGCTGGATGAACCTGAGGCGACGCTTGCTGCTGGCACTCGTCGGGGCGCTGTTGGCGACCGGCGCGGTGGCGCAGGGCACGTTCAACTACCCGATCAGCGCCGACCCGGAGCACCTCGACCCGTGGCGCTCGACGACCGTGGCGACGCGGCGCGTCCTCGTGAACGTCTACGAGGGCCTGACCACGCTCGACGGCCTCACCGCCGAGGTCGTCCCCGGCCTGGCTTCCTCCTGGGACATCAGCGAGGACGGCCTGACCTACACGTTCCACCTCCGCCAGGGCGTCCTGTTCCACGACGTCCCCGGGGTCACCTACGAGGACCGCGAGATGAAGGCCGAGGACGTCGAGTGGTCGTTCCTACGGTACCTCTCCGAGGACACCAGCGTCTCGCAGCACCCCGAGTACCTCATCGGCCTGCAGGGCGCCGAGGAGTACCTGGCCGGCGAGGCCGACGGCGTGAGCGGCATGCGGGTCGTCGACGACTACACGATCGAGCTGACCCTGAAGGCGCCGAACCACAGGTTCCTGATGGACCTGATCAACGCCTACGTCGTGCCCCGCGAGGCGCTCGAGGCGCTCGGCCCCGACCTCAGCAACCGCCCCGTCGGCACCGGCCCCTTCGTGTTCGACCACTGGAACCGCGACGACGAGCTGGTCCTGCGGGCGAACCCCGAGTACTGGGAGGAGGGCTACCCGATCATCGACGGCGTGCGCTTCGTGAACGTGCCCGAGGCCACGACCGAGCTGCTGATGTACCGCGAGGGCGACCTCGACATCCTGCTGAACTTCCCGACCGGTCAGCTCAACTCGCTCAAGGCCGAGTTCGCCGACCAGTACCACGAGCAGCCGGGCCTGAACGTGCGCTACTGGGGCTTCAAGATGGACGAGCCCCCCTTCGCCGACAACCTGGCGCTGCGGCAGGCCTTCAACCACGCGATCGACCGCGAGCTGATCTGGGACGTGCTGATGGAGGGCGCGCGCGTGCCGGCCACGCTGGGCGTGCTGCCGCCCGACATCCCCGGCTCCGACGTCGAGGGCTACGCCTACGACCCCGAGCGCGCCAAGGAGCTGCTGGCCGAGGCCGGCTACCCGAACGGCGAGGGCCTCGAGCCGATCACGCTCTACTACTTCGCCACGGCCGACGACGCGCCCAACGTCGCCTTCCAGGACATGCTCGCCCAGGTCGGCGTGCAGATCGTCCTGCAGAAGGAGGACACGAGCACCTACTGGACGCACATCGGCGAGCCCGACGTCAAGCTCTTCCTCTCGGGCTGGAGCGCCGACCTGGCCGACGCCAGCGAGGTCCTCGACTTCCTCTTCGCGCACGGCCGCGACGACACCCACTACGACAACCCCGAGGTGAACGCGCTGCTCGACCAGGCGCGCGCCACGGCCGACCCCGACGAGCGCAACGCCATCTACCGGCAGGCGCACGAGCTGATCATGGCCGACGCCCCGTGGATCCCCTCGGGCTACTCCAAGATCTCGTACCTGCTCCGCCCCGGCGTCGAGGACTTCCAGGTCTCGGCTGCGGGCACGTACCGCACCCCGCTCAAGTACGTGAGGCTCCCCTGAGGCCCGCACGGGCCTGACGACCGCAGCAGCGCGACCGACCGGCACGCCCCACGCGGCGCCGGTCGGTCGCGCCCACCAGAGGCAGTAGACGCATGTTCCAGTACGTCATCAGGCGCCTGCTATGGGCGATCCCGACGCTGCTCGGGGTCTTCACGATCATCTTCCTGCTCACTTATCTGATGCCCGGCGACCCGGTCAGGGCCGTCCTCGGCGAGCAGTTCCAGCGCGCCGACCCCGCCACGATCCAGCGCATCCGCGACCAGCTCGGCCTCGACGACCCCTGGCACGTGCAGTACGTCAGGTTCCTCTACCGCTCCGTCACCGGCGACTTCGGCCGCAGCTTCGTGCTCGACGAGTCGGTGCGCGACATCGTCGGCTACCGCTTCCCGCGCACGCTGCAGCTCATGGCCGCGGCCCTGCTGGTCGCGATCATCATCGGCATCCCCGCCGGGATCCTGGCGGCGCGCTACCGCTACACCTGGATCGACCACACGCTGATGCTCGTGGCGCTCATCGGCGTGGCGATGCCCGTGTTCTGGCAGGCGATCCTGGCGAAGATCTTCCTCACGCAGGACACCTACGGCATCGCCCTGTTCCCCGTCGCCGGCTACGGCGGCGGCAACCCCTACTACATGGTCCTGCCCGCCCTCGTCCTCGGGACCCACCTCTCGGCGACGATCGCGCGCGTGATGCGCTCGTCGCTGCTCGAGGAGCGCGCGAAGGACTACACCCGCACGGCACGCTCCAAGGGCCTCGCCGACGACAAGGTGATCCTCAAGCACCAGCTCCGCAACGCGCTCATCCCCGTCGTGACGATCATCGGCCTCGACGTCGGCTACCTGCTGGGCGGCTCCGTCGTCACCGAGACCGTCTTCAACTGGCCGGGGCTGGGCCGCGCCGTCGTGAACGCGATCTCGCGGCGCGACACCCCGGTGATCATCGGGACCCTGCTCTTCGGCGCCATGCTCTTCGTGGTGGTGAACATCATCGTCGACGTCGTCTACGCCATGCTCAACCCGCAGATCCGCTACACATGATCACGGCCTTCCTCGCCTCGCGCCGCGTGCGCGCCTTCGCCCGCCACCGCCTCGGCCTCGTCGGCCTCGTCATCGTCGTGACGTTCACGCTCGTCGCGGTCCTCGCGCCCTGGATCGCCCCGCACGACCCCACGACGCAGCGCATCGCGACCGCGCGCCTGGAGCCGCCCTCCGCCCAGTACCTGATGGGGACCGACGAGCTCGGCCGCGACATCTTCTCGCGCGTGGTGCACGGCGCGCGCATCAGCATGCGCATCGGGCTGATCGCCGAGGGCATCGCGCTCCTCATCGGCATCGTCCTGGGCGCGGCGGCCGGGTTCTTCGGCGGCTGGGTCGACAACCTCATCATGCGCGTCGCCGACGTGTTCTTCGCGATACCGGGGCTGCTGTTCCTGATCGTGATCGTCGCGATCTTCGGCTCGGGCGCCACGACGATATTCCTGGCGCTGGGGCTGATCAGCTGGCCGGGCGAGGCCAGGGTCATGCGCTCCGAGGTGCTGCGCGTGCGGGAGCGCGAGTTCGTGACGGCGGCGCGCGCCCTGGGCCTGCGCGACGTGGCCGTCATCGCCAGGCACGTGCTGCCCAACGCCCTGGCGTCGATGATCGTGATCGGCTCGCTAGGCGTCGCCGGCGCGATCCTCTCCGAGGCCACGCTCTCCTTCCTCGGCCTCGGGATCCAGGAGCCGCTGCCGAGCTGGGGGACGATGATCAACCGCGGCCAGCAGTACATCTTCACGGCCTGGTGGTACAGCGTGTTCCCCGGCCTCGTGATCATGCTCGTGGTGCTGGGCTTCAACTTCCTGGGAGACGCCGTGCGCGACGCGCTGGCGGTGGAGGAGTGACCGTGGAGCAGGCGGCGGACGCTACGATGGGCCCGAGCCTGGTGGAGCGCGCGGGCGCTCTTGCCTGGCTGCGCGAGTACGACGCGTTCCTGACGACCCTCTTCGCGGAGGCGGACGTGCCGGGCGCCGCGGTGTGCGTGACGCTCGGGGACGAGGTCGTCTACGCACGCGGCTTCGGCTGGCGCGACAGGGAGGCGCGGCTGCCCGCGACCCCCCGCACGGTCTTCGGGCTCGCCTCGCTGAGCAAGTCGTTCACGGCTCTCGCCGCGCTCGTGCTCGAGGCGCGGGGCGTGTGGTCGCTGGACGACCCGGTCGCGGCGCACCTGCCCGGGTTCGGCTACCCGGGCCTCGACGCCGGCGAGGTGCGGCTGTGGCACATGCTGAGCCACACGACGGGCGTGCCGCCGCTGCGCGCGCTCGACTACGCCCTGCGCGCCGACCAGCACGGGGACCCCTCGTTCGTCGGCGTCGCGCGCGACACCGCGCGGGACCCCGACGTCGGCGACTACGAGAGGCTGCTCGCCTACATGCGCGAGGGCGAGCGGCCGGCGCTGGCCGCGCCCGGCGAGGTCGTGAGCTACTCGAACGAGTGCGTGGCGCTGGTCGGCGCGGCGATCGAGAGCGCCACGGAACGCCCCTTCCCCGACGTCCTGCGTGAGGAGGTGCTCGCGCCCCTGGGGCTGCGGAGCGCCACGTTCGACCCCGACGCGGCGCGGGCCACCGGCGACCACGCGACCCTCTACACGCGCACCCGCGACGGCGTCGTCAGGGCGCCGGCCTGGAGCCGCGCCCCCGCCTACCTCGGCACCGGGATGCTGAAGGCGAGCGTCCTCGACCTCGGCCGCTACCTGCGCTTCCTCGTCGCCGGGGACGGCGCGGCGCTCGGCCTGCCGGCGGGCGCGCTGTCCGTGCTGACGCGCTCGCGGGCGTGGGCGCAGCCCGGCGGCGGCTACGGGCTGGGGTGGAGCGTGCGGGAGCACCGCGGCGCGATCCTCGTGCGGCACGGCGGGTCGCTGAAGGGCGTGGCCTCGTCGCAAGGGTTCCTGCCCGAGCTGGGACTGGGCGTGGCGGTGCTGACGAACCTCGACGGCGCGCCGGCGCTGCGCGCCTGGCAGGCGGCCGTGAACCTCGCGCTCGGCGACGCGCCCGAGAGGCCCGTCTACGGCGACGGCCACGCGCCCCTGGCGGCGGAAGGCGACGACCACGAGGCGACGGAGCTGCTGGAGCGACTCGCCGGCGTCTACGCCTCCGGCGAGCCGTGGGGGCGCCTCGAGCTGCGCGTCGAGGCCCTCGGGGACGGGACCGAGCCGGGTCCCGGGCCCGTGCGCCGGCTCGTGGCCTACACGGGCGAGGAGCGGGAACGCTCCGGCGCCGTCGCGCTCCTGGGCCCGGACCTGCCCGCGGGCCCCGGCGCCGCCGAGTTCGTCCTGGTGGGGGAGAACGGCGCCTGGGACGGTGGGCGGTTCCACCTCGGCGCCGACGGCCGCCCGTACGCCGTCCAGCACTCGCTGCGCTGGTACGACCGGGAGGAGCGCCCCGCCTGAGGCGGCGCGCCGGCGGCCGACGCGAGGCCGCCCACGCCCGCCCTAACGGGCAGGGAGTCGACCTCACTGGCTCACTGGGCCCCACGCGAACGCCCGCGCCACGAAGGCGCGGGCCACGAGGATCCTGTTCCTGGTACCGCGCGGCGGGAGCGGCTCGACAGCTCCGTAGGGCTCCGGCCGCCGCCGGGCGGTGCCTGCCTACACCGTCTCAGCGGAGGATGGTGCGACGCACGAGAGTCCCCCCTCTCCAGCGGGCGCGTCACGACGGAGGAGCGGTTGCCGCCCTGTGTGGTTTACGGGATTGTTGGCACGAAAGTGACGCGTTGTCAACATCGGGGTTCTCAGCCGCGGACGAGCCCAGCCGCCAGGCCGAAACTTGATATGACCAGGCTCAAATCAATTGACAATGGTTGGCGGAACCACCTATACTAGCAGATGGAACGTGAGCCTGCGCCCGCCGCGCACAGGTTTCGTGCGGCTCGGCTCTGCATGTCCGTGGGCCACGGCGTGGGCACGACACCGAGCGAACGAGGAGACCTGACATGGCAAAGGCCGTAGGCATCGACCTGGGGACGACGAACAGCGTCATCGCCGTCATCGAGGGCGGCGAGCCCGTCGTCCTGGTGAACTCCGAAGGCAACCGCACCACGCCCTCGGTCGTGGCCTTCAAGGACGACCAGCGCCTCGTCGGACAGGTGGCGAAGAGGCAGGCCGTGCTCAACCCGCGCGGCACCCTGTTCGAGGTCAAGCGCTACATGGGCCGCACCTGGGACGAGGTCAAGGAGGAGGCCGAGCGCGCCCCTTACGAGGTCGTCAAGGGCCCCGACGGCGGCGTGCGCTTCGTGGTGGGAGACAAGCAGTACACGCCCGAGGAGATCTCGGCGATGGTGCTGCGCAAGCTCGTCGACGACGCCAGCGAGCGTCTCGGCGAGAAGGTGACGAAGGCCGTCATCACCGTCCCCGCCTACTTCAACAACTCGCAGCGCGAGGCGACCCAGAACGCCGGCAAGATCGCCGGGCTCGAGGTCCTGCGCATCGTCAACGAGCCCACCGCGGCCGCGCTCGCCTACGGCCTCGACAAGAAGGGCAACGAGACCGTCCTGGTCTTCGACCTGGGCGGCGGCACGTTCGACGTGTCGGTGCTCGAGGTCGGCGACGGCGTCTTCGAGGTCCGCTCGACAGCCGGCGACACGCACCTCGGCGGCTCCGACATGGACTACGCCATCGTCGAGTGGCTCGCCGAGGACTTCAAGGCCGAGTACGACGTCGACCTGCGCAAGGACAAGCAGGCCCTCCAGCGCCTGATCGAGGCGGCGGAGAAGGCGAAGATCGAGCTCTCCGGCCTGCCCGAGACGACGATCAGCCTGCCGTTCATCGCCATGGACCCGGCCTCGAACGCGCCCCTCTACCTCGAGAAGAAGCTGACGCGGGCGAAGTTCGAGGAGCTGATCCAGCCGCTGCTGGCGCGCATCAGGGGCCC
>DATGNP010000221.1:0-9585 GCA_035306665.1 Trueperaceae bacterium
TGAGCACGCTCGAGAACTTCAGGCTGCCGGGCGACACGTCGAGCTCGAGCCGCTACTGGCACGAGGACATCGTCGAGGAGCCCCTCGAGGCGGTGGACGGCATGCAGCGCGTGCCGGCCGGCCCCGGGACCGGCGTGACGCTGAAGCGCGACCTCGTGGCGCGGCTCACCGCGCGCCACGAGGCGCTGAGCGGCTGAGGCCCCCGGCTCTCCTGGGCCCGCCGGCCCGTTCTACCCCTCCCGCAACGCCGGCGGCAGCAGCGCCTCCGGGAAGTTCTGGTAGGCGACGCAGCGCGTGAACCGCTCGATGGCGCGCGTGCCGACCGAGGTGGAGCGCCCGTCCGAGGTGGCGGGGTAGGGGCCGCCGTGCACCATGGCCGGCCCGACCTCGACGCCGGTCGGGAACTGGTTCACGATCAGCCGGCCTGCCCTGTCGACGAGGACCTGGAACAGCGCGTCGGCGACGCCGCCGGGCTCCAGCTCGAACGGTTCGCCGTGGACCGTGGCCGTGAGCTGCCCCTCGAGCGTCGCCGCGACCGCGGGCAGCTCGTCAGGCTCGCCGTAGCGCACGAGCAGGGTGGAGGGCCCGAACACCTCGCCCAGGAGCTCGCGCGCCGCGGCGAGATCCTCGAGCGCGACCTCCCACAGGGCCGCGACCCCGTCGTTCGGACCTTCCCCGGTCGCGCCGCCGGCGAGGCGGCGGGCGCCGGCGCGCTCGAGCTCCTCGAGGCCGCGCTTGTAGGCCTGGCAGACGCGGGCGTTGAGCATCGCGCCGGCCGGGGTGCCATTCGTCAGCTTCACGAGCCGTTCGGTGAGCTCGTCGCCGCCGCGGTCCTGAGGCACGAAGACGACGCCCGGGTTCGTGCAGAACTGGCCGACCCCGAGCGTGAACGACGCGTGCAGCCCCTCGGCGACGTCCTTCGGGCGCGCCGCCGTGGCGCCCGGCAGCACGAACACGGGGTTCACGCTGCCCATCTCGGCGTAGACGGGGATCGGCTCGGGCCGCGCGGCCGCCAGGCGCACCAGCGCCTCGCCGCCGCCGCGCGAGCCGGTGAAGCCCACCGCCTTGACGCCCGGGTGGCGCACCAGCGCCTCGCCGACCTCGATGCCGTCGTCGTACACGACGGCGAACACGCCCTCGGGCATGCCGGTGGCCGCGGCAGCGCGCAGGACGGCGGCGGCCGCGGCCGCCGAGGTGCCCGGGTGCGACGGGTGCGCCTTCGCGACGACCGGGCAGCCCGCGGCCAGCGCCGAGGCCGTGTCGCCGCCGGCGACGGAGAACGCGAGGGGGAAGTTGCTGGCCCCGAACACCGCCACCGGCCCCAGGCCGCGGCGCAGCGAGCGCACGTCTGGCTTGGGAGCCGGCTTCCTCTCCGGGTCGCCCTTGTCGACGCGCGCGTCGAGCCACTCGGGACCCTCGACGAGAGCCGCGAACATCTCGAGCTGGCCGGTCGTGCGCGCCAGCTCCGAGCGCAGCCGCGCCTCGGGCAGCGCGGTCTCCGCGGCCGCGACCGCGACGACCTCCTCCTCGTCGGCGCGCAGCTCCTCGGCCGCGCGCCGCAGGAAGCGGGCCCTGGCCTCGGGCGGGAAGGCCGCGAAGCGCGGGAACGCCCTCACCGCCGCCGCGACGGCCCCGTCGAGCTCCTCGGGCGTGGTGACGGCGAACTCGGGGCCCACGAACGCGCCGGTACGCGGGTCGGTGGCCCGGAACAGGCGCGGCGTCTGGACGGGAGCCTGGGTCACGCCGGCACCCCGGGGGCTGGGCGGGTCGCCATGGCGTCCTGGAACGCGCGCACGGTCTCCTCGCGCTCGGCGCCCTCGAGGACCAGCCGCGGCCCGCGCACCCGCTCCGAGCCCCAGCCGGCGAGCTCCTGCACGAGCTTGATCTGCTGGACGAACTTCGTGCCGACGTCGAGGCGCAGGAGCGGGAGGAACCAGCGGTAGAGCGCCAGGGCCTCGTCGCGGCGGCCGGCGAGCGCGAGGTCGAACAGGCGCACCGACTCCTCGGGGAACGCGTTCACGAGGCCGGCGATCCAGCCGCGGGCGCCGGCTGCGACGGCCTCGTAGACCACGTCGTCGACGCCGACGAGCACCGTGAACGACTCGGGCAGCAGCGCCCGGAGCCAGGTCACGCGCCTGACGTCGGAGCTCGACCCCTTCACGGCGTCCATGTGCGGGAACTCGGCGTGGAGCTCGGCGACCTGGTCGGGCGTGAAGTCGGTCCGGTAGGCGATCGGGTTGTTGTAGAGCATGCACGGCAGCGACGTCGCGCCGAGCACGGCGGCCACGTGGGCGCGCATCTCGCGCCAGTCGCTCGAGTAGACGTAGGGCGGCAGCACCATGAACCCGCTGGCGCCGGCCGCCTCGGCGTCGCGCGTGAAGCGCACGGCCTCGGCCGTGGACAGCGACGACACGGCGGCGATCACGGGCGCGAGGCCGTCGAGCTCCTCCGCCAGCCGCTCGATCGCCCTCAGCTTCTCCTCGTACGTGACGGTGGCGCCCTCGCCGAGGGAGCCGAACGGCACGATCCCGACGCAGCCGGCCTCGACCATCCAGCGCGCGTGGCGCGCCAGGAGGCCCACGTCCACCTCGAGGTCCTCGGTGAACGGCGTCGTGATCGCCGGGATGACTCCGCTCCATCGCACCTGCATGCCGCGCTCCCTCCGGGCCGTGGCCCTGCTGACTCGCTTCCCGTCTACACATACAATCCCTCAGCAGGCACATGGGCACTCCCGACCGACTCAGGCGCATCGAGGTCGTCGACTCCCACACCGGTGGCGAGCCGACGCGCGTCGTGGTGGCGGGTGGTCCCGACCTCGGCGGCGGGCCGATCGCCGAGCGCCTCGCGCGCCTGAGGGCCGAGCACGACTGGCTCAGGCGCGCCGTCGTCAACGAGCCGCGGGGCTCGGACGTGCTCGTCGGCGCCCTGCTGCTGGCGCCCGAGGACCCGGAGGCCCTCGCCGGCGTCGTGTTCTTCAACAACGTCGGCTACCTGGGCATGTGCGGGCACGGGACGATCGGGCTCGTGGCCACGCTCGCCCACCTCGGCCGCGCGGCCCCCGGCGAGCACCGCGTCGAGACGCCCGTCGGCCCCGTCGCGGCCCGGCTGCACGATGACGGCGCCGTGAGCGTGGCGAACGTCAGGTCGTACCGCCTCCGGTCCGGCGTGAGCGTGACGATCGATGACCCGCGCGGCGGCAGCCGCACCGTCACCGGGGACGTCGCCTACGGCGGCAACTGGTTCTTCCTGTGCCACGACCACGGGCTGGCGGTGGAGCCGGGCAACGTGCCCCTGCTCACGGAGGTCGCGCGCCGCATCAAGGCCGCCCTGGCCGCTAGCGGCGTGACGGGGGAGGGGCACGAGGTCGACCACGTCGAGCTCGTCGCCCCCAGCCCCACCGCCGACGCGCGGGCGTTCGTCCTCTGCCCCGGCGACGCCTACGACCGCTCGCCGTGCGGCACCGGCACGAGCGCCAAGCTCGCCTGTCTCGCCGCCGACGGACGCCTGGCGCCCGGCCAGCCGTGGCGGCAGGAGAGCGTGATCGGCAGCGCGTTCACGGCCAGCTACGTGCCGGCCGCGGACGGCGGCGTGCTGCCGACCGTGACCGGCACGGCGCACGTCACGGCCGAGGCGACGCTCCTCCTCGACCCGAACGACCCCTACGTCCACGGCATCCCCGTGGACGGCGCAGCGCCGTGAGGGTCGTCGTGGTGGGGGCCGGCGTGATCGGCCTCGCCGCGGCCCACTACCTGCTGGCGGCCGGCCACGAGGTGCTGGTACTCGAGCGCGCGCCCGAGGGCCACGCCGGCACCTCCCACGGCAACGCCGGCATGGTCGTGCCCAGCCACTTCGTGCCCCTGGCCGCGCCCGGGGCGGTCGCGCAGGCGCTGCGCTGGCTGCCGGACCCCGAGGGACCCTTCCGCATCGCTCCGCGCGCCTCGCTCGACCTGGCGCGCTGGGGCGTGGCGTTCTGGCGCGCCGCCACCGCCCGCCGCGCCGAGGCGGCGGCGCCGGTGCTGCTGGCGCTGGCGCGCGCCAGCCGCGAGGCCTACCCGGAGCTGGAGGCCGCCGTGGGCGGGTTCGGGCTGCGCGCGGGCGGCCTCCTCATGCTCAGCGCCACGGAGCACGGCCACGCCGAGGAGGCGGACCTCGCCGAGAGGGCGTCCCGTCTCGGCCTCGACGTGGAGGTGCTCGACGCCGGCGGGGTGGCGCGCCTCGAGCCGGAGGCCGGCTACGCCGTCGCCGGCGGCGTCCACTACCGCGACGACGCCCACCTCGACCCCGGCGCCCTGATGGCGCGCCTGCTGGCCTCGGTGCGGGGGCAGGGCGGCGAGGTGCGCTTCGGCGCCGGCGTCGCGCGGCTGCTCACGCGCGCCGGGAGCGTGATCGGCGTGGACGGCGACGGCCTGCGCGAGCTCGCCGACGCCGTCGTGCTCGCGGCCGGGGCGTGGTCCGCGCGCCTGGCCCGCGGCGTGGGCCTGCGCCTGCCGCTCGAGCCGGGCACCGGCTACAGCCTCACGGCCCCGGCGCCGGACAGGGGCCCGCGCCTGCCGGCGATCCTCACCGAGGCCCGCGTCGCCGTCACCCCCCTGGGCGACAGGCTGCGCGTCGGCGGGACCCTCGAGCTGGCCGGCTTCCCGCCCGCGGGCGCCCCGCCGGACGAGCGGCGCGTGCGCGGGATCCTGCGCTCGGTCGCGCGCTACCTGCCGGCGCTCGACCCCTCCCCGTTCGCGGCCGCCGTCCCGTGGCGCGGGCACCGGCCCTGCTCGCCGGACGGCCTGCCGTACCTGGGCGCTCCGCGCCGCGTGCCGGGCCTGGTGGTCGCGACCGGGCACGCGATGCTGGGCGTCAGCCTGGCGCCGGTGACGGGTCGCGTGGTCGCCGAGATCCTCTCCGGCGGCACGCCGGCCCTGCCGCTCGACGCGCTGAGCCCCGACCGGTACTCGTGAGCCGCTCCGCCGCTGGCGGTAGCATCGGCGGTACGTGAACGGGCAGCGCTGGGACCGCAACTTCCTGCTCGGCGTCGTGAACGGCGTCTTCGTCACCGCCGGCGACGCCTTCTTCCACAGCAGCCTCGTCCTCGCGCCCTTCCTGGCGGCGCTCGGGACGTCGCCGGTAGTGATCGGCCTGATCCCGGCGATGCGCGTCGCGCTCTACTTCCTGCCGCAGCTCCTGGTCGCGAACCGGCTCTCCCAGGAGCGCTACAAGCTGCCCTACTACCGGATCACGTCCACGACGCGCAACCTGGCGTTCCTGGCGATGTCATTCGTCGTGCTCTTCGGCAGCGGGATCGAGCCCGGCGTGGTCGCCGGCGTCGTCGTCGCGATGGTCGCGATCAACGCCACCGCCGGCGGCGTCGGCGGGGTGCCGTTCGCCGACGTCACGGCGAAGGTCGTGCCGCACTCCCGCCTGGGGACGTTCTGGGCCGCGCGCAACGTCATCGGCGGGCTGCTCGCGCTCGGCTCGGGCCTCGTCGTGCGGGCGGTCCTCGAGTCCGAGATCGCGTTCCCGCGGAACTTCGGCTACCTGTTCCTGCTCGGCACGGTCCTCGCCTCGATAGGCAACGCCTCGTTCAGCTTCATCCGCGAGCCGCCGGGCGAGCCGGGCATGCGGCGCCCCTTGCTGGGGATGCTCCGCTACGTGCCGGGCCTGGTGCGCACCGACAAGGTGCTGCGCCGCTTCCTGGCCGCGCGGTTCCTCGGCCTGCTGGCGCTCCTGGCCGAGCCGTTCTACGGTATCCACGCGCTCGACCTCGGCGCGCCCGAGGGCGACCTCGGCATCTACGTGGTCATCGCGACGGCCGCGGCGATCGTCGCCAACTTCGCGTTCCGCGTGCCCGCCAACCGCGGCCACAACCTCCTGGTCCTGCAGGTCGGCTACACCAGCGTGCTCATCGCGCTGGCGCTGGCCCTGCTGGTGCGGGACCACCGCTGGTTCGCGCTCGTGTTCCTGTTCTCGGCCGTCGGCAACGCCGGCATCGGCACGGCGGCGTGGAACCTGCTCTACGCGATCTCGCCGGCGAACGAGCGGGCGCTCTACATCGGGCTCGTCAACTCGGTGCTGGCGCTGCCGAGCCTGGCGCCCGTGGCCGCCGGAGCGCTGATCATCTTCCTCGACCTGCCCGTGCTGTTCGGCGTGGGCCTGGCGTTCGGGGCCGCGGCGCTGGTGCTGTCGCTGCGCCTGCGGGACATCCACCAGCTCGACCAGGCCGCCCTGAAGCCCAAGGCGAGCCCGGCCGTGCAGGAGATCCTCGAGGAGGCGAAGGCCGTCGCCGAGGACGGCGCGGGCGCGGACGGCGGCGAGCCGCCCGTCGACGAGCCCGACGGCGCCTGAGCGCCGCCGGCCGGGTCAGAGCCTGACGAACTCCTCGGTGTTGATCACGAACACGATGGCGCCGCCCACGGGGACCTCCATCGGCTGGCTGGCGAAGACCCCCTCGAGCGCATGGATGGGGGAGCCCGCCGTGACGACCTTGGTGCGCTCGCGGCAGGTGGCGTGGAGGATCGACTTGACCTCCTCGACCTTGTGGTCCTCGACGCCGATCAGGACCGTGGTGTTGCCTTCCCGCAGGAAGCCGCCCGTGGAGGCCAGCTTCGTGGACTGGAAGCCGCGCTCCCTGAGGACCTCTTGCAGGCGGCCCGCGTCGGCGTCCTGCACGATGGCGAGGATGAGCTTCATGTTCGACCCATGGTAGCAGAGCGGGGGTCGCGGAACTGAGGGTAGGATGCGCGCGAAGGGTCAGGGGGAGTGAGCGAGCGCCGCTACGTCGTCGAGCTGACGAAGGTCGTGCCGGCCTCGAGGCTGCCGGCCGCGGCGCAGGAGATCGCGCGGCGGCTCGGGCTCGAGGTGCCGCGGGTCGTGACGCTCCTCCAGGACCGCGTCGGCCCGGTGACGAAGCCGGTGCTGGCCGCGAAGGCCGACGCGATCGCCACCGTGTTCCAGGAGGCAGGCGTCGACGTCGCGATCTACGACGCCTCGTCCTCGCCCTACCAGACCCTGTGGGAGACCGAACCGACCACCCCGCCGAGCGCGGGCCCGACCGCGGCCCCGACCCCCGAGCCGGCCGCCGGCGCTTCCGCGGAGGACGCTGAGGCCGAGGACGCGCCCGACGCCGCGGCGCCGGGCGACCGCGAGTACGGGCCGGTGGCGCCCGTCCCAGACCTGGGACGCTGGGAGGTCGACGACCCCTGGAGCGGCCTCGACCCCTGGCGCGACGCCGCGCCCTTCAGGCCCGAGTCGGAGCACGACGACGCCGTCACCGTCGTCGAGGTCGGAGAGCCGGGCGAGGCCGCCGTCCGTGCGGCGGCGCCCGCCCGGGGCGCGGACGACCCGAGCCCCGACGTGCCCGTGGCCGTCAGACAGGTGGGCGACGACGCGTCGCTGCCGCCCGTGCCCGGACCGGTCACCGTGCGCTCCGGGGTGTGGGAGGAGGCGCTGCCCCGGCGCGACCGCCGCCCGCTGCGGGCGTTCCTGCTGATCGCTCTCGGCGTGGCCCTGGCGCTGCTGCTGGCCCTGCAGCTCGCCTACCGCCCCGCGGCCGCGGCCGTCCCCGCCTACGACGCTGGGCTCGCCGCCTACCGCGCCGGCGAGTTCGCGCTCGCCCGGCGCCACTGGGAGAGGGCGGCGAGCGGGGGCTCGCCCGCGGCCGAGTTCATGCTCGGCTACCTCGCGCAGCACGGGCTGGGTCGGCAGTGGAGCTACCGCGAGGCCGCCGAGCGCTACCGCGTGGCGGCCGACGCCGGCCTGCCGGAGGCGCAGCTCGCGCTGGGCGAGCTCTACCTCGAGGGCCTAGGCGTGGAACCCGACCCGCGCGTCGGGGCGGAGTGGGTCGAGCGCGCGGCGTCGGCCGGCCACGGCCCGGCGCTGCACCGGCTAGGCGAGCTGCTCTTCCACGGCGTCGGCTTCGAGCAGGACTTCGACGCCGCCCTCGCGGCCTTCGCGGCGGCGGCGGCACGCGGCTCCGGCGCGGCCGCCGACTACCTGGCGCTGGCCGCCCACCTGCGCGGCGCGAACGTGAGCGCTCCATGAGGGACGGCGCTCATCTCCTCAAGATCGACCCATGTGGCGTTGGTAGGTTACCGCCGATGAGGACCCGCCGAACCCTCCTAGCGACCATCCTCGCGCTCTGCCTGGCCGTCGCCTCCGCGCAGCAGAGCCAGGCCAACCCCATCCAGCTCCGGACCGAGATCTACATCGTCAGCCTCGTCACGCTGGCCGACGGCTCCCAGGAGGAGCGGTTCACGGCCGCGACCGAGGCGATCCCCGGCCAGGTGATCGAGTACCGGATCTTCGCGACGAACGTCGGCGAGACGACCCTGCCCGCCGGCCGCGTGACGATCACGGGCCCGGTCATGGACGGCTTCGAGTTCGTGCCGCGCTCGGCGACGCCCAGCTCGGAGCGGGTGCTGACCGAGTTCTCGCACGACGGCACCACGTTCGGCATGGCTCCGATCCTCGTGGGCGAGGGCGACGAGCGCAGGGTCGTGGAGCCCACCGAGTACCGCGCGGTCAGGTGGACGCTGCTGGTGCCGCTCGAGCCCGGCCAGGAGGAGCCCTTCTACTACCGCGTTACCGTCCTGGACGAGTAGGGGCACGACCCTCCGTCGCAACGCTCAGCGGGCGCGGCCGTGAGGCCGGCGCCCGCTCCCGTGCGGGCCCGCGCACGCGGCCCGAGCGCTGCGCCCCGCCGGGCGGTGCGCTAGGGCCGCTCGCGCCGCGGCCGGTCGGGACAGCGTGCGGCCGCTCGTCTCCGTGGCGTGACGCGGCCGAGACGTTCGCCGCCTCAGTCGGAGGCCGCCGCCCCCTGCTCCTGGTACTGCAGCTCGTAGAGCTTGCGGTAGTAGCCGTCCTCGTTCTTGAGGAGCTCGAAGTGGTCGCCCTCCTCGATGATCTTGCCCTTGCGCATGACCATGATCCTGTCGACGTTCTGGATCGTCGACAGGCGGTGGGCGATGATGATGCTCGTCCGGCCCTGCATCAGCTTCTCGAGCGCGTCCTGGATCAGCTCCTCGGTCTCGGTGTCGACGTTCGCCGTCGCCTCGTCCAGGACCAGCAGGATGTCGGGGTTCTGGACCAGGGCGCGGGCGAAGGCGATGAGCTGCTTCTGGCCGGTCGAGAACCCGGCGCCGCGCTCGCGCACGACCGTGTCGTAGCCGTCGGGCAGCCGCGAGATGAACTCGTGGGCGTTCACGAACTTCGCGGCCTCGACGACGCGCTCCAGGGGGATCGAGTCGTCGCCGAGCGTGATGTTGCTGCGGATCGTCCCGGAGAACAGGAAGGGGTCCTGGAGCACGATGCCCACGTGCCGCCTGAGCTCGACCTGGTCGTAGTCGCGCACGTCGCGGCCGTCGATGAGCACGGCGCCGCGCTGGACGTCGTAGAAGCGGCTCACGAGGCTGATGATCGTCGTCTTGCCCGCGCCGGTATGGCCGACGAACGCGACCGACTCGCCCGGCTCGATCTTGAAGTCGACCCCGCGCAGCACCCAGTCCTCACCGTCGTAGGCGAACCAGACGTCGCGGAACTCGACCTCGCCGCGGAAGCCCGATTCGAAGCCCACGACCTCGTCCTTGTCGACGATCAGCT
>DATGNP010000222.1:0-6182 GCA_035306665.1 Trueperaceae bacterium
CCAGCGCCAGGGCCTCGTCGCCGTCGGCGGCCTGCGCCACGACCTCGATGTCGCCCTCGAGCTCGAGGAGCGCCGCGAGCGCGCCGCGCACCATCGCCTGGTCCTCGGCGATCACGACCCTCACGGCGAGACCCTCACGCCACGCCCCTCACGACGGGTCCACGCCCCGCCCCTCACGCCACGCCCCTCACGACGGGTCCACGCCCTGCCCCTCGCGCTACGCTCCTCGAGTCCTGCCCCTCGCGCCACGCTCCTCGAGCCCCGCCCCTCACGCGGTCGCCGGCGCCTCCGCGGCCGCGCCCGCCGGCGCCTCGCCGCGCGCCTCGACCGGCAGCCTGACCTCTAGGACCGTCTCCCTGCCCGTCGACCGCAGGCTCACGGCGCCGCCCAGCGCCTCGACGCGCGAGCGCATGCCGCTGAGCCCGCTGCCGAAAGACGCGCCCTCCGGCAGGCGGCCGTCGTCGGTGACGGTGAGGACCGCGGTCTGGCCCCTCGCCTCGAGCCGCACCTGGCAGCGCGAGGCGCCGGCGTGGCGGACGACGTTCGTGACGCCCTCGCGCAGGGCCAGCGCCAGCGTGCTCTCGGCGGCCGGAGAGAGGTCGAGGCTCTCGAAGTAGTAGTCGTACGTGACGCCCGCGGCCTCCAGGGCCAGCTTGGCGTTGGCGAGCTCGCCCTCGAGCCCCGACGAGCGGTAGCCCCGCACCGCCTCGCGCACCTGGGAGAGCGCGTCGCGGGAGATGCGCTCGACGTCGGCGATCTCGCGCGCGGCGCGCTCGGGGTCGCGGTCGACGAGCTTGTGGGCGAGCTCGGACTTCAGCGTGATCGTCGAGAGCGTGTGGCCCAGCAGGTCGTGGAGGTCGCGGGCGATGCGCTCGCGCTCGGCGATGGTGGCCAGGCGCGCGATCTCGTCCTGGGCCATGCGGAGCCGGGCGGTGTGGGTCTCGCGCTCGCTGGCGAGGCGGTTCGCGATGCCCACCACCGGCGCGAAGATCAGCGCCGGCACGTACGGGTAGAGGACGTAGGGGAACGGCACGGTGGAGAGGAGCGCCGCGACCGGCACGAGGGCGCAGCTCACCGCCAGGGCCCGTACCGAGACGCGCCGCTCCGGCAGGTAGCCGGCGATCGCGGAGGCGTAGATGAAGAACACGCTCGTGCCCGCGTTCAGGGGCGCCAGGAACACGCCCATCGCGAGCATCACCCCGAGGCCGAGGAGGCCGCCGGGGCGGCCGTCCCAGAGGTAGGGACGCGAGGCGGCGTGGCGGTCGGTCCAGCCGTAGACGGGCAGGAACGCGAGCACGATCAGGCCCGTCGCGGCCCAGTCGACCCACGTGGCCGACTCGTCGAAGAGCGGCTGGAACGCCAGGATGACCAGGTAGACCAGCCACACCAACGACCGCCTGGGGACCGTGAACGAGCGCCAGCGCATCCCGTCGAGGATACGCGGCGCCCGCGCTGCGTGAGGGTCGTCGGCCGGCGCTCGCGCCACTCGCAGGTCTCGGGCCGGCGCCCGCGGGCCCGGCCCGGCGCCTCCTCATCAGCCGTACGTCTTGCCCTCGTCGCGCTTGTAGGCCGCGACCGCGACGACGAGGAACACCGCGGCGAAGCCGGCGAGGACCAGCGCGTGCCGCGTGGCGTCGCCGAGCGGCGTGGCGCCCACCGTCCCGAGGGCGAGCTGGGCGTAGTGGTAGGTCGGCAGGTACGGGGCGACGCTCTGGACCACCGGCGGCAGCACCGTGATCGGCATCCACAGGCCGCTGGCGAAGGCCATGGGCATGTAGAGCAGGTTCAGCACGACGGGCGCGGAGTTGGGCCCGAACAGGTACCCGATCGCGAGGCCGAGGGCCCCGAACGGCAGCACGCCGAGGAGCAGCACGCCCAGGAGCGAGAGCCAGTCGAGCAGCGCGATGCGCACGCCGTGCATGAGGAAGGCGGCGGCGGTGATCACGACCACGACCAGCGCGCCGAACAGCAGCGCCATGCCGATCTTCGCCAGGAAGTAGGCGATGGGAGGCATCGGGGAGACGCGCTTGAGGCGCATCCAGCCCTGGCCACGCTCCGAGGCCACGCCCACCCCGAAGGAGAAGAGCGCGGCCGAGAGGACGCCGGCGGCGCCGAACGTCGCGACCATGTAGCGGGACGCGAGCACGCCCTGCGCCTCGAGGTTCCCGTAGAACGAGCCGAAGAGCAGGTAGAACATCAGCGGGAACGCCAGCGTCGCGACGCTGTAGACGGGCAGCCTGAGCAGCTTGAGGAACTCGAACTTGGTCTCGGTCAGCACGAGCCTGAGCACGTTGCGCCGCGGCCGGGCGGCGGCGGTCTGAGCGGTGATGGTGGCGGACGTCATGCCGGCACCCCTTCCGTGTACGCGGCGGCGGCCTCGTGGCGGCCGCCGGTGATGACCAGGAACGCCTCCTCGAGGCTGGCGCCGGTGACCTCGAGGCCCGTGAGGCCCCGGTCGGCGGCGAGGAGCTCCCTGACCGTCTCTTCGGCGTCGGTGGTGAGCAGCTCGGTGGCGGCGCCCACCAGCTCGACGCGGTTCACGCCCGGCAGCGCGGCCAGGCGCGCCGGGTCGAGGCTGGTGACGGCCCTCACTACCTTGCCGGCCGTGCGCGCCTTGATCTCGGCCGGCGTGCCCTCGGCGATGAGCCTGCCCTCGTCGAGCAGGACGATGCGGTCGGCGAGCGCGTCGGCCTCCTCGAGGTAGTGGGTCGTGAGGACGACGGTGCGGCCGTCGCCGATGAACGACCTGACCTGGCGCCAGAAGTCGCGGCGCGACTCGACGTCGAGGCCCGTCGTGGGCTCGTCGAGGAACAGGAGGTCGGGGTCGCCGATCATCGCGAGCGCGAAGTGGAGCCGCTGCTTCTGACCCCCGGAGAGCTTGCCGTAGGGCCGGCGCGCGACCTGCTCCAGGCCCGCGATCGCGATGGCGTCGTCGACGCGCAGCGGCCGCGGGTAGTAGGCGGCGAACGACTCGAGGTGCTCGCGCACGGTGAGCGTGGGCGGCACGCCACTGATCTGCAGCATCGCGCCGACGCGCACCTTCGCGGCCACGTCATCGGGGCTGGTGCCGAAGAGCGAGGCGGCGCCCTCATCGGGCCGCAGGAGGCCGAGCAGCGTGCTCACCGCCGTCGTCTTCCCGGCGCCGTTGGGCCCGAGGACGGCGAGAACCTCGCCGGCCCTGACCCGCAGGGTCACCGCGTCGAGCGCCATGACGGGGCCGTAGCGCTTGGTGACCCTCTCCAGTTGGGCTACGTAGGTCTCGTTCATGCCCCGAGGATGGCGCTCGGGGCGGTGGGCGCGGCAGTGTCGTCGGTCAGCAGCGCGGGGTGACAGGTGTCATGCCGGGCGGCGGGCCGGCGCCGCTCGGCGCGCCGCGCACGCGCTCCGGAGCCGCCGACTTGCCGCTCGGCTCGCGCCGCGGGGCCGTCGACCCCGACCAGAACGCGAACCGCCCGCCTCGCTAGGCGAGGAGGGCGGCCCGGTAGCGCCGAAGCGGCGGTGCGCGCGGATCCAAGGGGCGGGCGGTACCGCTACGCGACCTGCTGCCGGCGTCAGCGCTCCCAGAAGGGAGGTGGCTCCACCCCGAGCGCGCGCAGGTAGACGTACCCCTGGGCTCGGTGGTGGATCTCGTTGTCGATGGCGTACTGCACCAAGGAGAGGACCGTGCCCGGCCACTGGCCGAAGGCGACGTCCTCCTCCTGTAGGCGTGCGGGCGTGACCTTGGCCCACAGCTCGTTCAGCTTCGCGGTGTCCTGGTCCCAGAGGGCCAGCAGCCCGGCCTTGTCGCGGGGGAGCTCGGCCTCGCCGTACTCGCGCCACTCGCCGGTGGCCGCGCCCTCGGCGGTGGGGATCGTCATGTGCAGCATCTCGTGCACGAGCTCGCCGAAGGTGCGCATGGGGCCGACCCTGTAGGCGAAGAGCTGGTCGTCGGGGAAGGCCTCGATGACGCGACGGGTGAGGCCGCGGTGGCCCTGCCAGTGCTTGAGGACGTAGTCGGTGAGCCTGACCTCGGGGTTCTCGACGGCTTGCTCTGGCATGCTTACCCTCCAGGGCGTGACAGGCCCGCAGGATACCTAAGAAACTAAGGTGTCGTCAAGGGTGCCCCGAAGACCCGAGCCGGAGCGCCGCCGCCCGCGGCGCTCCGGCTGAGACGCTTGCGACGCCGCTCCTGCCCACCGCGCCTATGATTCGGCCACATGCAAGGCGGCAGGCAGGTGAGGTTCGTGCGGCTCACGGGCCACCCTGCGGCGGTGGCCGGGGACGACGAGGTGCCGTTCGCGCCGGACAAGCGCTTCCAGCTCTTCGGCTACCTGGCCTACGCCGGTACCTGGGTGGGTCGCGAGCGCGTGGCGTTCCTGTTCTGGCCCGACTCCGACACGGCCACCTCCCGGCAGAACCTGAGGGGCCTGCTGCAGCGCCTCGACACGCTGCGCTTCGAGCCGAGCGTGGAGGCTACGAAGCACCAGCTCAGGTGGCAGGTGCCGACCGACGTCGCGCAGTTCGACGCGGCGCTGGCGCGCGGCGACGTCGCGGCGGCGCTCAGGGCCTACCGGGGCCCGCTGCTGGCGGACGTCGGTGGTGACGAGGGCGGCGAGTTCGACGAGTGGCTCGAGATCGAGCGTGAGCAGCTCTACTCGCGCTGGCGGTCCCTGGCCCTCAGGCGCCTGTCCGAGCTCGGGCCGGACGGGGCGGAGGAGGCGGCCGACCTCGTACGCCGGCTCCTCGAGGCGGACGCGCTCGACGAGGAGGCCGTGCGCGCGCACATGCAAGCCCTCACGCGCTGGGGCCGCCCGGCCGAGGCCCAGCGCGCCTACCGTGACCTCGTCGCCCGGCTGGACCGCGAGATGGGCATGGAGCCCACCTCCGAGACGGTCCGCGTCTACGAGGCCGCGATGGCCGCCGCCGCGGCCGCGCCGGTCGTGATCGCGTCGCACGTCAAGGCGCCGGCGGTCGCCCCGGCTCCGCCCGCGTCCGCCGACCGGGGCGCCGCCGTCGGCGCCCGCCACCGACTGCCCGTTCCAGGAACCAGCTTCGTCGGCCGCGAGGCCGAGCTCGGCGACGTCGTGGCGTACCTGCGCGACCCCGCCTGCCGGCTCCTGAGCCTCACCGGCCACGGCGGCGTCGGCAAGACCCGCCTGGCGCTGGCCGCCGCCGAGAGCGTGGCGGACGAGTTCGCGGACGGCGCCGTGTTCGTGCCCCTCGACGCCGTCTCCTCGCCCGAGGAGGTGCTGCCTGCCGTCGCCGCAGCTCTCGGCCTCGGCACGATGGCCGGCGGCTGGCGGTGGGAGGCGCTCCAGGCCCGCGTCGCCGACGCGAACCTTCTAGTCGTCATCGACAACTTCGAGCACGTCGCGGCTGCCGCAGACCTGCTGGCGCGCCTCCTGGCGGCCGGCAGCGGGCTGAAGCTACTCGTCACGACGCGGGAGCGCCTGAACCTCGAGGCCGAGTGGACGTACCTCGTCGAGGGCCTCGACTACCCGGGGCCCGACGTCCCGCTGGCCGACATGGCGGCGTACTCCGCCGTCAGGCTCCTCCTCGACCGCGCGCGGCGGGTGCGGCCGGGCTTCGAGCTGACCGAGGACGACCTGCCGCACCTCCGGTCCCTGTTCGCGCTGACGCAGGGGATGCCGCTGGCGATCGAGCTCGTCGCGGCCTGGCTCAGGGCCGCGCCCCTGGCGACGCTGGTGGCCGAGCTCGAGCAGGACCCGGGGGCCGTCACCGCGGTCGCCATCGACGCCCCGCGGCGCCACGAGAGCGTGCGCGCCGTCTTCGAGCAGTCGTGGTCGCGCCTGCCCGAGGCCGAGAGGACGGCGCTGCAGCGCCTCACCGTCTTCGCCGGGCCGGTGGCGCCCGAGGCGGCCGCCTTCGTCGCCGGGGCCAGCCGACAGGTGCTGGGGTCGCTCGTCGACAGGTCGCTGCTGCGCCTCGACGAAGGCGGCAGGTACGACCGCCACCCGCTGCTCCTGGCGCTGGCGCGCGAGAAGCTGGCCGAGGACACGCGCGAGGAGCGCGCGGTCACGCTCCGGCACGCGGCCTACTACCTCCGCTTCCTCCGGGAGCGCGTCGACCGGGCCAAGGGGCCGCGGCCCGCGCTCGCCCAGCAGGAGGTCCACGCCGAGTCCCGCGAGCTGCGCGCGGCCATGCGGCGAGCGGCTCGGTCCGGTCTCAGCGGCCAGCTCGTG
>DATGNP010000223.1:0-37687 GCA_035306665.1 Trueperaceae bacterium
CAACGAACCGTTGACGACCGAAAGGACGATGACCCTCGGCTTGGACATGCAACAGCGTCAACGATGTCTCGACTCATCGGTCAAGAACCAAGCGTCGCTGATGTCTCGACTCATGCGTCAACCATGTCTTGGAACCAGACAGGCGGCCAGCACGACCCCGAGCTTCTACGGGGTCTCGCTCGGTGAGTGACGAGCTCGCAGGCGGCCACCCGGGTCGCCCCCTGATGGCAGGCTAACGCCGCTTTGCCGAGCGCCGCAGACGTCGCGTTCGTCCGAGGCCGAAGAGCCTCGGACGAACGCGCTCCGAGGACGGGCACCTCCTCGGTGACCTCCGGATCCCCGCCGCCGACGTGACCCTGCTGATCCTCAGCGTGCTCGCCATGGTGATCGGGGTGAGCATGGGCCTGTCGGGCATTGGCGGCTTCCTGGTCGTGCCGTTGATGGTCACCGTCGCCGGCGCCGAGGCGCCGCAGGCGGTGTTCACGGCGCTCACCGTGAACCTGCTCGTCACCGTGAGCAGCGGCGCGCTCGCGATGGCGCGCCGGGGCATCGACCGGCGCTACCTGGCCTACATGGTGACGGGCAGCGCCCTCGGCGCCGTGCTCAGCGCCTGGCTAGTCAAGGTACTCACGGGGGCTGCCGCCGACCTCGTCATCGCGGCGTTCCTCGCTGCGATCGGCATCGTCGTCATCGGGTCGCGGTCGGGTCCGCGCCGCGGCGCCTCGTTCCCCGACCCTCGGGTGCCGGGCCTTGCGCTTCTCGGGCTCGGGTCTCTTGCCCAGGTGAGCGCGGCGCTGGTGGGCATCGGTGGACCGGCCATCACGGTCCCTGTGCTGTCGGCGGTCGGGGGGAGCATCGACCGTGTCGTCGGTACTGCCCTGCTGCACGGTGCGTTCGTCAGCGCGGTCGGGCTCGTGGTGACGCGGACGGCGGGTGCCGGCTTCGATCCCGCGGCCGTGGTCGTCATCGCGCTCGTGGTCGTGACCGCCACGGTCGTCTCGCTGTGGCGCCAGCGGCTCTCGACCGTGGTCCCCTTGCGGTCGGTCATCGGTGGGTTGGCGCTCCTCGGCGCCGTGATCGTGCTGTTGCGGCCCTGAGGCAGGCAGCCGCCAGCGCTCCCATGCCGCCTCGGTAGAGCTGAGGAACGCGCGCGCCCGCACGGACACCGCGCGAGCAGCGCGGGCCGCGCGGGCGACGCCGCGGGTGTGGGAGGCCCGGGCTCAGGCCAGCATCAGGAAGAGCTCCTCGAGGTCGCCCGGTGTGAGCTCGCCCTCGGACCGCGCCGCCTCGGGGGACGAGAGGCACTCCTGCATCGCGCTGCTGATGAGCACCACGCCGGCGCGGTTGAGGGCCTTGGACGTGGCGGCGAGCTGCGTGACGACGTCGCGGCAGGGCTTCCCCTCCTCGACCGCCCGGATGACGGCGGCCAGCTGACCCTGCGCCCGGCGGAGGCGGTTGAGCACCCTCCGCTGCGCGCCCGGGTCGCTGGTCGTCACGGTGACGTCGGCATCACGGTCCATCGGGGGCACCTCGGTCGCTCCCTCGCTCACTGGGCGCCGGCAGAGGACGCCGCGGCCTGCTGCTCGGCGACCTTGGCGTGCACCTCCTTCATGTCGAGGTCACGCACGGCCTTGATCACCTGCTCGAGCTGCGGGCCCATCAGGGCGCCGGGCTGGGCGAACACGAGGACCTTCTCGCGGAACGCCATGAGCGTGGGGATCGAGCGGATCTGGAACGCGTAGGCGAGCTCCTGCTGCGCCTCGGTGTCGACCTTGCCGAACACGATGTCGGGGTGGGCCTCCGCCGCCGCCTCGAAGACGGGGGCGAACATGCGGCACGGGCCGCACCAGTCGGCCCAGAAGTCGAGGAAGACGATGTCGTTGTCGGCGATGGTGGCTTCGATGTTCTCGGCGGTTATCTCGCGGGTTGCCATGCGCCGAATATACCCCCGGGGGTTTGTATACGTGCCGTCCGCGACACACGGGCGAAGCGCGGCCGCCCGCCGGTACGATGGCCGCATAGGCAGCGCTGACCCACGCGTCGTGATCGTAGGCGGAGGCGCCGCCGGCTTCTTCGCCGCGGTCGCCTGCAAGGAGGCGAACCCGGCGGCGCGGGTGACGGTCCTCGAGGGCAGCGCGTCGCCCCTCTCGAAGGTGCGTGTCTCCGGCGGCGGCCGCTGCAACGTCACGCACGACCAGGCCGACCCGGCGCTCCTCGTCGGCTACTACCCGCGCGGTGGGCGGGCGCTGCGCGGGCCCTTCACGCGCTTCGGCCCGCGCGAGACGATGGCCTGGTTCGCGGCGCGCGGCGTGCCGCTGAAGACCGAGGCCGACGGCCGCGTGTTCCCCACGACCGACGACTCGCGGACCGTGATCGACTGCCTGACGGGGGCGGCGCGCCGCTCCGGGGTGGAGGTGCGCGCCCGCGCGCCGGTCACGGCCTTGGAGCCGGACGGGCGCGCGTTCGCCGTCCGCCTCAAGGACGGCGCGGCGCTGCCCGCCGACCGCGTGCTGCTGGCTACCGGCGGCGCGCCCGCGGGGTACCGCATGGCGGCCGCGCTGGGCCACACGGTCGTGCCGCCGGTACCGTCCCTGTTCACGTTCGAGGTCGACGACCCGCGGCTGCGCGGCCTGGCCGGCGTATCGGTGCCGGCGGCGCGGGTGCGGCTGGACGGAGCGCGCGGTGCGCACGAGGGGCCGCTGCTGGTCACGCACTGGGGGCTCTCGGGGCCGGCCGTGCTGCGGGCCTCGGCGTGGGACGCCCGCCTGCTGCACGGCAGCGGTTACCGGCTGGGGCTGACCGTGGACTGGCTGCCAGACCTGCGGGAGGACGAGGTGCGGGAGGCCCTCCTCGCGGCGAAACGCGACGACCCCAGGCGCACGGTCGTGGCCGCCGGCCCCCTGGGCCTTCCGCAGCGGCTGTGGCGCTCGCTGGCGGCGGCGGCCGGGGCGGCGGAGGGCCTGCGCTGGGCCGACGCGTCCAAGTCGCTCGTGACCGCGCTGACGCGCGAGGTTCACGCGGGCCGCTACCAGGTCAGCGGCAAGGGGGTGTTCAAGGAGGAGTTCGTGACCTGCGGCGGCGTGAGCCTGAAGGAGGTCGACTTCGCCACCATGGAGAGCCGCGTCCGGCCCGGCCTCCACCTGGCGGGCGAGGTCCTCGACGTCGACGGCGTCACGGGCGGCTTCAACTTCCAGGCGGCGTGGACGACGGGCTGGCTGGCGGGCCGAGCGATGGCGGTCGGAGCGCCGTCGGAGCGGCGCGCCACGGGTACGATCGAGCCGTGACGGCCTTCCAGCTCGGACCCGTCGTGCTGAGCGCCCCGCGCTTCTACGCGGGGCTCGCGCTGCTGGTGCTGGTGGTCGTCGCCGAGCTCGCTGCCTGGGGCGGCCGGAGGGCGGCGAGGGCGGGGGAGGCGGTGGAAGCGACCCCCGCCGCTAGGCGCGACGGCGGCGAGCCAGCTGCCGGTCCCGGCGCGACCGCGGCCCGGGGGTCGACCGACGAGGCTCCCGCCCGCGAGCCGCGCGACGCCGGCTGGGCCTGGGCCGCCGCCCTGGCCGTGTTCGTGGGCGCGCGCCTCGGCTACGTGATCGAGAACCTCGCGCTGTTCGCGCGCGACCCGGTCGCGGTCCTGCAGTTCTGGCAGGGCGGGTTCTCGCCCTGGTGGGGCGTGGCGGCGGGGGCGCTGGCAGCGGCCCGGGCCGTGTGGCGCGGGCGCGTGACGCTGCGAGGCGCCGCGCTGCCTGCGGCGCTCGCGCTGGCGACCTGGCTCGTCGTGCCGGCCCTCTTCAGCGCCGCCCCCACGACGGCGCAGCGGCTGCCGAGCCTGACGCTCGAGACCCTGGCCGGAGGCGAGCTCGACCTGGCCTCGCTCGAGGGCCAGCCGGTGGTGCTGAACCTCTGGGCCACCTGGTGCCCGCCGTGCCGCCGCGAGCTGCCGATGCTGGCGGCGGCAGCGCGAACGTACCCCGACGTGCGCTTCGTGTTCGCCGCCCAGGCCGAGCCGCGCGCGACCGTGGCCCGCTACCTGGAGGAGGAGGGGCTCGAGCTGGACCTCGTCCTGCTCGACACGCGGGGCAGCCTCGGCGCCGCGTTCGGCAGCGTGGGCCTGCCCACGACGCTGTTCTTCGACGCCGCGGGCGACCACGTGCTCACCCACTTCGGCGAGGTCTCCTCGGTGGCGATGATCAACTACCTGGCCGACCTGAGGCGCGGCACGCTGTGAGCCGCCGCGGTCCGAGCCGACGAGGTCCAGGCGGCTAGGTACCGAGCCCCGAGCCCTACGCTCGAGCCCCGGCGCCCCGAGGCCGGGTCCTCAGAAGTCCTTGCGCTTGAAGGCGCGCAGGCCGAGCAGCGCGGGCGCCGCCACCCACAACAGCAGCGCGCCGACCGCCAGCAGCTGGCCGCCGGTCGATCCGAGGAACGTGCGGAACAGCGCGCCCGTGTAGCCCATCAGCGCGGCGGTGTCGAGCCTCAGGAGCACCAGGATCCGCGAGAGATCGATCGGGTTGAGGAGGCTGGCGGCGATCACGGCCCTGTCGATGGGGTAGGCCTGCGCCAGCGCGATGAAGAACAGCAGCAGCCCGTCGTAGACGATGCCGAGCGCGAGCCACACGCCCAGCGCCAGGCCCAACGCCCGAGCGCGCTCCTCGTTCGCGATGCCGAACCAGAACGCCAGCCCCGTGAAGACGAGGCTCACGAGCGCGCCCGCGACGAGCAGCGTCGTGACCATCGGGACGTCGACGCTGGCGCCGAGCGCGTAGACGAGGTACGGCAGGCCCGTGCCGATCACGAACGCCCCCGCCAGCGGCAGGGCCACGCCGGCGAACTGGCCGATGAACACGCTCGGCCGCGACACCGGCTGGGTGAGGATGAGCTGCACGAAGTCGCGCGTGTAGTAGTAGTAGTTCATCCCCAGCATCAGCGCGACCAGCGGCACGATCAGCAGCACCAGGTTCAGGGCGCTGAGCGCGGCCTGCACGGGCTCGTCGCCGAAGTAGAGCAGGCCGGCGGTGGCGATCGCGAAGAACGCCGTGTAGGCGATCAGCCAGCGGCTGCGCAGGAGGTCGAAGAAGGCGTACTTCATGACCTTCAGGGCGGTGCTCACGACGCCACCTCTTCCCGGACCGGCGGCTGGGCGTGCGCGGGGTCGGCGGACACGTGACCGTCCTTCACCCCGCCGTTCATCAGCTTGGCGACGGCGCGCTCGAGCCGCTGCTCGCCCGTCAGGGAGCGGACCGTGTCGAGCGTGCCGCGGAAGCGCACGGTGCCCTCTAGCAGGAAGAGGACCTCGTCCGCGAGCTCCTCGAGCTCGCTCATCACGTGCGAGGTCAGGAGCACGGTGGCCCCACCGGCTCGCTCCTCGAGGATGCGGTCCTTGAGGCGGCTGCTGGCCACCGGGTCGAGGCCGGCGCTGGGCTCGTCGAGCAGGAGCACTCGCGGCGCGAACAGGAACGTCAGCACGGCGCTGGCCTTCTGGCGCGTGCCGCCGGACAGCACGCGCACCGGCTTCTCGAGGTGCTGCCGCAGGTCGAAGAGGTCGACGAGGTCGTCGAGCCCCGACGGCCGCTCGCCGCGCAGGTCCTGCACCAGCGCGAACAGCTCGGAGACCTTGAGGTTGTCGGGGAAGCGCGGCTCCTGGGGCATGTACCCGACGTGCCGGCGGACCGAGGGGTCGCGTACGCTGACGCCGTCGATCGTGACCTCGCCGGCGTCGGGGAGCACCAGGCCGAGGACGCTCTTCATCAGCGTCGTCTTGCCCGAGGCGTTCGGGCCGACGACCGCCGTGACCTTGCCCGGCTCGAACGTGGCCGAGACGCCCCTCAGCACCTCGAGTCGGCCGAAGCGCTTCCTCAGGGAGTCGACGACGACCATCTGATCCTCCCCATGAGCGGCCTGTCGTCCTCGATCGCCTTGGGCGTGAGGACGGGCAGGAGACGCTCGGCGTAGTCCATGACCTGCGACAGCGGGCTGCGGAGCAGCACCAGCGCCTGCGGGTACGCCTCGGCCGTGAGCGCGAACAGCCTCACCGGCCGGTAGGGGACGTCGCCGACGCCGTCCCTGTCGAGATCGTAGCCCTGGTACTGGTCCCAGTAGTTCTGGTCGAACGAGTTGAAGGACCTGTCGGCGTTCGTCGTGACGTCGAACGTGTTGCCGATGAAGTTGTTGTAGCGCACCAGAGAGCCCATCGAGTTCGACAGCACGCGCAGGGCGTAGCCGTTGCGGATGAACTCGTTGTGGCTGAGCTCGGTGCGGTTCGAGCCGTCGAAGTAGATCGCGGCCGAGTTGTTCTCGAAGAGGTTGCCCGAGACGAGCGAGTCGTTGATGTCCTTCAGCAGCAGGCCGTAGGCGGCCGCGCCCCAGTTGTCGCGGAACTCGTTCCCGATCATCGTTATGAACTTCGAGTACATGACGGCCACTCCCGCGCCGTTGTCGCGGAAGACGTTGTCCGTGAACTCGGAGTCGTTCGAGAACATGAAGTGGAGCCCGTAGCGGAGGTTGCGCTCGCTGAGGTTGCCGCGCACCTTGGCGCCGCGGGCGAACTCGAGATAGATCCCGTCGCGGTGGCGAGAGATGGTGTTGCCCTCGACGAGGATGTCGTAGCCGTTCCAGATATGTATGGCGTTGCCCGAGAACGACTCGCTCTCCGCCTGCCCGGTCACGACGTTGTCCCTGACCTCGCAGGCCGTCGACTTCGCCAGGTAGATGCCGAAGAACGCGTTCTCGACGCGGTTGCCCTCGATCACGCAGCCGCCGACCTCGCCGACGTAGAGGGCGGCCACGTCCCTGACGTGGCTCCGCCCCGGGTCGCGCAGCACGAGGCCGCGCACGACGACCCGGTCGGCCTCGACGGCGAGGACCTGGTGCGTCAGCTCGCCGTCGAGCACCGGCCAGCCCTCGCCCACGAGCGCGACCCGCGGCGTGTCGATGACCAGCGGCCCCTCGCGGTACGTGCCGGCGCGGACGAGGACGGTGTCGCCCTCGGCGGCGGCCTCGAGCGCCGCGGCGATCGACGAGTAGGCGCAGCCCGAGGCGCAGACCTCCAGGAGCCCGGCGGCGACGGCGGTGGCCGTCAGGCCGAGGAGGCAGGCCGCCGCGGCGGCCAGCAGGGCCGACCGGGCGGAGCGCATCACGGCGCCCCGTGCTCGCTATCCGGCTGCCCGCCCGTCGCGCCGCCCATCTCGCCGGGCATGCCGTGGCCGTGACCGCCCTTGGCCGCGACCCTCTCGATCAGGCCGGAGTCCACGACCATCTGCTCGAGGTCCGCGTAGCGCACCTCGACGCCGCCGACCTCGGACCTCACGTCCTCGAGCTCGGCGAGCGTGCGGAAGGCCGTGACGTTGAGCCCCATGGGGCTGCGAAGCTGGCCGCTCCAGAGGTAGCGCGCCTCCTCGACGTTCAGGAGCTTGCCGGGCTGGTTGAAGTCGGTCACCCACAGCGAGTGGACGTCGCGCTGGGCGACCTCGCCCTCGAGCACGAAGGCGATCATGCACTCGATCGAGTCGAACTTGTACGCCTTGCCGGTCTTCGTCACGAGCTGGGCCGGGTAGCGCGGGTCCGAGATCAGCATCTCGCAGAACACGCACAGGTCCTCGCCGATCACGATGGGTACCGGCTTGGGCGCCGAGCAGGCCGAGACCAGCAGGGAGAGGCTCAGCAGCGCGACGGCCGCGGCGACGGGACGCGCGGCGCCGGCGCGCCGGCGCGAGAGGAACCAGCGGCCGCCGAGCACGGCGAGCCCCAGCACGAAGCCGCCAGCCAGGGCGACGGCGCCCCAGCCCGGCCAGGCCGTGATGTAGAAGTTCATGAACTGGCTGGTGCCGAGCATCGGGGGCGTGTAGCCCTCCATCGTGATGGCGGCGCGCGGGTCGATGGTGTGCCCGAACTTCCACAGCCACCGGAAGAAGTCGGCCATGCCGACGACGGCGAACGCGCCGTAGCCGATCAGCCAGGCCTTGAACCAGCGCATGCGGCCGATGCCGGCGGCGAGCAGCCCGGAGGCCGTGACCAGCACCACGGCTATGGGCAGCACGCGCAGCTCCCAGAAGTCCTCGGCCCTCAGCTGCATGAAGCCCACGTAGTGGTTGAGGCCGTTGATGAGGTCGACGCGCCCCGTGAGCTTCGAGGTCCAGATCTGCATGGCCAGGCCCTCGGGGTACTGCGGCGCCTCGAAGTAGTAGTGCCACAAGGGCCAGACGAACGTCAGGAGCGGGAGCAGGGCCGCCACGGCGACGAGGCCGCGCGCGAGCCAGCTCAGGCGTCCTTCTCTCGTCTGCATCTCTCGTCCCCCTCCCTTCGGAGGCGCGGCCGGCCCGACGTGCGTCGTCGGGCCGGCCGCGTCATGGGTCACTGCCCCAGGCTCCAGCTCAGGGGGACGTCAGAGTCGGCCGCCGACACGCGGACGTAGCCCTGCATCTCCTGGTGGAGGGCGGAGCAGAAGTCGGTGCAGTAGAAGGAGTAGACGCCTTCGGCCTTGGGCTCCCACTTCACCGTCAGGGTCCGCCCCGGCATGATCAGGATGTTCGCGGCCTCCATGCCCTGCACCGCGAAGCCGTGCGGGACGTCCCAGTCCTGCTCGAGGTTGGTGACGTGCCAGTAGACGGTGTCGCCGACCTTGATGCCCTCGATCAGGTCCGGCGCGAAGTGCGAGCGGATCGAGGTCATGTAGACGTGGACCTCGTCGCCGTCGCGCTCGACGCGCGCGTCCGCCTCGCTCTTGGTGGCGTAGGGGTGCGCGTTGTCGGCCAGGGTGTAGATCTGCTGGGTGTTCGGCGCCACGCGGTCGGCGGCGATGCCCTGGGCGTAGTGCGGCTCGCCGAGGGTCGGGAAGTCGAGCAGCATCTCCATCGTGTTGCCGCTGATGTCGATCAGCTGCGCCGAGTGGGCGAGCTCGGGGCCCGTGGGCAGGTAGCGGTCCTTCGTGATCTTGTTGAGAGCGACCACGTAGTTGTCTGCCGGGTCGACGTTGTCACCGCCCGGGATCATCAGGTGGCCGATCGAGTAGTAGACGGGCATGCGGTCCACGACCTGGAAGTCGGAGAGCCGCCACTTGATGATCTCCGAGGTGATGAAGCACGAGGTGTAGACGTTGCCCTTGGTGTCGAACTCGTTGTGCAGCGGCCCGAGGCAGGCGCGCTCGACCTGGCCCGCGACGATCGCGTCGAAGTTCAGGATCGGGATGCCGTAGGCGTCGCCGTCGAAGTCCTGGTTCGCGATCGCATCGAGCATCTTGCTGAAGCTGTGGACGGCGATCGTGGCCGAGAGCTTGCCGCCGGGGACGATGTACTCGCCGGTGGGGTCGACGTCGACGCCGTGCGGCGACTTGGGCGTGGGCAGGAAGTAGACGAGCCCCTCGCAGGCGGTCGGGTCGAGGACCGTGGCGGTCTCGCCCCACTCGGTCGCGGCGATGCCGGTGGCCTCGTCGACCTTGTTGTGCGCGTACCGGACGGGCATCTGGGTGGCCAGGCCCTCGGCGACGCACTGCTCGGCGCGGCGCCAGTTCACGGCCGTGACGAAGTCCTTGTCGGCCTGCGACGCGTTGACCTCGAGGAGCGTGTGGGCTTCCTCGACGTTGTAGGAGCTGAAGAAGCACCAGTCGGCCGAGGGGCCCTTGCCGCAGTGCGCCAGGTCGTAGTTGAAGCCCGGCATCAGGATCTGGAACGCCAGTGACATCTCGCCGTCGTCGGGGTCGACGGCGACGAACGTGAGCATGCCCTTGAAGTTGCCCTTGTACTCGGCGATGGGCATGTCGCGCTGCGGGACGGGCTGGCTGAAGCGCGTGCCGGCGACGACGTACTCGGTGTTCGACGTCGCGAACGGCGAGGGGTGGTTACCCCCGACGTTGGGGAGCTCGATGATCTCGACGGTCTCGAACGTGGCGAGGTCGATGCGGGCGATGCGCGGCGTGTTGTTGCCGTTGATGAACAGCCAGCGCCCGTCCGCCGAGCCGTTCGTCTGCGAGAGCTGCGGGTGGTGGGAGTCGTCCCAGTAGACCGGCCCGTGCGACGTGTTGAAGAGGGCCTTCGTCTCCTCCGAGTAGCCGTAGCCGTTCTCGCCGTGCTGGGAGAACACGGGGATCACGCGCAGCGTGCGGCCCGAGGGCAGGCCTACGACGCTGACCTGGCCGTTGAAGCCGCCGGAGAAGAACCCGTAGTACTCGTCGTGCTCGCCCGGCGCCACGAACGTGCGCGCCGCGGCGTCGCTGGCCGTCCGGGCGGCCGACCTGGCGCCCTGCGCCAGCACCAGTCCCGCCGCCAACGCTCCGAGCGCGAGCGCGACCCAGACCAACCTCCGTGCTTTCATCCATGACCTCCTCTAGCGGGGCCTAGTGGCCGTGGCCGCGCCCCGCTCACACCCTCGGTTCGTGCCACCAGACGCGGACGCCGCCGGGTCAGTCCCCGGCGGCCTCGGCGTCCTTGAGTCGGAAGTACTCGAGCACCTCACGTGCCTGGTCCTCGGTGAGGAGGAGCTGGGGCATCGGCGTCATGTACTCGGCGAGGAGCTCGTACGCGGTGTCGTCCTCGAAGATCATCTGGTTGGTGTTGAGGATCATGTTCATGATCCACTCGGGCGCGCGCCTCGCGGTCACGCCCGACATGTCCGGACCCACGTAGCGCTCGCCGAACTTGTGGCAGGCCGAGCACAGCATGTCGAACGTCGCTTCGCCCGCCGCGGCCATCGCCGGGTCGATCTCGCCGAGGGTCACCTCGGTGATCGGTCCGATGCCCTTGGGCAGGTCGGGCGGCGCCGCGTCCTGGGCCAGGGCCAGCGCTCCGAGCAGCAGGACGGCGCCGGCCGCCCACGCCGCGGCGCGACGGGTCCCGGCGCCGCGGCTGCGGTTGATGCCGTCTGTCGTTCCGGTCACTGTGGCCTCCATGTCTTCATCGGCCGCCATGTCTTTTTCGCGGACAACCAGGTCCACGTTAGGGACGTGAGCGGCGCGTGAGTAGGGACTGACGTCCCCCGGGACCACGGACGGTAGGGCGGGACGCGTGCCTGTCAAGGCGAGACGCGTGCCTGTCAGGTCGGTAAGTGGGCGCGGTAAGGCGGGACGTTAGTTACTTGGCGTCGTGACGCCCCGCCCGCCTAGCCTGGTGTCACCATGGCGACGACCCTCAGGCCGATCGACGAGGTGGCTCGGGAGCTGGGGCTCGACCCCGCGTTCCTCTCCCCGCTGGGGCGCCACAAGGCGAAGGTGTGGCCGGGCGCGGGCGCGCGTTCCGGCGCTGACGACGGCGCCGGCGACGGCGCCGGGCTCGGCAGCGACGCCGGCGTTCGCCTCGGCGCTCGTGCCGACGCCGGCCCCGGCCCGAACGCGGCTCCGGGCAGGCTCGTGCTCGTGAGCGCCGTGACGCCCACCAAGGCAGGGGAGGGCAAGACGACCGTGAGCGTCGGCCTGGCCGACGGTCTGCGGCGCCTGGGCGTGCGGACCGCCGTCTGCCTGCGGGAGCCGTCGCTGGGTCCCGTGTTCGGGATCAAGGGCGGGGGCACGGGCGGCGGCAGGGCGCAGGTGGAGCCGGCCGACGACATCAACCTGCACTTCACGGGCGACCTGCACGCGGTCACCGCGGCGCACAACCTGCTGGCCGCGCTCGTCGACAACGACGTCCACTTCGGTGGCGCCTCGGGCCTCGCGCCCGGGCGCGTGACGTGGCCGCGGGTCCTCGACGTCAACGACCGTGCCCTCCGGGACGTCGTGGTCGCGGCGGGCAGGCGCGGCGAGCGCGCCACCCGCTTCGACATCACGGCCGCGAGCGAGGTCATGGCCGTGATGGCGCTCGCCGGCTCCCTCGACGACCTCAGGGCACGGCTGGCCAGGCTCGTCGTGGGCACCCGCGAGGACGGCGGCCCCGTCACCGCCGACGACCTCGGCGCCGTCGACGCGATGCTCGCCCTCCTGAAGGAAGCGCTGTGGCCGAACCTGGTGCAGACCCGCGAGGGCACGCCGGCGTTCGTGCACCTGGGGCCTTTCGGGAACATCGCGCACGGCTGCTCGAGCGTCGTCGCCACGCGGCTGGCGCTGCGCCACGCCGACGTCGTCGTCACCGAGGCCGGCTTCGGCTTCGAGCTCGGCGGCGAGAAGTTCCTCCACATCAAGTGCCGCCAGTCGGGCCTGTGGCCGCGCGCAGTGGTGCTCGTCGCGACCGTGCAGGCGCTGACGGCTCACGGGTCCGGGGACATGCGGGCCGGCCTGGAGCACCTGGACCGGCAGCTGGCGAACGTCGCCGCCTTCGGGCTGCCGGCGGTCCTCGCCATCAACGTCTTCCCGGACGACACCGAGCCGGAGCTGCGGGCCGTCGAGGCCCACGCCGAGGCGCTGGGCGTGAAGGCCGCGCGCGTCACGGCGTTCCGCGAGGGCGGCGCCGGCGGCGAGGCGCTCGCCGAGCGCCTCGTGGAGCTCCTCGACGCGACCGAGCTCGACCCGCCCGCGCCCGCGTACCTCTACGCCGAGTCGGACGACCTGACGGCCAAGCTGACGGCCGTGGCGCGCCGCCTCTACGGCGCGGCCGACGTCCGCCTCACGCCCGAGGCCGAGCGCGACCTGGCGACGCTGCGCCGCGCCGGCCTGGACCGGCTGCCCGTGTGCGTCGCGAAGACGCACCTCTCGTTCAGCGGCGACCCGAAGGGCGGCGGGTTGGCGCGGGGCTTCACGCTCACCGTGAGGGAGCTGCGGGCGTCCGCGGGAGCGGGCTTCGTCGTGGCGCTGGCCGGGGACATCGTGACGATGCCGGCCCTGCCGCGCGAGCCGGCGGCGAAGCGCGTGCGCGTCGCGGCCGACGGCAGCGTGACGGGCCTGATGCAGGGCGACGCCAGGGAGCCGGAGCTGGTCGGCTAGCCGCGCGTCACCGTCGCCCCACCTGCCAGCAGGTGAGCACGTTCCCGGAACCGGGCCACGTCCGCGTCTCGATCAGCTTGAGCGGCACGTCGGGCCTGCGCTCGAAGAGTGGCACGCCCTCGCCCGCCACCAGGGGGAAGTAGGTGATGTGCAGCTCGTCGACGAGCCCGTGGGCCAGCAGGTGGTTCCACAGCCTGCGGCCGAGGAGGACGAGCACGTCGCCCTCGCCGTGCCGCTTCAGGTCCGCGACGGCGTCCACCGCGTCGGCGACGCCGACGATGCGGGTCGTGCCCCTCCAGGCTCCCAGCTCGTCGGCGCCGAGCCTGTCGGAGACCACGACTTTCTCCACGTCCCGGATCAGCTCCGCGAAGCGGCGCCTGATGGGGGTCGTCGCCGGGTCGGCTGGCGCCCGCGTCCAGTAGCCCATGTTCCCGAGGAACGAGTCGCGGCCGGCGAGCAGCAGCGTCCCGGCCGCCTCGAGGCGCTCGGTGTTGTAGTGGTCGAAGGCGTCGTCGTGCCGGTAGTCGGGGTGCTGGTGGGCGAAGAACGGCGCGATGCTCCGCTCCAGGCTCTCGTAGAAGCCGTCGAGGGTCGCGAAGTTGCTGACGATCAGCTTGCGCATGTCGCCCTCCCCGCCCCGGGACCGGAGCGCACGGTCGCCAGGTGGCCGGCCGCGACGCCCGGACCGGGCGCGCCGCCCGTTCGCCTGTCAGCGCGTACGGGTGAAGGTGACGTCGGCCACCGGCAGGACGCCGGCGATGGCCACCGTCCCGACGAGGCGGTCGCCCACGAAGCGCCCGTCGAACGTCAGCGCGCCGGACGGGCTGTCGAGCTCCAGCCTGTCGTCGAAGCCGAGGCGTCCGGAGAGGTCGACGAGCCCGCCGGTCTGCAGACGGAAGATGCCGGCGTCGTACTCGAGCCGCGCCTGGGCGGTGACGTCGTTCAGCCGCTGGCTGAAGGTCATCGACAGGTCGACGGGCAGGCGCAGGCTGGTGCCGCCGGCATGGACGTCGACGGCGAACCGCGCCGACCAGGTCTGACCGTCGATGTGGCGCAGGCCCGGGACGCTGACCGGGATGCACGCTGCTAACGAGAGGGCGAGTATCGCGGCTGCGAGTGCCAGGAGGCGGGTGCGGCTCATGGCCAGAGGATACTCGGCGGCGGCGGGTGCGGCGCGGCTCCCGACCCGACCGCCGCCGCGACCGTGGCGGCGCCCCGCCGCGGCCCGGCTCACGCCGTCGCGACCGGAACGAAGAGAGGGCCCTGGCGCGTGACCGGGGCCCTCTGGGCTCGTGACCGACGGCTCTCCCCGCCTCGCGGCGGAGGCGCGCTCACGCAGCGGCCGGCATCTCCTCGCGCTGCGCGCGGGCCTCGGCCCACACTCGACGGGCCTCGGCGTCGGTGAGGTCGGCGAGGTCGGAGACCTCGCGGCCGACCACCTCGCTGGCGAAGGCCTCGTGCTCGCGGCGGTTCACGCCGCAGCTCAGCAGCGCCCGGTGCATGCCGCCGGCGCGCTTCGGTCCGATGGGCTCACCGCCCAGCTCGGCCGCCTCCTTGGCGGCGCCGAGCACGGCGGCGCGCTGCAGCCCCAGCTCCTGCTCGAGCGCCTGGAGCGCCATCTCGCGGTCGACCCGCTGCGGGCCCTTCGTCGTGCGCGGCGCTCGTGCCCCCTTGGGGGCCTCGGCACGCGGCGGTCCGTACGACCGCTGCGGCGCGGGAGAGCGCGGCGGCTTGGGGTCCAGGATCAGTTGCCTCTTGTCGGGGTCGTAGTCGACCCACTGCGGCTCGAGCGAGTAGAGGTAGCGGCCGAGGCCGAACTTGGCGCAGGCGCGCTTGAAGGCCTGTGCCTCGGCGGCCGTGCCGGCGACGGCCTCGGGGCCGTCACCGCTCTCGCCGGTGCTGCTGCGGGTGACGCCGTGGATGGTGAGGCGGCAGATGATACGCGTCTCGCCCCACGGCTCGAACTCGACCTCCCAGGCGCCCGGCACGAGGGCGTTGAGCCTGTCCTCGTAGACGCGCGGGTCGGCGTAAGGCAGCGCCTGGGCGCGGGTCTTGTCCCTGCTTATCGCGCCGGCGCGGTACTTGATCTCGGACTCGTCGAAGGGCTGAGAGAGCGCAAGGGTCAGTTCCGTCCAGTCGATCTTCGTTGCGGCCTGAGTCATAACTGTCGCCCCGTTCCGTTCCTTCCTGGACTTCGTGTCTTACCAGACACCTAAGTATTATAGGTAGACCGGTCGGTAAGCGCGGTGTGTACGGTGACATTTCGGAGGAGGGGCTCGACGCGCGTCCTGCCCACCCGCGCCGCGCGGGTGGGCAGGGGTCGGGGCTCTCGGTGACGGTGGAACGGGCGCAGGTGCGCGCGGCAGGGGTCGCTGGGGCGCCGGCCGCGAGGGTCGGGCCGAGTCCGGGCGCGGGACGCCGGCCGCGAGGGTCGTGCAGAGCCGGGCGCGGAGCGCCCGACGACGGAGCGGCTCAGGCCTCGAAAAGCTCCCTCAGCTTCGCTTCCTGCTCGTGCGACAGGTTCGTGGACACGAGCTCGGGTCCGAGGCTCCGCATCTCGTCCGCCATGCGGTCGGGCGCGTCAGTGCTCACCAGCATCAGCAAGGCCGAGGTGCCGGGCGTGATGCGCTCCCGCATGTCGTTGATGAACCTGTCGTTGATGCCGATGTCGGTGAGGGCGCCGCCGACCGCCCCCGCGAGCGCGCCGATGGCCGCTCCCAACAACGGCATGAAGAAGATCAGGCCGATCAGCATCCCCCAGAACGTCCCGCTGAGCGCCCCCGCTCCCGCCGTGTTGACGGCCTGCTTCACCTTGGGGCCCTTGGCGTCCTGGGGCCACGTGACGACGGCCGCGTCGGAGACGCTGACGAGGTGCCTCGTCTGCATGCTGCCGAGCACCTTCATGGCCTGGTCCGCCTTGTCCGGGCCGTCGAACCTCAAGACCTTGAGGGTTGCCATCCCATGCCTCCTTCCGTCTCGCCTCGGTGGTCAAGGGGAAGGAGCCGGGGCTCTGCGTGACGATGCCGGTGTCGCCGGCGCGCGACGCCGGGCCGGCGCCACAGCCGATCGACCCGTCGACCGAGACGGCCGCGCCGTCCATCTCTGACACGGCAGGTCACAGCCTGCTGCCGATCACCGCGAGACACGTGAGAGGGCCGCACCCATGGTCACGGTGCGGCCCTGAGCCGGTCGCGTGCCGGGGCGGCCGAAGTCAGCCGGCCCCGCTCCGGGCGTTCAGGCGAGCGCCCGCTCGTTCACCCAGCCCTCGGCGATCTTCGTGAGCTTCTCGTCGGCGTCGCCCTCCTCGTCGAGGGTCTTCTGCAGGGTCCGCGCGACCTCGGCCTGGCCGAGCTCCTTGGCGAGCGCCACGGCCGTGCCGTAGCCGGCGATCTCGTAGTGCTCGATGCGCTGCGCGGCGCCGATCAGCGCGACGTCCAGGGCCTCGCCCGTCTCGTTCTCCTCGATCAGGCCTTGGCCCTCCTTGATCAGGCCCTTCATCCCCTCGCAGGCGTGGCCGGTGACCGCCGTGCCCAGGGTCTTCCCGACCTCCTCGAGCCGCTTGACCTGCTCCTTGGTCACCTCGAGGTGCTCCTCGATGGCCTTGCGGAGCCTGTCGCTGGAGACGGCCTTGGCCATCTTCGGCAGCGCCTCGACGAGCTGCTTCTCGGCGCTGTAGAGGTCCTTGATCTCGTGTGCGAGCACGTCCTGCAGGTCGTTCAGTCGCATGGTCCCCTCCTTGGTGGGACCTCACTGTGCCCGGCGGGCCGGTGGTTCTGATTACCCGGGCGTGAGAACCCCGCGCGGCGGCGTGCAGTCCTCGCCGGTGGCCTCGTCGGCGGCCGGGGAGAGGTTGGGCGTGCCCAACGTCGTCAGACGACGCGACATTTGTCCAATCAGTGAGCAACGCATCGCAAGAGAACGGCCTCTTGCCGCGAACCGTTAGAGAGAACGACGCCATCTGCTCGTGTGCCAGTTGACAACATGCACGTTCCGGTTCTAGTTTGTGCCATCTCGAACTGGGCGGCCGCCCTGCCTGCTTGGCGCCACGGGCGCGACGCGGCAGGCGCCGTGGGGGCAGGGAGGTGCGAGGCATGGAGATCGTCTCGGGTACGCGTGCGCCGCTCGGCCGCGCGCTCGTCCGTCG
This sequence comes from Trueperaceae bacterium, assembly GCA_035306665.1. Lineage (GTDB taxonomy): Bacteria > Deinococcota > Deinococci > Deinococcales > Trueperaceae > DASRWD01. Next base: position 16,977 of record DATGNP010000223.1, read on the forward strand.
CGTCGCTGGGGCTCTGGCGGCGCTGGCATCGTCGGCGCTCGCCGGCGCGCAGGGGGCCGCGGGCTTGGACAGCGGCGACACCGCCTGGATACTCACCTCCACGGCCTTGGTGCTGCTGATGACCCTCCCGGGGCTCGCGCTGTTCTACGGCGGGCTCGTGCGGAAGAAGAACGTGCTCGCGACGCTGCTGCAGACGTTCTCCGTCGCCACCCTCGTCACCGTGCTGTGGTTCGTGTGCGGCTACTCGCTGGCCTTCAGCGCGAACGCGAGCAGCGGCCTGAACGCGTTCGTCGGCGGCCTCGGCAAGGCGTTCTTCGCCGGCGTCGACCCCGAGGCGCTGGTCGGGACCGTCCCCGAGCTCCTGTTCGCCGTGTTCCAGATGACCTTCGCCGTGATCACGCCGGCGCTGATCCTGGGATCGCTCGTCGAGCGGATCCGGTTCTCGGCCGTGCTGTGGTTCACCGGCCTCTGGGTCCTGTTCGTCTACTCGCCGGTCGCGCACTGGGTGTGGGGCGGCGGGTTCCTCGCCGACGCCGGCGTGCTCGACTTCGCCGGCGGCAACGTCGTGCACATCAACGCCGGCGTCTCGGCGCTGGTGGCGGCCCTGGTGCTGGGCAAGCGCAAGGACTTCGGGAAGACCGCTATCGAACCGCACAACCTGGTCCTGACCCTGACCGGCACGTCGCTGCTGTGGGTCGGGTGGTTCGGCTTCAACGCCGGCTCGGCCGGCGCGGCGAACGCGCTGGCGGCCGTCGCGATGGCGAACACGCAGGTCGCCGCCGCGGCCGCCGCGCTCACGTGGATGTTCGTCGAGTGGGCCGTGCGGGGCCGGGCGACGATCGTCGGCACCACCTCCGGGGCGGTCGCGGGCCTCGTGGCCGTCACCCCGGCGGCCGGGTTCGTCGCGCCCGCCGGGGCGTTCGTCGTCGGGGTCCTGGGGGCGGCCTGCGCCTACCTGGCTGCGGTGAGGCTGAAGCGGGCGCTCGGCTACGACGACTCGCTCGACGTCTTCGGCATCCACGGGGTGGCGGGCATGGTGGGCGCCGTCCTCACGGGCGCGCTGGCGAGCACGGCCGTGAACCCTCTCTCCGCCGGCGCCAGCGTCGGCGCGCAGGTGTACGGGGTGCTCGTGACCGTCCTCTACGCCGCGGTCGCGACCGGCGCCCTCACGCTGCTGATCCGCGTCTCGGGCGGCCTGCGGGTGCCCGAGGAGCACGAGGAGACGGGACTCGACCTCGCCCTGCACGGGGAGGCGGTCGCCTAGCGACCCTCACGGTCCGTGGGCGGGGAGGCCGCGGGAGAGAGCCGGATCCTCGGGCCTCCCCGCCGCGCGGCGCGACAGGCCGTCACGGGCGCGTCTACGATGCCGCCATGCCCGCGACCGACCCGCCTACGCCCGCGCCCGACCCCGCCGCCGGGGAGGCCACGTGTCCGGCCTGACCACGCGCCGACAGGTGTCGGCCGGCGGCGTCGTCCACCGCGGCAGGGAGGTGGCGCTGATCCGTCTCGCCGACGGCCGCTGGCAGCTCCCCAAGGGCCTCGTCGAGCCCGGCGAGACGCCGGAGGCCGCCGCGGCGCGGGAGGTCAAGGAGGAGACGGGCGTGACGGGCGAGCTCGTCGCGCCCCTCCGCACGATCGAGTACTGGTACGTCGCGAAGCGCGAGGGCGTCCGGTACCACAAGCGCGTGCACTTCTACCTGTTCCGCTACGTCTCCGGCGACGTCGCCGACCACGACGACGAGGTCGCCGAGGCGCGCTGGGTCGACCTCGGTGAGGCGCGGCGCCTGCTCAGCTTCGAGAACGAGAGGGAGGTGCTCGACGCGGCGGCCGGGATGTTGCCGGGCGGCGCCACGCCGCCGGTCTGACGACGGCGTCGGCGATGCGGGGCGCCCGGGTCAGCCCGGCCGCGGCGCCGCCGCACCCTGCAGCGCCCCGAACCAGGTGCCGGCCAGCACCAGGAGGGCGCCGAGGACGGCGGCGGTCGTGACGGGCGCGCCGGCCACGACGGCCTCGATCGCCAGGGTCACGAGCGGCACGACGACGAGCACGTACGAGCTGGCCGAGGCCGACCAGCGCCTGATCAGCAGCAGCGACAGCCCGAACAGCCCCATCGAGCCGAACGTCACCAGGTAGACGACCGCCCACACCGCCGCCGGCTGCGTCGGGAGCCGCCACGTCTCGCCCGCCAGGAGCGAGGTCGTCAGCAGCACCGCGGCGCCAATCCCCATGCCGAGCGCGTTGACCGCGGCCGGATGCTCGCCTGCCACGCGCTTGGCCACGATCAGGCTCTGGCCCAGGCAGACCGCCGCCGCTGCCAGCGCACCGACTGCCAGCGGCGTCGCCGCGATAGCGCCCGAAGAGACGGTCAGCCACCCGATTCCGACGAGGGCCAGCGAGCCGCCCAGCAGGGTGCGGGCCGACAGGCGCTCGAGCCGCTGGCCGACGGCCAGCAGCAGCGTCACCAGCGGCACCGCCCCGATCACGATCGAGGCCGTGCCGGCGGTGACGTGCAGCAGGGCCCAGTACATGAAGGCGTAGAACACGGCGAACGACAGCAGGCCGTAGAGCGCCGCCCCGCGCCTGTGCCCTGGCGTTACCCAGGGCAGGCGCAGCAGGCCGACCAGGGCGGCGTAGCTGGCGCCGGCCACCCCGAAGCGCAGACCGGCGCCCCACAGGGGCGCCAGCTCCTGGTTGCTGAAGCGGACCGCCACGAAGTTGCCGGCGGCGATCAGCACGCAGCCGGCGAAGAGCAGGACGGTCACGAGGTCGAGCCGGCCCGCCACCGGGGCGGCCGCCTCGCGGCGCAGCCGCAGCCTGAGGCTCACGGCGCGAGTGTAGCCCCGTGCCTCTCCGGGCGCGGTGGTCGGGTGTCTCCGTGGGCGGGCGCGGGCCCCGCGGCCCGCGACCCGGTAGGTCGCCTACGCGGCCGGCGCCCGGCGCTCGATCTCCTCCAGCACCGCCTCGAGGCGGAACTCGTCGGGCTTGCGGTAGACGACCTCGTCGCCGACGCTGATCACGAAGACGCCGTCCTTGCCCGTCTTGAGCTTCACGCCCTCGACGCGCTGGCCGAAGCGCTCGAGGATGGTGCGCTGCACGTCCATCGCGCGCGGCAGGTGGCCGCAGGGGACGCAGTACTCGATCTGGACGGTGGGCCTGTCGTTCGCGCGGGGGTCGCTCATGCGGCCATTACATCCACGCGCCCGCCGCAGCGGCAACAGGTGATGGACGTTGCCCAGACCGCGGAGCGGGGCCCGGCCAGCGCCGGCGCCTCGAGGAGGCGCCGGCGACCTCCCCAGGGCACGCGCCGCGAGCGCGGGGAGCCCGCCCGGCCGCCCCGCCTACACCCCCTCGGGCGGCACCTCGGCCACGTCCCTGTGGTCGACCTGCCGGGGGATGCCGGTGACCTCGAGCACCTGCTTCTCGTCGAGGGTCTCGTGCTCCATCAGCGCCGCCGCGAGCGCGTCGAGCTCGGCGCGGTGCTCGGTGAGGAGGCGCAGCGCCTCCCGGTAGCACTCGTCGATGATCTGCCTCGCCGCGCGGTCGATCGCCTCCGCCGTCGCCTCGCTGTACGGCTTCTCCCGCGGCAGCGCGCCGCCGCCGCCGAGGAACTGGCCCTCGGAGCTGGCCAGCGCGACCGGCCCGATCGTGTCGCTCATCCCCCAGCGGGTCACCATGCCGTAGGCCATGCGCGTGACCTGCTGCAGGTCGTTCTCGGCGCCGGTCGTGCGGTCGCCGTAGACGAGCTCCTCGGCCGCCCGCCCGCCGAGCGCGCCCACGATGCGGCCGCGCAGGTAGCCCTCGGAGAAGTTGTAGCGGTCGTCCTCTGGCCTCTGGTAGGTGACCCCGAGCGACTGGCCGCGCGGCGTGATCGTCACGCGCGTGACCGGGTCGGCGCCGGGCACGACGAGGCCGAGGATCGCGTGGCCGGCCTCGTGGTACGCGACGCGCTCGCGCTCCTCGGGCTTCAGGAGCAGCTTGCGCTCCGGCCCGAGGATGATCTTCTCGAGCGCGTCGGTGAAGTCGGCCTGGGTCACGGCGTCCCTCTCGCGCCGCGCGGCCAGCAGCGCGGCCTCGTTCACGAGGTTGCGGAGGTCGGCGCCCACCAGGCCGGGGGTGATCGAGGCGATGAAGGACAGGTCGACGTCGGCGGCCAGTGGCACCTGGCGCGTGTGGACCTCGAGGATCGCCTCGCGGCCCTTCTTGTCCGGCGGCATCACCGTCACGCGCCTGTCGAAGCGGCCGGCCCGCAGCAGGGCGGGGTCGAGGACCTCGGGCATGTTCGTCGCCGCGAGGACGATCACGCCCTCCTGGGTGGACATGCCGTCCATCTCGGTGAGGATCTGGTTGAGGGTCTGCTCCTGCTCGCTGCTGCCGCCCGAGAACACGGCCTGGCCGCGTCGGCGGCCGATCGCGTCGAGCTCGTCGATGAACACGATCGCGGGCGCGGCCTTGCGGGCCTCGGCGAACAGGTCGCGCACGCGGCTGGCGCCGACGCCCACGATCATCTCGACGAACTCCGAGGCGTTCATCGAGAAGAACGGCACGCCGGCCTCTCCCGCCACGGCCTTCGCCAGGAGGGTCTTGCCCGTGCCGGGAGGTCCGACGAGCAGCACGCCCTTGGGCGCCGTGCCGCCTAGGCGCGTGTACTTCTTCGGGTTCTTCAGGAAGTCGACGACCTCGACGAGCTCGTTCTCGGCCTCGTCGATGCCGGCGACGTCGTCGAAGGTCACCTTGACCTCGCCGGGCTCGACGCGCTTGGCCCGGCTGCGGCCGAACGAGAGCGCGTTCCCGAGACCGCCTGGCCCCTGGAGGGAGGTCATGCGGCGCGTCAGCCACAGGATCAGCCCGATCATCAGCAGGGCCGGGCCGAACGAGATCAGCAGCGTCAGCAGGGGGCTGCGCGGGGCGGTGATCGTCTCGGCGTTGATCTCGACGCCGTGCGCGAGGAGCAGCTCCTCGAGGCCCGGGCCGGCGAAGCTCGGCAGCGTGGTCTCGAAGCGCCTGACCTCCCGCGCGTCCTCCACGGGCACGCCGAGCAGCGTCTGGCGCTCGCGGACGATCGTGACGGGCTCGGCGAACTCGCCCTGGATCATGTCGGCGCGCGTCGACACGGTCGTGACGTTGCCGGCCTCGACCTGCCGGCGGAAGAGCGTGTAGGGCACCTCGACGGGCCCGTCGGCGGGGAAGAACAGCGCCACGACGAGGTAGTTGAGGAGGAGCAAGCCGAGGGGCAGGAGCCACCACGAGCAGCCGGGCGGCAGGCCCAGCCGGTCACTCGCCGGCAGGTCGCTACCCGGGTCGTTCCCCGTCGCCCGCCGGTCGGCCGCCGCGCCTCGGCCCGGCGTCCCGGAGGCCTCGGGCTGGCTGCGTGTCCACGGGCTGCCGCCGGCCTGGCGCCCTCCGTCCGCGGGAGACATGCCTCAACTCTAGTCTGTGACGGTGAGTCCCGGTCGGGCGGAGCCGTGCTCGCGCGCGCACGCCTCCAGGAAGCGCGCGACGATCGCCGTCGTCACCTCCTGGTGGCTGCGGCCGCCTATGAACGCCTCGTCGTCGAGGTAGCTCTCGGGGCCGTTGTGGCGCATCGGTCCCGGGTCGACGGTCTCGAAGCGCCCGCTGCGCCTCAGCCGCCCGAAGCGCGAGCGCGGCCAGATCCCCCACAGGCCGGGGAAGGCGAGACGGCCTACCCGCGGGATCCGGTCGCGCCGCGACTCGATGTGGAGCACGCGCTCGAGCTCGAGCATCCCCGGCTCGTCGGCCATCACGCCGGCGAGGGACACCAGGTAGAGCGGAGCCCCCAGCTGGCGGCGCAGGTAGGGGGCAGCGACCAGCGCCACCTGCGCGCCGCCGCTGTAGCCCACGAGGGCGACCGGCGCGCCGCCCCGCGGCTCGTAGCCGCGCGCCACGAGGGCGTCGACGATGGCGTCGGCAGCGGCCTTGCCGTAGAGGGCGGCGTACCGTCGGTCGGAGGCCACGAGCACCTGCAGCAGGTTGCGGACGTTGATCGTGAACGTCAGCACCGGCTGCCTGCCGCGGAGCTTCAGGTCGAGCATCCGCCGCCAGAAACGCGCCAGCGGCCTCCCCTCGGTAAGGTCGCGGCGCGTCGGCGAGTAAGGCATGACGTCCCCGAGCACGGCGGCGCCCGGGAGCGCCCGCGCGAGGCGGTCGAGGAAGCCCTGGACGTCGCGGTAGTTCACGTGCCCGGCCTTCGCGATCCCGTCGAGGTAGACGACGTAGAGGTCGGCGCCTTCGGCCGCGCTCGGGACGTGCTGACGAGGCGCGTCCTCCTCGCCGAACCAGCCCGCCCACCAGCCCAGCGCCTCGATCGGCGCCAGCAGCAGCGACACGGTGAGGCCCAACGCGACGAGCGCGAGGGCGGCGACGATCACCGCTCCGGCTCCTCGGTCCTTCCGGGCCCGGCGGGCTCGAAGGCGGCGTCCCGGCGGGGGGCCACCGTCGTCCCGGCGGGTGTCGGGGCCTCCGCGAGCGCGACGTCCTCGAGCTCGAGCTCGACGGCCTCCTGCGGCGTGGCCAGGCGCACCCCGGCCGTCAGCCAGCGCAGGCGACGGGCCACGTAGGCGAAGGGCCGTCCTACGGTCCGCTGCAGGACGGCCAGCAGGAGCGCGCCGAGCGCGACCGCCGCCAGCGCCTGGGCGAGGCTGGCGCCCTGGGTCGCGCGCACGGCCACGAGGAGCGCGAGCACCGACCAGCCCTGCAGCGCCAGGGCGAGCGGCTGCCCGAAGTAGGGGAGGAACGCCAGGAAACCGAACATCCGGGGCGCGTACGCCACGCCCACCGTCACGGTCACCGTGCGCAGCGGCAGGTCAGGGCCGATGAGCAGCCGCGACACCGCGTAGACGCTGCCGGCGAGGAACAGGTACGTGAACGCGAAGATCAGCGCCGAGACCAGGAGGCTGAGCACGAAGCGGGCCGGGCGCACGCGGTTGACGAACAGCACGACGCTCTCGCCCACCGCCTCGGAGAGCCCCGCGAGCAGGACGATCAGCAGGCCGGCGACGCCGATCCCCGGCAGGTCCGGCACCGCCGCCAGCCCCTCGGGTGAGAGGGACAGGGCCGCCAGGCTGGCCTCGCGGAACGCTTCACCTAGCGTCATGGGGCGAGCTTAGGTCTAGCATGTGCCATGCCGGCAGCCGTTGACATGTCAGACGCCAACGTGGGGACGCTCTTCCTGCGCGAGCTGCGCAAGGGGTTCGCGCGGCAGAAGGCGCAGGCCGAGCGCGTCTTCGCCCAGCTCGAGGCCCCGGAGTGGCACGCGAGGCTGGACGCCGGGGCGAACTCGGTGGCCGTGCTCGCGCGGCACCTGGCGGGCAACCTGCGCTCCCGCTACACCGACTTCCTCACCACCGACGGCGAGAAGCCCGACCGCGACCGCGACGGTGAGTTCACGTCCACGTCGCTCGCCCCGGCCGAGATCCTGGCCGAATGGGACGCGGGCTGGGAGGCCCTGCTCTCCGCCACGGCCAGCCTCACGTCTGACGACCTGTGGCTGACCGTGACGATACGCGGCGAGGAGAAGGGCGTGCTGGAAGCGCTGCTGGCCACGTTCGACCACAACGCCCACCACGTCGGCCAGATCGTGATGCTCGGCAAGCACCTCCGCGGCGAGCGCTGGCAGTACCTGTCGATACCGCCGCGGCGCTGAGGGCGCCGCGGCGACACGGGCTCCGCTGCGCGCGCCGCCTAGTCGGTGCTGGCCTCCGGTACCCGGCTGAAGAGCTCGGGGAAGCGGCTGCGGGCCATCTCCAGGCCGAGGGCGATCGCGAGGGCGGCGAGCCCGCCGCGCGGGTTCGCGTCCGTCGGCTCCGAGCGTCGGGGCGCCCCGGTCAGGGTCGCCGCCGCACCCGGCTTCCGCCAGCGGCGCGTCAGCGCCAGCAGGGCGCCGGCGCCGATCGCGCCGACGACCGACGACCACGGCGCCGACCTGATGCCGTCACGCAGCAGCCGGCCCGGCTCGGCCTTCTCGGCCGCCACGCGTACCTTCAGCTTGGCGACCTCGACGGCCAGCTCCTCGGCCTCTAGCTCCTGCGACGCATCGCGCTGATCGCTAGCCACGCGCCACCTCCGAACAGGACCCAGACGGCGAGGCCGGTGAGGGCGAGGGCCGCCGGGGTCACGAAGTAGTCCTCGAGCAGCGCGTATAGGGCCCACACGAGCAGTCCCGTGCCGATCACGAGCGTCCCGCCGCCGACCATCGCGACGATCACCATGCCGGCCACGGCGGCCGCCGTGCGCTTCGTGCCGGTCGCCAGGCGCTTGGCCTCGACCTCGGCCAGCTCGACGAACGCGATGCCTAGGTCGGCGAGGCTCCTAACCATCGTCGCCCCCCTCCGGCGCGCCCACGGAGGCTCAGCGGCGCGACAGCAGCATGCCGACGACGAAGCCGACGCCGAGCGCGGTCAGGACCGAGGTCATCGGCCGTTCCCTGACCTGGTGCTCGACCTCCTCGAGCGCCGCCGACCCGGTCTCCTTGACCGTGTGCGCGACCTCCCGCGCCCCGCTGCGCACCTTCTCGGCGAGGTGCTCGGCCTCCTGCGTGATCTTCTCGCGTGCCTGTGCCGTGGCTTCCTTGGCTGCGTCCATGATGGCCTGTATCCCTTCTCGCGCCGTGCGCGCTCCGCTCTCCGACAGCGTCGTGACGTCGCCGCGTAGCGCGGCCAGGTCCTGCTTGAGTGCGTTGAGTTCCCGCCTCAGTTCCGCCGTGTCAGCCAAGTCCCTCACCTCCCGGAAGTCGGCCCCCGCGGGACCAGCCTGCGTTCGCGTGAATGGAAGCTAGCACCCACTTCTGAGTCCTGGATGCGAGTCCCGTGCGGTTCCTGGGGGGTAGATTGCCGCGTGGTGAGGAGCCCGCCGCGCCAGCAGCCCCCGGCCCCCGTGAGCCTCAGGGTCCACCTACGCGACCTCGCATCGACCCTCGCCATGGTGTGGGAGGCGAGCCCGGGCCGTAGCGTCGCGATCGTCGCGCTCAGCCTGGTGCAGGCCGGGCTGCCGGCCGCGAACATGTGGGTCGCGAAGCTGCTCCTCGACGCCGTGGCCGCCGCGATCACGGGGACGGCCGGCGGCGCCGACGAGGCGTACCGGCGCTTGCTCTCGCTCCTGGCCGTCCAGGTCGGGGTCGTGGCGCTGGGCTCGGTCGTCGGCATCGTGCAGGGCGCGAACCGCGAGCTCCTCGGCGACACCCTGCAGAACCGCATCAGCCGCCGCATCCTCGCCAAGGCCGGCGAGCTCGAGCTGGCGCAGTTCGAGGACCCGACCGTCTACGACTCGCTGCAGAACGCCTACCGCGAGGTGGGCAGCCGCCCTCTCGGCGTCTTCTCGCAGGTCCTGACCCTGGGCCAGTCGCTGGTGACGCTCGGCTCCGTGAGCGCGCTGATGACGCAGCTCGGCTGGGCGGTCGTGCCGCTGGTGCTGCTGGCCTCGGTGCCGGCGGTGTGGGTGCAGTCGCGCTTCGGCACGGAGGGCTACCGGATGATCCGGCGCCAGGCGCAGGACGCCAGGCGGCAGAACTACCTCGGCAGCCTGCTGACGAACGACCAAGCCGTCAAGGAGATCAGGCTGTTCGGGTTCGGCGACTACCTGATGCAGCAGTGGCAGGCGTACTACCGCGGCTTCCGCGCTCAGCTCGTGTCGCTGATACGCCGGCGCAGCGGCTGGGGCCTGGCGGCGTCGCTGGCCTCCACGGGCCTGGTGGGCGCGGCGACGGCGATCGTCCTGCGCCGCGCCGCCGCCGGCGCGATAACGGTCGGCGACTTCGGCCTGTTCATCCAGGGCATCGCGCAGCTCCAGCAGCAGTTCTCGAACCTGCTGTCCGGCATCTCGGGCATCTACCAGAACCTGCTCTACATGCGGAACCTCTACGAGTTCCTCGAGCTGCCGACCACGCCCCAGGACGTGGGCGAGGAGTGGCAGGGCCCCATCGAGTCGATCGAGCTCCAGGGCGTCTACTTCCGCTACCCGCTGACCGAGCGCGACGTGCTCACGGACGTCAACCTCGAGGTGAAGAAGGGCGAGACGCTCGCTCTGGTGGGCGAGAACGGCGCCGGCAAGTCGACGCTGGTCAAGCTGATCACGTTCCTCTACCGCCCGACGCGGGGCCGGATCCTCGTCAACGGCATGGACGCCACGCGCTTCAGCCCCTCGTCGCTGCGGGCGGAGATGAGCACGGTGTTCCAGGACTTCGGCCAGTACCAGATGACCGTGCGCGAGAACATCGCGCTGGGCGACGTCGACGCCGCCGCCGACGACGCGTCGGTCGCGGCGGCGGCGGAACGGGCCGGCGCGGCCGGCTTCGTCGCCGAGCTGCCCGCGGGCTACGACAACATGCTCGGGCGCTGGTTCGAGGGCGGGAGGCAGCTCTCCGGCGGGCAGTGGCAGCGCCTCGCGCTCGCGCGGCTCTACTTCCGCGGCGGCTCCGTGCTGATCTTCGACGAGCCGACCGCCGCGCTCGACGCCGACGCCGAGTTCGAGGTGATAGAGACCCTGAGGGCGCACGCGCGCGGGCGCATCACGATCATCGTGTCGCACCGGTTCTCGACCGTGCGCATGGCGGAGCGCATCGTCGTCCTGCAGGGCGGGAGGGTGGTCGAGTCCGGCGACCACGACCAGCTGCTCGAGCGCAACGGCGTGTACGCCCGCATGTTCCTCAGGCAGGCGCGGGGCTACCTCGAGGGGTACGACGAGCTGGCGCCCGAGGTCGGTTAGGCTCGACGGTCAGGAGGCGAGAGATGTCGATCACCACCAAGGCCAACTCGCGTTGGGAAGGCAACCTCAGGGAAGGCAGCGGCACGATGCGCCTGCCGAGCGGCACCTACGAGGGCCCCTACACGTTCAAGTCGCGCTTCGGCTCCGGGGCCAGCCCCGAGGACGGCACGAACCCCGAGGAGCTGATCGCGGCCGCCCTCTCGGGCTGCTACGCGATGTACCTCGCGAACATCCTCGACAAGGCGGGCTACACGGCCGAGTACGTCGAGGCCGAGGCCGCGGTGCGGATGGACACGGACGGCGGCCCGAACATCTCGCAGAGCACGCTGACCGTGCGCGTCAAGGCGCCCGGCCTCGACGACGCGACCCTCCAGGCGAAGGCGCAGGAGGCCGCGCGCGACTGCCCGGTCTCGAAGGCGCTGGGGCCGGTCGAGAAGACCGTGGAAGCCAGCCTGGCCTGAGGCCGGGAGGCGGTCACGGGGAGGGGTCCGCGCCCACGCGGCTGCGGACCCCTCCCCGGCCGAGCCGGCGCGCGGCGCCGAACACCGCCGGGCCGAGGAGGACCGTGACGGCGAGGAGCCGACCCGGAGCGGCCGGCACCGCGCGCTACCGGCGCTCGGTCTCCGAGGCGCCCAGCCGGCGCGGGCGCGTGGGCTGCTTGAGGATGTAGTAGACGCCGTAGGCCGCCACGGCGACGGTCAGGGCCACGGCCCACCAGCGCTCGGCGCGCGCCCAGACGTAGACGCTCCCTGCCGAGAAGGCCACGATCATCGCCGGGGCGTACACCTTCACCCAGCCGGGGATGCCCCGGCCGGCCTGGAAGTCGCGGACCCAGGCGCCGAAGGTGCGGTGGTTCATCAGCCAGTTGTAGAAGCGGGGCGAGGAGCGGGCGAAGAAGAACGCGGCGATGAGGATGAAGACCGTGCCCGGCAGCCCGGGGAGCAGGTACCCGGCCGTGCCCAGGCCGACGAAGAACACGCCGAGGACGCGGAACGTCGTGCGCAGGGCCGGGTTCGTGGCGATGCGCATCTGCCGGCTGTAGTCCACGAAGGGACGCGTGCTGGCCGGCCGTGTCTGGGCGTCGGTCACGCCGACGTCGGTGCCGTGGGGACCTTTCACCCCGCCACTCTAACGCCGACCACGCCGGGGGTCACGCTCACGCGGCGCAGGCCCCGCACCGAGCTGCTGATGAGGACCAGGGGCGCGGCGCGCAGCTCAGCCTCCGTGACGACGGCCTCGCGCGCGAGGCCGCGCTCCAGCAGCTCCGCGCGCAGGACGCCGGGGAGGGCTCCGCTGGCCAGGGGCGGCGTCCTCAGGTCGTCGGGGCCGGACCCGACGTAGACGTTCGCGATCGCGCCCTCGACCAGCTCGCCGCGCGTGTTGAGGAACGCGACGTCGGCGAGGCCGTGCGCGGGCGCGTAGGCGCGTCCGTGCTCGTAGAGCGCGCGGTCGGAGGTCTTGTGCCGCCTGGCGGGGTCGCTCTCGTCGACGCGCTCGGCCGCGACTGCCAGCAGCGGCCACGGCCCCGTGCCGGCGCTCGCGACCGCGACGGCGGGCTCGTCGGCGAACCCCTGGGGGTAGGGCGGGTCGAGGGGCTCGACGGCGACCTCGGGCGCGCCCGTGAACGTCAGGGCGAGGCGGACCCGCAGCGGCCGCGCGGCGCCGGCCACGGCCGCGCGCAGGGCGTGGAGCACCGCGTCGCGGTCGAGAGGAACGCCCGTGAACGCCGCCGAGCGCTCGAGCCGCGCCCAGTGCCTGGGGAGGCGCGCCAGGCCCGGCACGTCGCCGCCGGAGCCGGTCAGGGCGGGGTCGTAGCGCATGGTCTCGTACGGGGTGGCGGGCGGGCGCGTCACGCGCGCACGTTAACCGATGGCGCCGTTCGCTCGTCTTCGTCTCATGCGTCCTTGCAAACCTGACGTGGGCCGCGTAGAGTGACCGCGTTCGAGACAACCTGAGGGGAGTCCTGGACGGGGCACTAGTGGCCCAAATCGAAGTAGCCCACTGCCTGCAGTGGGCAGTTGGGAAAAGGTACATGGCAACAGGTAGGGTCAAGTGGTTCAGCGGCGAGAAGGGCTTCGGCTTCATCGAACAGGGCGGCGGTCAGCCGGACGTGTTCGTGCACTTCTCCGCGATCTCGGGTACGGGCTTCCGTAACCTGAACGAAGGCGACGAGGTCACCTTCGACGTCGAGCAGGGCAAGAAGGGCCTCCAGGCAGCCAACGTGGTCGTGACCACGCCGGCCGCCGGCGGTCGCTACTGACCTGAACGCTTAAGCGAAACGCTCTAGCGTACTCGAGGCGCCCGGGAGACCGGGCGCCTCTCTTCTTCAGGCCGCTCTCGAGGCTGCCGGCCTCAGTTCCAGCGGCGACGGCGCCGCCTGACGTGCAGCCGAGGCGCCTCGTCGGAGCGGGCCCTGACCCCCAGGTAGAACTCCTGCACGTTCTCGTTGGCGCGCAGCTCGTCGGCGGTGCCCTCGAGCACGAAGCGCCCGCCCTCGAGCACGTAGCCGTAGTCGGCGATCGCCAGGGCCTGGTTCGCGTTCTGCTCGACGAGGAGCACGCCCATGCCGTCCCGGTTGATGTCGCGTATCACGCCGAAGATCTCCTCGACGAGCAGGGGCGCCAGCCCGAGGCTCGGCTCGTCGAGCATGAGGACCTTGGGACGGCTCATCAGGGCGCGCGAGATCGCGAGCATCTGCTGCTCGCCCCCTGAGAGCGTGCCGCAGGCCTGGCGCTGCCTCTCGGCCAGGCGCGGGAACGTCGCGAAGACCCTCTCGAGGTCCTCCTGCACGCCCTTGCGGTCGCGGCGGTGGTAGGCGCCGAGGCGGAGGCTCTCGGCGACCGTCAGGTCGGGGAACATGCCCCTGTCCTCGACGACGTAGGCGATGCCGGCCTGCGAGATCGCCTCGGTCGACCAGCGCGTGACGTCGCGGCCGCCCACGCGGACGCGGCCCTTGCGGGGCTCGTCGTCGATGAGCCCCATGATCGTCTTGAGCATCGTGCTCTTGCCGGCGCCGTTCGAGCCCAGCACGGCTACGCACTGGCCCGGGGTGACGGTGAGCGAGACGCCCTTGAGCACGCGGAGCTGCCGGTGGTAGCCGCTCTCGACGGTGACCAGCTCGAGGGACGGCGCCGCCCCGGCGGCCGCGGCGGGGCTGGGGGCCACGCCGGGGAGGGCGCTCACGCCGCCCCCACGGGGGTATCGGCGAGGCGCGAGCTGCCGAGGTACGCGGCGACCACCGCCGGGTCGTCCTGCACCTCGGCGGGGGTGCCGTCGGCGATCAGGGTGCCGTGGTCGAGGACGATGACCCGGTCGGCCATGCCGCCCACCACGCGCAGGTCGTGCTCGACGACGAGGAGGGTCAGGTCGAGCTCGCGCCTGAGCCTGAGCAGCGTGACCATCGTGTCGTCCTTCTCCTCGACCGTCATGCCGGCCGTGGGCTCGTCGAGCAGGAGGAGCGTCGGCTCGGTGGCGAGCGCGCGCGCCACCTCGATCAGCTTCTGCACGCCGTAGGGCAGCGCCCCCACGGGCTGGTCGCGGTAGGCCTGGAGGTCGAGGAGGTCCATCAGCTCCTCGGCCTTGCGCCGTTGCGCGACCTCGTCCCGCACCCAGCGCGGCGTGGCGAACAGCGCGTCGAAGAGGTTCGCCCTCACGTGCATGTGCCGGCCGAGGAGCAGGTTCTCCAGGCACGTCATGTGCCTGAAGAGCTCGATGTTCTGGAAGCTGCGCCCGATACCGAGCCGCGCGACCCGGGCCGGGGCCAAGCCGGTGACGTCGCGGCCGCGCCACAGCACGCTGCCGCGCTGGGGGCGGTAGAAGCCGCAGACGACGTTGAAGACGCTGGTCTTGCCGGCGCCGTTGGGCCCGATCAGCGCCGTGACCTGCCCCTCCTCGAGGGCGAAGCCGACGCCGGCGAGCGCTGTGAGGCCGCGGAACGCTAGGTGGACGCTTCTGAGCTCGAGGAGCGGGGACATGCGACGGGGCGGCGGCCCGACCCAGGCTGGACGGGCCGCCGCGCGATTCTCCTTAGAGGGTCAGCCAGTCGGAGACGGGCCTGAGGCCCTGCGGGGTGACCTGCAGCAGCATGACGGAGTTGTTCCCGCGCGGGCCGTCGACGAACGAGACCTCGTGGTAGAGGCCCTCGGTGTAGCCGTCGAGGGACCGCAGCGCGGCCAGGAAGCCCTCGCGCGTGAGGTCGGGGCCGGCGGCCTCGAGCGCCGCCACGAGCGGCTGCGCGAACGCCACGCCCGCCAGGGCGAAGAACGGGTTGTTGGCGACTTGCGGGGCGTAGGCGAGGATGACGTCCTGGAAGAGCTGGTCGGCGACGGGGTCGCCGTTGCCCGCGCCGAGGACGACGCTGGGGAGACGCAGGAAGACGCTGTAGAGCGCGCCCTGCATCCCGGGGTTCTGCAGCAGGCTCGGGTCGAGGAGCGTGACCGTCGCGAGCATCTGCGGCGTGAAGTCGAGGCGCTGGAACTCGCTAACGAGGTTCGCCGCCGCCGTGGGGTCGGAGAACATCAGGACGCTGTCGGCGCCCGAGCCGCGCAGGCGCAGCGCCTGCACGCCGAGGTTGGTCGTGCCGCGCTCGTAGCTGACGCGGTCGCCGACGGTGACGTCGTAGCCCTGCGCCTGCAGCCGCGCGACCTCCTCCTCGAGGCCCCTCAGGCCGGCCTGGCCGTAGCCGTCGTTCTGGTAGAAGATCGCGATGTTGCTGCTGCCGAGCTCGGTGACGGCGTAGCGGGTCATCAGCGCCGCCTCGACGACGTAGTCGGTGAACGTCGTGTAGACGAGCCCGTTCGACTGCTCGGCGAACACCTCGGAGCCGGTGGCCGGGGCCACGAACGGCACGCCGGCACGCTGGATCAGGGGCAGCGCGGCCAGGCCGTTGGCCGTGCCGACGCCGCCGACGAAGGCGAACACGTCCTCGCGGTCGATCAGCTCGCGGACCACGGAGACCGTGCGGGCCGGGTCGTAGCCGTCGTCGCGGGTCTCTAGCACGAGCCTGCGGCCGTGCACGCCGCCCTGGTCGTTGATGTAGCGGAAGTAGGCGTCGATCGCCGTGGCGACGGTGCCCCAGGCCGCGGCGGGGCCGGACTGCGGGCCCCACGTGCCGATGACGACCTCGGTGTCGGTGACGCCGTGCTGCTGCGCAGAGGCGACGCCCCCTACCAAGGCCACGACGAAGGCTAGAACCAAGAGCCTCTTCATGTCGCTCCTCTCCCCGCCGTGGCGGGTCCAGCAAGGTTGTGCGTTCCGGCGAGACTACCACAGGGTCCGGCGCCCCGAACGCCCCGTGAGCCGCGTTCGGGACGCACATCGGGGGCGGGCACCGCGCCCCGCGGCGGGCGGCGACGGACGAGTGGGGCCGACGCCTGGCCGAGGCTCACACGCGCTTGACGTCGGGCCGGCCGAGCAGCCCGTGCGGCCTCACCAGCAGCACGAGGATCACCACGAGGAACGCGAAGCTGGCCTTGAACTCCAGCGAGACGTAGACGCCGACGACGAGCTCGAGCACGCCCAGCACGTACCCGCCCAGGACCGCCCCGGGCAGGCTGTTCATGCCGCCTATCACGGCCGCGACGAAGCCCTTCGAGAGCGGGTCGAGCATCATCGTGGGGTTGAGCAGCGTGGTGGGCGCGAACAGGAGGGCGGCCGCCGTGGCGAGCACGGCCGCGGCCGCCCAGGTGGCCATCAGCACGGTGCGCACCGGCAGGCCCATCGCCTCGGCCACGTCGGCGCGCTGGGCCACGGCGCGCATCGCCACCCCCAGGCGCGTGTACGTCAGCAGGGCCCACAGCGCCAGCATCAGCACGACCCCGAGGGAGGCCGTCACCAGCGACGCCACGCTGAACGAGGCGCCGGCGAAGCGCGCGATCGTGTCCGGAGCCAAGGTGGGCACGACCTTGTTGTCGGTGCCGAACACCAGCGCGTCGAACCCGCCGAGCGCCAGCGCGAGCCCCAGCGTGAGGATGATCAGGCCGAGGTCGCTCGTCGTCTTCGCCTGCCTGACGACCACGAGGTAGATCAGGGCCCCGATCGCGGCGGCGGCGGCCAGCGCCAGCGCGAAGGCGATCCCGAACGGCAGCCCCAGGCTGGTGAACCCCACGTAGGCCAGGAACGTGCCGAGCACGCCGACGTCGCCGTGCGCGAAGTTGAGGATGCGGGTCGTGCGGTAGAGGAGCACGAGGCCGATCGCCACGAGCGCGTACACGGACCCCGTCGCCGCGCCGCTCACCAGCACCTGCAGCGCCTCGCCCAGGCCGCTCACCGCGCCACCCCCGCGGCGGCGGGCGCCGTGCCGCGAGGTCCGTGCCCGACCCGTCTCACATCGGCCACGTCTTCCAGTACCGCCTGACCTTCAGCCAGCGCCCGTACAGCCCGGCCGGCTCGAGCACGAGCACGAGGATCACGACGAGGCCGAACACGAGCTGCGACCAGGCGCGGAACGTCGCCAGGTAGATCTCGAGGCCGGCGATGAACCCGGCGCCTAGCAGCGCGCCCGGCAGCAGGCCCAGCCCGCCGATCACGGTCATCAGCAGGAACTTCACGGAGAGGAGCAGGTTGAAGCTCTCCGGCGTCAGGTACCCGACGAGGGGCCCGTAGATCGCGCCGGCGAGCCCGGCGATGCCGGCCGAGACCACGAACGCCAGCGTCTTGTGCTTAGCGAGCCCGATGCCGCTCATCTGGGCGGCGAGGTCGGCGTCGCGGACGGCGCGGAACGCGCGGCCGACGTGCGACCGCTCGAGGTTGAAGACCGTCCACACCGCCAGGGCGGTCAGGCCGGCGGCGAGCCAGTAGTAGGCGGCGTCGGCGTAGAAGTCGACGCCGAGCACGACGGGCCTGTCGGCGATCGTGCCGGTCGACGCGCCCACGAAGCGCCAGTTGTTGAGGATCTGCTGGATCGCGAGCCCGAAGCCCAGCGTGGCGATCGCCAGGTACGGGCCCTCCAGCCGCAGCGCGGGCACCCCGATCAGCAGCCCGAGCACGGCGGCGAGGAGGACCGCGGCCGCGACCGTGAGGACGTAGGGCACGCCCATGCCGGCCAGCGCGACCTGGGCGTACGCCCCCGCCGCGAGGAAGCCGGCGTGCCCCAGCGACACCTGCCCCGTCATGCCCACGAGCACGGCGAGCGAGACGGCCACGAGCGCGTAGACGAAGAACAGGGTGACGTTGTAGACGACGTAGCCCTGCGCGACGAGCGGCAGGGCGATCAGGGCGGCGGCGACCACGGCGGCGCCCACCCAGCCCGCGGTGCCGCGGATCAGGCGCAGGTCCTGCTCGTAGCGGTCGCGGTAGAGGAGGCTCTGGCGTCCGTAGCGCCGTGGAGGCCTCGCCGGCGTCGCGGACGAAGGTGGCGGGGACCCGGACGACGGGGTGGCGGGCGCCGGCGCGGCGGGCGCCCGCGGCGCTCCTCGCGGGGCGCCCTCCCGGTGCGCTTCGCTCGCCGCCTCGTCGGTCACGCGTACAGCTCCTCGACGAGGTCGGCGTAGCGCGCCGCGATGCTGGCGCGCTTGACCTTCAGCGTCGCCGTGACCTCGCCGTCCTCGTGGTAGAGGCGCTTGGGCAGGATCGCGAAGCGCTTGATCGTCTCGACGCGGGCGAGCGTGGCGTTGACGCGCTCGACCTCGCCCTCGATCAGCGCCACGACCTCGGTGTTGCGGGTGAGGTCGGTGTAGGTCGAGTAGGCGATCTGGCGCTCGGCGGCCCAGTGGCGCACGTTGTCCTCGTCCAGCACCAGCAGCGCGACGAGGTAGCGGCGCCTGTCGCCCAGCACGACGGCGTCGTTGATGTACACCGACGACTTCAGCTGGTTCTCGATCTTCTGCGGCGCTACGTTCTTCCCGCCGGCGGTGATGAGGATGTCCTTCTTGCGGTCCGTGATGCTCAGGTAGCCGTCCGCGTCGAGCTCGCCGATGTCGCCGGTGCGCAGCCAGCCGTCCTCCAGGGCCGCGGCGGTCGCGGCGGGGTCCTTGTGGTAGCCGAGGAAGTTCCCGGGGCTGCGCGAGAGGATCTCGCCGTCGTCGGCGATCCTCACCTCGACCCCGTGGAACGGCGTGCCGACGGTGCCGAGGCGCACGTCGTCCGGGTTGATCGTGATCAGGCCCGTCGACTCGGTGAGGCCGTAGCCCTCGCGGATGTCGACGCCGATGCCGCGGAAGTAGGCGAGTATCTCGGGCGCGATCGGCGCGGCCCCCGAGATCGCCAGGCGCACGCGGTCGAGACCGAGTCGGTGCTTGAGGGGCAGCAGCACGGCCAGGTGGGCGAGCGCCAGCGTGAGGGCGTTGCCCCTGGCCGCCTCGGCGCCCGGCAGGCCCGCCCAGCCGCGGGGTCTCGCGGCCCTCATGGCCCAGCCGTAGGCGAGGCGCTTGAGCAGCTGCGCGTCCTTCATGTGCAGCTCGACGAGCGAGTAGAGCTTCTCCCAGATGCGCGGGACGGCGAAGAAGATCGTGGGCCGGATCTCGCGCAGGTCGTTGAGGACGGTGTCGAGGTTCTCGGTGAAGCTCACCGTGTAACCCCACCTGATCGGGTTCGCGATAGAGATCAGGCGCTCGACGATGTGCGACACCGGCAGGAACGAGAGGAACTCGTCGCCCGGGCCGCAGCGCAGGGCGTGGGCCAGGGCCTCGGTGGCCCATACGACGTTGGCGTGGCTGAGCATGGCGCCCTTGGGGTCGCCGGTCGTGCCCGAGGTGTAGATGAACAGCGCCACGTCCTCGGGCCGTATCGCGGCCAGGCGCTCGTCCACAGGGCCGGGGTCGGCGGCGTAGCGGGCCCTGCCCGACGCGAGCGCCTCGTGGTACGGGGCGACCCCCTCGCTCTCGGCCTCGTCGTCCTCCATCAGGAGCACGAACCTCACGCCGGGGCACTGGTGGCGCACGGCCAGCCACTTCTCGAGCTGCTCGGCGTCCTCGAGCACGAGCCCGACGGCGTCGGAGTGCTGCAGGTAGTAGCTCAGCTGCTCGGGGCTGCTCGTCGTGTAGACGCCGACGGTGGCGCCGCCGGCCGTCTGCGTCGCCATGTCGGCGACGGTCCACTCGGGCCGGTTCTCGCTGAGGATCGCGACCCGGTCCCCGGGCCGCAGGCCCAGCGCGACGTACTCCGCCGCAAGGGCGTTGACGTCGGCGACGTACTCAGCCCAGGTGATCCGCTGCCACAGGCCGAAGCGCTTGACCCTCTGCGCGAGTCCCGTGTCCGCTGCCCGCGCCCTCAGCAGCTCCGGCACGCTCGCCGGTAGCTCGGTTGTCATCTGACGCGATACTACCCCGACCCGGTAGGCCCGCTTCGGCCACCACGCGCTCCACCCAGGCACAGACCCTGACGGCCGTCAGCTCGGGCTCGTTGTCCTCGTCGACCGCGAGGCCGAGCAGCTCGCCGCCGCGCAGCGCCAGCGAGGCGGAGAAGCCGTAGTCCGCCGCCGGCCAGCGCCCCACGAGGCGGGCGCCGGTGGCCTCGAGCCGGTCGGCGACGATGCCGATCGCGTCGACGAACGTGTCGGGGTAGCCGGCCTGGTCGCCGGTGCCGAAGAGCGCCAGCGCCTTCCCGCGGAGGTCGAGCGCCTCCAGCTGCGGCAGGCGCAGCTCGAGGTCGGGCGGCAGCTGGCCGACGTTCCAGGTGCAGGCGCCGAGCACGACGAGGTCGTAGCCCGCCAGCTCGGCGGGGTCCACGTAGGCGACGTCGAGGGTGGGCACGCGGCCGCCGAGCAGCGCCCTCAGCTCGGCGGCCACCAGCTCGGCGACGCGTGCGGTCGTCCCGAAGAGGGTGGAGTAGACGACGACGGCGTGCCTGCC
Source organism: Trueperaceae bacterium (assembly GCA_035306665.1). Lineage (GTDB taxonomy): Bacteria > Deinococcota > Deinococci > Deinococcales > Trueperaceae > DASRWD01. The sequence continues at coordinate 37,481 of DATGNP010000223.1, forward strand.
TGCGATGCCCACTGGCGCGAGGCTAGCGCCGCCGTCGTCCCGGCCGCCTCGACCCAGGTCAAGGCCCTCGCGATAGCATCGCGGCGTGCCAGGTACAGACACCGCCAACGTCGTCAGCGCCGCCGCCCCGGCGGGCAGCGTGCTCACGGAGTCCCAGGTCGCCGCGGCCCTGGCTCAGGGCCTCGCCGGCCGCTTCGCCGGCGAGCG
>DATGNP010000224.1:0-6363 GCA_035306665.1 Trueperaceae bacterium
TTCGATCCAGCTCATGCCGGCGAAGTGCACGGCGATCCGCAGCACGTCCTCCTGGAACAGCAGCACGCCGTAGCTCTTCGCCAGCACCGGCTCGAGCGACGGGTGCCAGTACGTGACCGGCTCGAGGCCCTGGCGCCGGCGCAGGTAGGGGTGCACGGTGCCCGACTGGATGGGGCCGGGGCGGATCAGCGCGATCTGGTGCGCGAGGTCCTTGAGGCTCCGGCTGCGCATCACGCGGCTGGTGTGCTGCTGACTGGGGCTCTCGACCTGGAACAGGCCCAGGGTGGCGCCCTCACTGATCAGGTCCCAGACGCGCTCGTCGTCGGGGAGGTCGGCGAGGTCGAGCCACACGCCCTCGAGCCTGAACACCTCCTCGCGGGCGCGCTCCAGCGCCGAGAGCATCCGCAGGCCCAGCAGGTCGAGCTTGATCAGGCCCATCGCCTCGGCGTCGTCCTTGTCGAGCTGCAGGAGCTTGATGCCGCCTGAGGAGCGCTCCAGGGGCGAGTAGTGGGTGAGGGGGTCGCGCGAGAGGACCACGCCCCCAGAGTGCGGGGCGATATGGCGGACGTGCCCGCGCTCCATGCGCGCGAGCAGGTCTACGAACACGTCGGCCACGGGCGCGTCGCCGAGCACCTCGCGCAGCGCGACCTCGGCCTTCGCCACCGACGCGGGCCTGAGGCCCCTGAAGTCGCGGCCGAGCGCCTTGGTGAGGCGGTTCCTGAGCTCGGGCGGGAGGCCCAGCGCCCGGCCGACGTCCTGGACCGCCAGCGGCAGGCGGTAGGTGATCTTGTTGCAGACCATCGCCTCGGTGGTGGCGCCGAAGCGCTCCTCGACCCAGGCCAGCACCTCGTCGCGCCGCGCCGAGGAGATGTCGATGTCCACGTCGGGCATGCTCGTCTTGCCGGTGTGGAGGAAGCGTTCGAACAGCAGGTCGTGCTTTAGCGGGTCGGCCTGCGTGACCCCGAGCAGGTAGCAGACGATGCTCGCCGCCGCCGAGCCGCGGCCCGCCGCGAGGATGCCGCGCTGGCGGCAGTAGTCGGTGACCTCGGCGGCCACGAGGAAGAAGTCGGCCAGGCCGAGCGCGCGGATCGTGGCGAGCTCCTTCTCGAGCCGCTGCCTGGCGGTGGCCAGCGCCTCGCCCTCGTAGCGCTCGAGGAGGGCGGCGTAGCAGCGCTCCACGATGTGCTCCTCGGCGCTGCGCCCGTCGGGCACGCGCGCCTTGGGCGGGACGAGGCGCTCGGGCAGGAGCTCGAAGTGGCAGCGCTCGGCGACCCAGTCGGCGTTCAGAGCCGCCTCGGGGAAGGGCAGGCGCTCCATCACCTCGTCTGGTGAGGGGAGGTGCTGGCAGGCGTTCTGCGGGCGCTTCGGGTGCGGCTCCTGGACGCTCACGCCCAGGCGCCCGCAGACCATCGCGTCGTAGAGCCGGTAGTCGTCGGGCTCGAGGTAGCGCACCTCGGGCGCGGCCACCACCGGCAGCGACAGGCTCTGCGCCAGGCGCCTGAGCACGCGGGCGCGGCGCTGGTCCCAGCGGTAGCGGTCGTGGAAGAGCTGCACGTAGAGCCTGTCGCCGAACGCGCCCTTGAGCTGCCTGAGGAGCCCCTCGAGCTCACCGACGCGTCGGCGGGCCAGCAGCCGCGAGGGCAGGCCGTCGCGGCCGCCGGTGAGGAGCACGAGGTCGTGGGCGTGCGCCAGCAGGACGGGGAAGGGGACGTCCCTCTCTTCGCGCTCGTGGGCCAGGGTCACGAGGCGGCAGAGCGTGCCGTAGCCCTCGCGCGAGGCGGCGATGAGCACGAGCGGGTAGACGTCGTCCTCGACGCGCACCGGCACGGTGGCGCCGATCAGCGCCTTCAGCCCGTGCTCGTGCGCGGCCTGGAACAGCTCGACGCCGCCGGTGACGTTGAGGTCGTCGGTAAGGCCGACGTAGCGATAGCCGAGCTCGGCGGCGCGCCTGACGAGGCTGGTGGGGCTCGCCGTGCCGGCGCCGAAGCTGAAGTACGAGTGGGTGACGAGCAGCGCCGAGAGGCGCCGGCGCGGGGGCGGCAGGTCGCCGCCGCGGACGCGCCGCTCTTCCCGCGCTCGCCCGTCCTCCGCCCGCGCACCCCTGGCGGCCGCCGCCGTCGCGCCCTCCGTGGGGGCGGCGGCGACGTCTGCGCCGAGGACCGCTTGAGCTGAGAGGACAGGCGGACGCATGGGACCTCGTTCCGGGAGCTGCGCGTGGCTGGGCGCGGGCGGCTAGGGCCGCTCGTAACCCTTAGAATCTAAGGGTGACACGAGGATAGGCGCGCCTCGCGCCGCCGTCAATCGAACAGGGTGGTCTAGTGGGGGCTGCCAGGGCACATCGCTAGCACTGTGCGGTGCTCGATGAGCCTGCCGAGGTCGCTACCGTTCGCTCAAGGCGCTGAGTGCCTTCGCTCAGAGTACCGAGCAGACCGGCGAGCGTGGGGCCGTCGATCGAGAGGTCGTGGCCGGTCTCGGCCTTGAGCCTACGCACCGCCTCGGGGCCCTCGGCGCCGCTCCCCCGTGCGGTACGGGGTCTAGGGAGCCCATAGTCGCGCGACCGGCATGGCGAAGAGCCTGTCCCCGAAGGGCAGGACGGAGTCGCCGTCGTGGAGGAGCACGCCGCAGGCGAAGCGTTCTCCCAGGCTGTCGCGGAGCTTCCTCAGCCCCTTGAAGTCTTCCTCTCCCACCGTGGCGGCGGCCTTCACCTCGACGCCTGCGACGACGCCGTCATGCGCCTCCACGACGACGTCCACCTCCACGCCGTCGCGGTCGCGCAGGTGGAACAGGCGCAGGTCGTCGTCCCGACAGCTCGCCTGCTTGGCGAGCTCGGTGTAGACGAAGGTCTCGAGGAGGGCGCCGAACAGCCTCCGGTCGCGGTAGACGGCGTCCGCGCTCACGTTGGTCAGCGCCGCCGCGAGGCCGGTGTCCGTGACGTGGAGCTTGGGGGTCTTCACGAGGCGCTTGAGCCTGTTGCTGTGCCAGGCCGGCAGCTCGTCGACGAGGAAGAGCTGCCTCAGCAGCGAGAGGTAGGTGTCGATCGTCGGCCGGGAGAGCTGGAACGGGGCCGCCAGCTCGGTGACGTTGAGCATGCTGGCCGTGTGGGACGCCGCGACCTGCATGAGGCGAGCCAGCGCCTCCGTGGAGGTGACCCGTGCGATGTCCAGCACGTCGCGCTGGGTGAGGGCCGTCACGTAGTCCCTGTACCAGGCGCGCCGTCTCGTGCCCGGCGTGCGGGCGAGGGCGGCCGGGTAGCCGCCCGCCACGATCAGCTCCGCCAACCCCTTGCCGAGGCGCTCGCCTCCGGTGAGGCGGAAGCCGGCGGTCAACAGCCGCTCGAGGAAGCGGGGCTCGGCGCCCTCGAGCTCCGCCTGCGCGAGCGGGTAGAGGGGGACGGCCTCCATCCTGCCCGCCAGGGAGTCCGCGAGCCCCGGCGTGAGCAGGAGGTTCGCGGAGCCCGTCAGCAGGAAGCGACCCGGCCGCCGGTCCCTGTCCACCGACCGCTTGAGAGCCGTGAACAGCTCGGGGGCGCGTTGGACCTCGTCTATGACCGCCTTCGCCGGCATGTCGTCGACGAAGCGGACCGGGTCCGTGGCGGCCGCGGCCCTCACGACGTCGTCGTCCAGCGTCAGGTACTCGTAGCCGCGCTCCTGGGCGAGCGTGCGGGCCAACGTGGTCTTCCCGCTCTGGCGCGGGCCTTGGAGCAGCACCACCGGCGAGTCCGCCAGGGCCTCGAGCAGGCGGGGGAGCACCGACCGCGGCACCAGGCGCTGGAGGGTCATCGGCAGAACGTAAGCCAAGTGGCGGCAGATTGCAAGTGATACTCTCGGCAACCCGTAAACCACGAGGCCGGCCAGTCGCAGCTCGGCGCGATCTCACGAGCCCCGCCGTGCCGACGCTCTGGCCGGGCTCCGCGACCGCCTAGCGCCGTGACGGTCATGCCTGGCGGGCCGTGACCCTCGCGTCAGGCTAGTCGCTCACGCGGGCGACCCACCAGTCGCCCTCCTCGCTGAACAGCTCGACCCTCACGCCCCCCTCGAGCTCGACGAAGAAGTAGTCGCGGTGGAGCCCCTTGCCCTCCCACCAGCGGCCGTCGTAGCGCCAGCTGTCGATGACGGCGAGGACGCGGCGGGGACGGCCGTCGCCCCGCGTCACCGCTGCCCCGGGCGTGGGGCCGGAGCGCCGCTTCCGGGGTCCGGGCGGCGCCCAGGTGACGGTGACGGGCGAGCCGTCCGGGGAGAGCGTTACCGCTGCTGGGGTCATGAGCAAGCGCATGCGACCTCTATCGCCGGGGTCGGGCCGCCTCCGGCCTCCCGATACCCTGATTATCTTAGGGTATCCAGCAAGCAGTGGGCGCCCATCGGCCGCATGCGTAGCCCCCACCGGCCGCATGCGTAGCCCCGCCGGTCACGCAGACCGTGTCCCTGGCGCGACCCATCCTTCCTGTGCCAGGAAGTGACGGTCGTCACAAGATGAGAGAAGTGTGAATCCCGTAAGAGGAGGGATGCGAACCTCCGCGCTCGTGGTCCGAGGAGGTCGTCCGGACCGACAGGAGATCGTGGATGAAGAGAACCACCTTCCTCGTCGCGCTGCTCGCCTGGCTGCTAGCCGCTTGCGGCACGCCGACGCAACCGCCGGTCGTCGAGCCGGACGCCGACGTCTCGACGGTGATCGCGTCGGGCACGACCGCAGTAACCGGTGAGGTCGTGCGCATCACCGTCCAGCTCATGGACTCGGAGGGCGAGCCGCTCGCCCGCTCGGGCGTCGCGGTGGCCTTCTACAGCAGCGGCGGCACGCTCGGCAGCGGCACGCCGGCACCGGCCGCCGCCATGACCGGCCCGCTCGTCGTGCGCACGAACCCTGACGGCGCCGCGGGCGCGAACCTCACCTCGGGCCCCGGCACCGTGACGGTCAGCGCCTACCTGGGCGAGGACGACAGCGGCCAGAAGATCGGGGACATCGCCGTGACCTTCACGTCGGACGAAGAACCCGAAGAGGAGGAGCCCGAGGAGCCGAAGGACCCCAGCGCCGCCCAGTCGACGCTCACGGCCTCGAGCCCGAAGGCCGCCACTGGCACTAGCGTCACGCTGTCCGTACAGCTCCACGACGAGGACGGCGAGCCGCTCGCGCAGGCGGGCCACGAGGTCACCTTCGCGACCAGCGGCGGACTGCTCTCCGCCGAGGGCTTCACGCTCGCCGACGTCGAGCCCGTCCCGCTCACGGTGGCGACCGACGCTGAGGGCGTCGCCGTCGCCCACCTGATGAGCCCGGTCGACGGCGAGGTCGGCGTGACGGCCTACCTCGGCGACTCCGTCGAGGCGCCCGAGATCGGATCCGTGGCCGTCGCCTTCGTCTCCGTCGTCATGGAAGACCTCGTCGTCACTTACGACGGCGAGCCGAAGACCATCACCGCCCACTTCTCCGACCCGGCCGCCGCCGAAGGCGCCGCCTACGCCTACTTCCCGGCCGACAACTCGGCCGCGCTCGCCGACGCACCCAGCGACGTCGGCGTCTACCTGGTGACCGTCACGGCCGGCGGCGGCTTCCCGGGCACCGCGTCCGCCACGCTCACGATCGAGCCTCGCGAGGTCGGCTTCGCCAGCCTCGCCTTCGCCGACAAGACCTACGACGGCACGCCGGCTGCCACCGTCACCGCCACGCTCGACGCGGCCACGCTCGTCGCCGGCGACGACGTCTACGTCGACGCCGACATCTCGGGCGAGTTCCAGGTCCTCGACGGCGACCTGTGGCTGCCTTCGAGCGACGCCGGGGAGTACGGCGACGATCCCGGCAGCCGCGTCGTCGTCTCGCTGTCCCTGGCCGGTGCCGACGCCCACAACTACGTCCTGCCCGAACTGCCCGTGGGCGCGGCCAGCATCGAGCCGCTGGCCCTGGAGGTCGCAGGCGCCTCCGCTGACGACAAGACCTACGACGGCACCACCGGCGTGGAGTTCGGCGGCAGCCTCGTCCCGGACCCCGTGGCCGGCGACGACGTCCGCCTGACCGCCGCGTTCGCCGGCCCCGACGCCGGCGAGGCCGTACCCGTGCTCTTCGGGCTCGCGGGCGACGACGTCGCGAACTACACCCTCGTCGACCCGGAGCTGAGCGCCGCCATCGTGCCGCGCGCCGCCACCGTCACCGCCCAGGACGCAGCCAAGGTCTACGGCGAGGAGTCGCTCCTCGACGCGACCGCCTTCACCGCCGAGGGGCTCCTCGAGGGCCAGTCCCTCGTCTCGGTGTCGGTCTCTAGCGCCGGCGCATCGGTGGAAGCCGATGCTGGCGAGTACGAGATCCTCGTGTCGAACGCCGTGGCGGCCGAGGGCACGAAGCTCTCCAACTACCAGGTCACCTACGTGGCCGGAGTCC
>DATGNP010000225.1:0-6494 GCA_035306665.1 Trueperaceae bacterium
GTTCGTCGTGCGCGCCGCGGAGTCCGAGTCGGCACAGGGCTACACGCCGTTCGAGGGCCAGGAGCTGAGCGGCAAGGTCGTGAAGACCTTCCTGCGCGGCGAGCTCGTCTACGACGGCGGCGAGGTCGTGGGGCCGGCGCGGGGGAGGTACTTGAGGAGGTAGGCGGCGGCGGCCCGTCCGCGGGCGGTGGGTCCGGCGGGCCCGGGACCGGGCTACTGGGACCACCGGCCGGCCGAGGCGCCTTCCGTCGGGGTAGGGGCCTACCGGCCGTCCAGCTAGGCAGCGGCGCCCAGCACCACCTTCCGGGCGTGGAACGCCTCGGCGAAGCGCGAGGGCGCCCGGCACTCCATGCCGCGGAGGCGCATCAGGCCGCGGAACGTGTCGGCGTCGTACCAGTCCTTGCCGCGCTGGCTGGCGAAGTGCTCCTCTAGGTGCCTCAGCTTGCGCTCCACGACCTCCGGGCTCAGGGGCACGTAGAGGTTCGGTCGCCCGAGGTCGCCGTCCCACTTGGGGACCTCGTACTCGAGGACGAGGTGGTCGCGCCAGAGCTGCCAGGTCAGGTCGCTGACCGCCCTGTGGTCCTGGTGCCTGTCGTCGCGGTGGTGCGTCAGGACCAGGTCGGGGTCGGGGGAGCCGTCGCGGACGGCGGCGAGAGCCTCCTTGGCGCCTGCGCCCGACCTGTCGAGGTAGCCGTCCCGCAGGCCGAGGACGCGGACGTCGAGCCGCGAGACGTCCCCGAGCAGCGCCTCGGCGCTCCGCCTGGCCTCGGCCTCGCGCTCGCCGGGGGCCGACGCCACCACCCATGTCACCGAGCTGCCGGGCCGAGCCGTCACCAGCGTGAGGAGCGTGCCCGCGGCGCCGATCTCGATGTCGTCGGAGTGCGCGCCGAGGCACAGCACGTGCAGCGGGCCGGTGCGCGGCCCGAGCTCCAGCGCCGACACTCCCGGCTCAGCCGCCCATGCCGCTGGCGAGGGCGACGTCGGGGGAGCGCCAGAGCTGCCAGGGGCCGGGCCCCTTCTGCAGGAGCGCCGTGAGCCGCATGTGGTCCTTGAACGTGTCCACCGTCGACCAGAAACCGTCGTAGACCTGCCCGTGAAGCAGGCCGTCGGCGATCAGCCGGGCGAAGGGCCGCTCGACGAGCTCGTCGCCGGGCTCGATGTAGTCGAAGACGCGCTGGTCGAGCGTGAAGAACCCGCCGTTGATGCGCATGGCCTCGCGGATGCTGCGGATCTCCACGACGGCGCCGGTGCGGTCGTCGACGGCCACGTGGTGCAGGCTCAGGTGCGGCCGCACGCACATGAAGCTGGCCACGGCGCCGGTGCGTTCGTGCTCGGCGAGCAGCGACGGCAGGTGGGCGTCGGACAGCGAGTCGGAGTAGTTCGCGAAGAACGGCTCGCCCGGGTCCAGGAACGGCCTGACCGCCACGAGCCTGTCGGCGATCGTCGCGTCGAGTCCTGTGTCCACGAACTGCACGTTCCAGCCGCTGATGTCCTGCGCGGTCCCGGCGACCTCCGGGCCGGCGCCGCCCAGCTGGGCCTCGAGGGCGCGCTCGACGGCGTCCTGGACGACGTCGCCCTTGTAGCCCAGGCAGAGCACGAAGTCGTCGTGGCCGAAGTGCGCGTAGTACCGCATGACGTGGAGTACGAGCGGCTCGTCGCCGAGCGGCACGACGGGCTTGGGGATGCGGGGCTCGTGGTCCCTGAGACGCAGCCCGTAGCCACCGCAGAACAGGACGACCTTCACTGGCTCACCGACCTCTCAAAGTCTCCTCACGGTAGTCGCCGACCCGGACCCCCGCTATGACGAGTGACCAGGCCGACGCCGCGTGGCACGGCCTGTGACGGCTGCGTCGGGATGGCGCTCATCGGCTCCTTAGAGTTCGGCGATGGCTCAAGCGATCGACGAGCCGCGTGCGCCCGCCCGCGCGACGGCCGCAGCCACCTGCCGCTCCTGCGGCGCGCCGCTAGAGGACGTCTTCGTCGACCTGGGCGTGCAGCCCCTGTGCGAGAGCTACGTCGACGAGGCGGGCCTCCACGCGCACGAGGTCTTCTACCCGCTGCGCACCTACGTCTGCCGCGAGTGCCTGCTGGTGCAGGCGCAGGACTTCGCCCCGGCCGAGGACATCTACCGCGAGTACGCGTACTTCTCGTCGTACTCCACGTCCTGGCTGGAGCACGCCGCGCGCTACTGCCGCGACGCGGCGGCGCGCGAGGGGCTCTCGGCCGACTCCTTCGTCGTCGAGCTGGCGTCGAACGACGGCTACCTGCTGCGCAACTTCGTCGCCATGGGGATACGCGTGCTGGGCATCGACCCGGCGCGCAACGTGGCCGAGGTGGCGCGCGGCAAGGGCGTGCCCACCCTCGCCGAGTTCTTCGGCACGGGCCTCGCCCGGCAGGTCGCGACCGAGCACGGCCGCGCCGACCTGATCGTGGCCAACAACGTGCTGGCGCACGTCCCCGACATCAACGACTTCGTCGGAGGCGTCGCGGAGCTGCTGCGGACGGGCGGCGTCGCGAGCTTCGAGTTCCCGTACCTCCACGAGCTCATCCGGCAGCGCCAGTTCGACACGATCTACCACGAGCACTTCTCGTACCTGAGCCTGTACGCGGTCGAGAAGGTCCTGGCGAGGCACGGCCTCGAGGCGGTCGACGTCGAGCGGCTCCCCACGCACGGCGGCTCGCTGCGCCTGTGGGTGGCCCACGCCGGCGCGCGCCGAACGGCGCCGTCCGTGCCGGAGCTAAGGGAGGTCGAGGCGCGAGCCGGCCTGCACGACCTTTCGGGCTACAGCGGCTTCCAGGCCGAGGTCGCCCACGTCAAGCGCGAGCTCCTCAAGCTGCTGATCGGCCTCCACGACCAGGGCCTGCGCGTCGCCGGCTACGGCGCGCCCGGCAAGGGCAACACGCTCCTCAACTACTGCGGCGTCGGCCCCGAGCTGCTGCCGTACACGGTCGACCGCAACCCCTACAAGCAGGGCAAGTACCTGCCGGGCAGCCGCATCCCCATCCACGCGCCAGAGGTCATCGCCGAGGACCGGCCCGACGTCGTGCTGATCCTCCCCTGGAACCTGGAGGCGGAGATCGTCGCGCAGCTCTCGGACGTGCGTGACTAAGACGGGCGCTTCGTCGTGCCGATCCCCGAGCCGCGGTTCGTATGAGGGGCGGCGCCGGCGTGGCGGGGGAGGCGGGCGCCCCCGCCGGCGCTCCGGCCGGGGCCAGCGTCCTTCCCGCGGGGACCGGGCGCTCCGATGCCGTGGAGGACCCGCCCACCGTCGTGCGCATGCGGGCCCTCCTCGAGGAGCTCTACCCGCTGCCCCGCAGCATCACCGGCGACGGCCTGCGCGCCACGCTGCGCGCGCTCCAGCGCGAGGTCCCGGGCCTGACGCTCCACGAGGTCCCCAGCGGCACCCGGGCCTTCGACTGGACCGTCCCGCCGGAGTGGAACGTGCGCGGGGCGCGCCTCGTGGCGCCGGACGGGCGCGTCGTCGCTGACCTCGCGCGCCACAACCTGATGCTCGTGAACTACAGCGAGCCGTTCCGCGGCCGGCTCCCGCTCGCCGAGCTGCGGCCGCGGCTGCACTCGTTGCCGGACAGGCCGAGCGCGATCCCCTACCGGACCAGCTACTACCGGCGCGACTGGGGGTTCTGCCTCCCGCACGCCGAGCTCGCGGCGCTCCAAGGCGGCACGTACGAGGTCGAGGTCGACACGACCCTCGCGCCCGGGGCCCTCACGTACGCCGAGCTCGTGGTCCCCGGACGCTCCCGCGACGAGGTCCTGCTGAGCGCGCACGCCTGCCACCCGTCGCTGGCCAACGACAACCTCAGCGCCGTCGTCGTGCTCGCCGAGCTGGCGCGGTGGCTGGCGGGGGAGGGTCGGCGCCTCACCTACCGCGTGCTGTTCGCGCCCGGCACGATCGGCACGCTGGTCTTCCTCAGCCGCACGCCGCGGGCTCGCGAGCGGGTCAGGCACGGGCTCGTGCTGGCGGGGCTCGGGGACGACGGGCCGCTCGCGTACAAGCCGACGTTCCGAGGCGACGCGGCGATCGACCGGGCGGCCGACCTCGTGCTCGCAGAACTCGGCCCGCACGTGAGGCTGCCGTTCGCGCCCACCGGCTACGACGAGCGCCAGTACGCCAGCCCCGGCATCCGCCTGCCGGTCGGACGGCTCGGACGCACGCCGCCGGGGACCTACCCCGAGTACCACACCTCCCTCGACGACCTCGCGTTCGTGAAGGACGCCTCGCTGGCGCAGGCGCTCGCCGCGCTCAAGCGCATCGTCACGGTGCTGGAGGAGGACGAGAGGCTCCTCAGCCGCGCCCCGTACGGGGAGCCGCAGCTCGGCAAGCGCGGCCTCTACGAGGACACGGACACGCGCGAGCAGCGCGAGGCGCTCCTGTGGACGCTGACCATGGCCGACGGCCACAGCACCTTCCTCGACGTGGCGGAGCGGTCACACCTCCCCACGCGAGAGCTCACGGAAGCGAAGCGGCGGCTCGAGCGGGCCGGGCTCGTGGACCGGGTGGGGGACGACGATGACGCTGACCAGAGACACTGACCGCTACCGGCGCGCCGCCGAGCTCAGGGAGCGGGCGCACCGCGTGATCCCTGGCGGCGCCCACACGTACGCCAAGGGCGACGACCAGTACCCGGTGCTGGCCCCCGGCTTCATCGAGCGCGGGCAGGGCTGCTTCGTCTGGGACGTCGACGGCAACCGCTTCATCGAGTACGGCATGGGCCTGCGGGCCGTCGTGCTCGGGCACGCCCACCCCGCCGTCGACAGGGCCGTGGTCGAGGCGATCGCCAAGGGCCTGAACTTCACCCGGCCGTCGGTCCTAGAGGTCGAGGCGGCGGAGGAGGTCCTCGGCTTCCTCGCCCCCAGCGGCGACCGCATGATCAAGTTCGGCAAGAACGGCTCGGACGCCACCTCGGCGGCCGTTCGGCTCGCCCGCGCCGTCACGGGCCGCGACAAGGTCGCGCTGGCCGACCAGCCCTTCTTCTCGGTCGACGACTGGTTCATCGGCGCCACGGCCATGAACGACGGCGTCCCGCGCGCCGTGAAGGAACTCTCGCTCACGTTCCGCTACAACGACCTCACGTCGCTCGAGGCGCTGTTCGCGGCGCACCGCGGCGAGGTCGCGGCCGTCGTCCTCGAGGCCGCCCGGAACGACGCCCCCGCGCCCGGATTCCTCGAGGGGGTGCAGCGCCTGTGCCGGGAGCACGGTGCCCTGCTGGTCCTCGACGAGATGATCACGGGCTACCGCTGGCACCCCCAGGGCGCCAGTGCCTACTACGGCATCGACCCCGACCTCGTCACGTTCGGGAAGGCGATGGGGAACGGCTACTCGGTGTCGGCGCTCGTCGGCCGCCGCGAGCTGATGGAGCGCGGCGGGCTGCGCACGGAGGAGCCGCGGGTCTTCCTGCTCTCGCTAACGCACGGCGCCGAGCCGACGGGCCTGGCGGCCGCCCGCGCCGTCGTCGACGTCTACCGGCGCCACGACGTGATCGGCCACCTGTGGAGCGTCGGCGAGCGGCTCGCAGAGGGCCTACGCGAGGTCGCCGCGTCCCACGGTGTCTCCGAGCACGTCCAACCCATCGGCCTGCCGTGCAACCTCGTCTACACGACCCGCGACCAAGACGGCCAGCCGTCGCAGCCGTTCCGCACGCTCCTGCTGCAGGAGCTGCTGCGCCGCGGCGTGCTGGCGCCCTCGCTGGTCGTCTCCTGGTCGCACAACGAGGCGGTCGTCGAGCAGACGCTCGCCGCGTTCGACGGGGCCCTGGCCGTCTACCGCGACGCCCTCGACGGCGGCGTGGAGCGCTTCCTCGTGGGTCGGCCGGTGCAACCGGTGTTCAGGCGGTTCGTGGGGGAGGTGTAGAGGAGTCGCAAGTCAGTCCTGGGAGGACCCGATCGCCCTCGGTTCGCCGACCGCTCGCCGTGATTCGCCGACCGCTAGTCGCGCTGCCAGGCGCGTCCTGAGCCACCTGACGGCTCCGGGCACAGCGTGCGCTCCCGGCACCGTCAGCATCACGCCGATCAGCAGCCGCCACACCCAAGACGTCTTGGAGCCGTACTGCTCCACCCGCTGGCGAGCGAGCTCCGGCAGGCCGCGACGGAGCAGCAGCATGCACTCCCAGAACAACGTTCGCCCGATGCGTTCGCGGTAAGCCCCCAGGAGTTCGGGTGCAGGCGACGCGTTGACGTAGGCCCTCAAGATGTCCTCCCACACGGCGTCGTACTTCTTGAAGGTCGTCGTATCTGGGTGGTCCAACCAGTAGTGGATGGGATCCTCGATCGCGACGGCCTTGACGCCTGCCTGTCCGAGCCGCAGGAGGAGGTCAACGTCACATCCATGCCGGGTCGCCGGGTCGAAGCGCAGCCCCGGAAGGTTCCGCCGGAACAACACGGCGTTGATGGAGAAGTTGTAACCCCGTCTCAACAGGTACCGTTCTAGGTCGTCGATCACGCCCGAAGGCAGATCGCTCACCGGCTCCAACGGTAG
>DATGNP010000226.1:0-3833 GCA_035306665.1 Trueperaceae bacterium
TGGGCCGCGCCGTGTGTGCTGCGTCCACGCGTGATCCTCCCGCTCATGCCGAGCTTACGTCGTGGGCTACGCTGAGGGCAGCGGCTCATCCGGCTGCGAACGAGCACTCACGGAGGCAAGTCGTGGAGTACATCGTGGACTTCTCCACCGTCGGCATGGGCGACGTGGCCCGTGTCGGCGGGAAGAACGCGTCCATCGGCGAGATGATCGCCAACCTCTCGGCCGCAGGCGTGAGGGTCCCGGGCGGCTTCGCCACGACGGCCGACGCCTACCGCGCCTTCCTGGCGCAGGACGGCCTGGGCGACAGGATCCGCGAGCTGCTGGCGGACGTCGACGGCGACGACGTCGTCAAGCTGGCCGAGCGCGGCAAGCGCGTGCGCGAGCTGCTGCTGGCCGCGCCCCTGCCCGAGAGGCTCAGGGCCGAGCTGAGGGACGCCTACGCGGCGATGTGCGCCGAGGCTGGCGGCGAGGTGGCGGTCGCCGTGCGCTCCTCGGCGACGGCCGAGGACCTGCCGGAGGCCTCGTTCGCGGGGCAGCAGGAGACGTACCTCAACGTCTGCGGGCTCGAGGCCGTCGAGGACGCGGTGAGGAAGGTCTTCGCGTCGCTCTTCACCGACAGGGCGATCAGCTACCGGCTCCACCACGGCTTCGCGCACGAGGAGGTCGCGCTCTCGGCCGGCGTGCAGCGCATGGCCAGGAGCGACCTCGGCTCCAGCGGCGTGGCGTTCACCCTCGACACCGAGTCGGGCTTCGACGGCGCCGTGTTCGTCACCTCCACCTACGGCCTCGGCGAGCTGCTCGTGCAGGGCGCCGTGAACCCCGACGAGTTCTACCTGGCCAAGAAGGGGCTCAGGGAGGGCAGGCCCGCCGTGCTCGCGCGCAAGCTCGGCACCAAGGCCGAGAAGATGGTCTACGCCCCGGGCGGCGGCGTCGAGAGGGTGCCGGTGGCGGCGGCCGACAGGGCGCGCTTCTCGCTCGACGACGACGACCTCCACGAGCTCGGGCGGCAGTGCGTCGCGATCGAGGACCACTACGGCCGGCCCATGGACATCGAGTGGGTGAAGGACGGCGAGGACGGCCTGATCTACATCGTGCAGGCGCGCCCCGAGACCGTGCAGAGCCGCTCGGGCCGCGTCCTCACCCGCTACCGCATGAAGGGCGGCGGCGAGCCCCTCGTCGTCGGGCGCGCCGTGGGCTCGAAGGTCGCGACGGGCGTCGTGCGCGTGATCGCGCGCGCGGCCGAGATGGAGCGCGTCCAGCCCGGCGACGTGCTGGTCACCGACATGACGGACCCCGACTGGGAGCCGGTGATGAAGCGGGCCGCGGCGATCGTCACGAACCGTGGCGGGCGCACCTGCCACGCGGCGATCGTCGCGCGCGAGCTCGGCATCCCCGCCGTCGTGGGCACCGGCGACGCCACCGAGGCGCTCACCGACGGCGACGTCGTGACCGTGAGCTGCGCCGAGGGCGATGAGGGGAAGGTCTACGCCGGCGCGCTCGAGTACGACGTGCAGGACATCGAGCTCGACGCGATGCCCGAGCTGCCCGTCAAGGTGATGATGAACGTCGCCTCGCCGGAGCGCGCCTTCGCCTTCGCCGCGATCCCGAACCACGGCGTCGGCCTGGCGCGGCTCGAGTTCATCATCAACAACGCCGTCGGCGTCCACCCCAACGCGCTGATGGCCTGGCCCGACGTGCCTGAGGACGTCAAGGCCGAGATCAAGGTTCGGTCCGCCGGGTACGAGAGCCCCCGGGCGTTCTACGAGGAGAAGCTCAAGGAAGGCATCGCGACGATCGCGGCGGCGTTCTACCCGAAGCCCGTGATCGTGCGCCTCTCGGACTTCAAGTCGAACGAGTACGCCCATCTCCTGGGCGGGCACGCCTACGAGCCGCGGGAGGAGAACCCGATGATCGGGTTCAGGGGCGCCTCGCGCTACCGCTCCGAGGTCTTCGCCGAGCCGTTCGCCGCCGAGTGCCGCGCGCTGAAGCGCGTGCGCGAGGAGATGGGTTTCACGAACGTCGAGGTCATGATCCCGTTCGTGCGCACCGTGCCCGAGCTGCTCCAGGTCCTCGAGGTCATGGCGTCGCACGGCCTGCGCCGCGGCGAGGCCGGCCTGCGCGTGATCATGATGTGCGAGGTGCCCTCGAACGCCGTGCTGGCCGACGCGTTCCTGGAGCACGTCGACGGCTTCTCGATCGGCTCGAACGACCTGACGCAGTTCACGCTCGCCCTCGACCGCGACTCCGGCCTCGTGGCCGACCTGTTCGACGAACGCGACCCCGCCGTGAAGCACCTGGCCTCGCTGGCGATCGCGGCGTGTAGGCGCGCGGGCAAGTACATCGGGATCTGCGGGCAGGGGCCTTCCGACCACCCCGACTACGCGCAGTGGCTGGTCGAGGAGGGCATCGACTCGATCGGGCTCAACCCCGACACGGTCCTGGAGACGTGGCTGTTCCTCGCCGGCGAGAAGGAGGCCGCCTAGCGCTCAGCCCCGGTTAGGGCTCAGCCCCGGACGGCCGACCCGCCCCGCGGCACGTCGCGGCAGTACTTGCAGTGCGGGAGCCCGCTCGTGCCCTGGCTCCGCTCCTTCCGGGGGATGCTGTTGCCCTCTGCGCACTCGGAGCGGTCGTGATAGACGTCCCTCCGCTTGTCGGAATAGAACTCGACGACCTTCGCCAAGATAGGTACCGCCTTCCAGCCTTGTAGGGTCCGGCGTCTCCGACCCTACCACCGGCCCGTGAGAGCGGCGGTCGCTGGACGGTCCACCGGGGGCGGACCAGCGTCGGCCCCGGCCGCCGCCGCGCCTCACCTGCAGTCGCCCGCGCCGGCGTCGGTGGCCGTGTAGCCCTCGGCCGGCACGAACTCGAACTCGAAGCCGGTCTCGGAGAGGTCGAGCTGGAGGAGCCCGTACTCGCCGGTGATCATCACCGCGCTGGTCTCGTATGGCACCGAGGCATCGTAGAGGTTGCGGCCGCCGGTGCCGACGATGAAGAAGGGGACCCCGTCCTCGTCGTCCCGCTCGCCGTCCGCGTCCAGCGGGTGGTAGCGCTCGTAGCGGTGCTCGTCGGCCGCGAGGATGAGGTCGGCGCCGCCCGCGTAGGCCGCGCGCCAGAGCGCGTCGACCAGGGGCTCGTCGTCGTTGCGGCCCGAGTTGAAGCGCGGGTGGTGGAACGCCACTAGCGCGCACTGCCCCGCCGCCTCGGCGGCCGCGAGCTCGCCCTCGAGCCAGGCGTGCTGCGGCGACCCCACGTCGCACCCGCCCGCCACGGAGTCGTCGTTGCCCTCTGGGTCGGTGCAGTTCGTGTTGAGCAGGATCACGCGCCACGCACCGAGGTCTACGGCGTAGTAAGCGCGCGCGGGGTCGGACGCGCCCTCCGGGAGGCGGTCCCAGACGCCCTGCTCGTCGAAGTACCGGAAGTAGCCGTTCACCGGGTTCGACCACAGCTCGTGGTTGCCGAGCATCGGCAGGATCACGTCGTTGAGTCGACCCCACGACAGGTGGTAGGAGCCCATGAACTGGCTGTACGTGCCCTCGCCGTACTGGAGGTCGCCGAGCGCGAGCACGGCGTCGGGCCCGAGCCCCTCGGCCAGCGCGGCGGTGCGGCCCTGCATGCAGCGGTTGGTCGCCTCGTTCCCCTCACCGTCGTTGAAGTCCTTGTCCTTCGGGCTGCAGGCGATGTCGCCGGCGGCGAGCAGGCGGACCGTGACCGGCTCCGGGTCGAGGTCGGGGTCGGGGTCCTGTTCCGGCGCGACCACCTCGACCTCGAGCTCGGCCGTCAGGGGGTTGGGGGCGTGGACCGTGACCATGATCGTGTCCGAGGTGGGCCAGGGC
>DATGNP010000227.1:0-11134 GCA_035306665.1 Trueperaceae bacterium
GCCCACCGATCCGCACCGACGAGGGCTGGCTGGTCATCTACCACGGCTACGACGAGACGCACGTCTACCGCATGGGCACCGCGCTCCTCGACCTCGAGGACCCCAGGCGCGTGCTGAAGCGGCCGCGCTCGCCGGTCCTCGAGCTCCAGGAGACCTGGGAGACAAGGGGCGACGTCCCCAACGTGGTCTTCGGCACCGCGAACCCGGTCGTGGACGGCGAGGTGTACCTCTACTACGGGGCCGCCGACCGCGTCATCGGCCTCGCCACGGCGCCCCTCGACGAGCTCCTGGAGTGGACGATCGCCGAAGGGTGAGGCTCCCGGCTCCGCTCAGACGAGCTCGCTGACGGCGCGCCCCAGTACCGCGATCGCTCGCAGGTACTCTCCCAGGGCCAAGCGCTCGTGTGGGGTGTGGTCCAGTTCGGAGTCGCCCGGGCCGTAGGCCAGCATCGGCACGCTCCAGCTCGCGGCGGCGACGTTCATGTCCGAGGTCCCGGTCTTGACCACCGGGCGGGGCACGCCGCCGCACGACCTGATGGCGACGCGGAAGGCCCGCGCCAACGGTGAGGCGTTGTCGGCGCGGACCGGCTCCTCCGCGGACGTGACCGTGAGCCGTACCCCCCGGTCCAACCGCAGCTGCCCCAACCGCGCGGACAGCCCCGCGGCGCTCCAGCGCGGCGGCAGGCGGAACGCGACCTCCCCGCGGCTCCTCTCCACCAAGCCGTCGTCCTCGGACACGAGGCCGCGCAGCGTCACCTGGAGCCTGTCGAAGGCTCCGTCCGCTCCCAGGTTGTCGCGCTCCACCCAGCCCCTCAGGGCGGTGTACGCGTCCACCAGCAGCTCGGCTGCGCTGGGATCCTCGCGCGCCGTGTGGGCGGAGTCCCGCGAGGCCTCGAGTCGCGCGGAGACGCGGCCCTTGTAGCCCAGCGTGTAGCGGTCCCACCCGCTGGGCTCCCCGACGATCAGGAAGTCCGGCCGCGGCAGCGTGGTGAGGGCGTGCCGGCAGCCGCGGCTGCCGGATGACTCCTCCTCCACCGCTCCGACCACGCGCAGGGTGAGGCGGTCCAACAGCTCGGCGCTCAGGCGCGAGGCCGCTACGACGGCGGCGCACAGGCTGCCCTTGGCGTCGACGCTGCCGCGGCCGTGGAGCACGCCGTCGCTCACGCGCACCGGGAACGTCCCGGGCGCCGTGTCCATGTGCCCCAGGAACGTCACGCTCACCGGGCCGCCGCCCCAGACCCCGACGGCGTTGCCCGCGTCGTCGAGGCAGGCCTCGGCCCCACCGGCCGACATGGCGGCGACCAAGAGGCGCGCGACCTCCTCCTCCCGCCCCGACGGGCTCGGGCACGAGACCGCGCGGGTGAGCAGCTCGACGGCCGCCGCGTCGTCGATGGCGTGGTCGGCCAGGGTGCCGCCGCCGGGCGCCGTGTCCGGGGCCTCGCCGGCGCGGGCCTGGCCGGCGAGCACGCCGTGAGCGGGCAGGCGGTCGCGCCTCATTCCTGTCCCTCAGCGGCCGGCGGCATCGCCCGGTCTCTCACCGACACGGGCGAAGCCCAGACCTCCGGCTCCGAGGGCGAGGCCAAGACCTCCGCCACGAGCGCGACGACGGCGTCCACCTGCTCGGCCGTGATCACCAGCGGCGGCAGGAAGCGGACGACGTTGGGCCCCGCCGGGGCCGTCAGCAGCCCCCGCTGACGCAGGGCCCCGACGAAGGGAGCGGCCCTCCTCCTCAGCTCCATGCCGACCATCAACCCCACGCCGCGGACCTCGCGGACGTGTCGGCTCTCGATCCCGTTCAGGCCGCGCAGCAGCCTCTCCCCCATCCGAGCGGCGTGCGCCATCAGGTCGCGGTCCCGCAGCTCGTCGAGGACGGCCGTGCCGGCCGCGCAGGCCAACGGGTTGCCGCCGAACGTCGAGCCGTGACCGCCGCGCGGCATCGCCCCGGCCACGGCGTCAGTCATCAGCGTCGCCCCGATCGGCACGCCGCCCGCCAGGCCCTTGGCCAAGGTCACGACGTCGGCCTGCACGCCGTAGCCGTGGGCCGCCAGGAACGTGCCGGTGCGGCCCACCCCGCACTGCACCTCGTCGAGGACCAAGAGGGCGCCGCGGTCGCGCGTAAGCCTCCGAGCGTGCTCGAGGTACTCGCGGCTGGCCGGACGGACGCCTCCCTCGCCCTGGACGGGCTCCAGGACCACCGCCGCCGTCGCGTCGTCCACCGCCGCCTCCAGCGCCTCGGCGTCGTCGAACGGCACGAACGTGACGTCGGGGTCGAGCGGCTCGAACGGCCGGCGGTAGCCCGCGTTCGACGTGACCGACAGCGCGCCCAGCGTGCGGCCGGCGAAGCCGCGGGTCGCGGCCACCAGCTTCCGCCTGCCGGTAGCGACCCGCGCCCACTTGATGGCGGCCTCGTTGGCCTCGCTGCCCGAGTTGCTCAGGAACACGCGCGACAGGGGTGGACCCGCCAGCTGGCAGAGGCGCCGCACGAACTCGGCGCGCACCCGGTTCCCGTGGCTCGGCGGGCACACCAGCAGCCTGGCGGCCTGGTCGGCGATCGCCCGCGCGACGCGCGCGTTCCCGTGGCCGACGCTGGCGACGCCGATGCCAGCAGCGCAGTCGAGGTACTCACGGCCCGACTCGTCGTAGACGACAGCGCCGTCGCCGCGCTCGAGGACGACGCTGGGCTCGAACAGCGTGGACCCGTGCCGGGCCTCCAGCGCCAGGGCGTCCTCCGCCGCTCCGGCCGTGCTCACGTCACCACCGTCCCGGTCCCCGCCAAGGCCGCGCTGACCGGGCGCCGTCGCCTGGCGTCGCCCAGCACGACCCGTTGGACGCCGGCGGCGAGCGCCTCGCGGGCGCCGAGCAGCTTCTTCTTCATGCGGCCACCGGCGTACCCCATCGCCGCGTCCAAGCTGTCACGGCTCAGGCGGCGCACGAGGCTGGCCTCGTCGGGGAACTCCCGCAGTAGGCCGGGGACGTTGGAGAGCAGCAGCAGCGCCCGCGCGCCCATGGCGCCCGCCACCGCCGCTGCGGCCCGGTCGCCGTCCACGTTGATGGCCACGCCCTCGTAGCTGATGGCGGGCGGCGTGAGCACCGGCAGGTGACCCTCGTCCAGGAGGAGCGACAGCAGCCGCACGTTGACCCTCTCGACGACGCCTGTGTGGTCGCCGTGAAGCACGCGCACCCGGCCGTCCTCCACCGACCGGACGCTGTCCTTCCGCCGCCCCTCGAGGGTCCTCCCGTCCACGCCCGAGAGGCCGACCGCGTTCACGCCTCGCGCCTGGAGGCGCTCCACGATCCCCTTGTTGACCTTGCCGCAGTAGACCATCGTGAAGACCTCCAGGGCCGCCCTGTCGGTGAACCGGCTCTGGTGACCGCTGGGGCTGGTGACGAAGCGCGGTGGGCGTCCGAGGGCGGCGGAGACCCGGTTCGTCTCGGCGCTGCCGCCGTGGAGCAGCACGAGCCGCCGGCCCGCCGCGAACAGCTCGGCGACGTCGTCGCATACGGCGTCCAGGTCCACCCCGTCCGAGCCTCCGACCTTCACGACCACCAGGCCGCTCATGGGTGCAGTCCCGTGAACCCGAGGCCGGTCTCCTCCGGCCAGCCCAGGGCCAGGTTGAGCGCCTGCATGGCGTGCCCGGCGGTGCCCTTGACCAGGTTGTCGAGGGCCGCGATCGTCACGAGCCGTCCCGTGTCGCGGTCGAGCTCGAAGCCGACGTCGCAGTAGTTGCTGCCGTCGAGGATCCTCGGGTCCGGGAACCTGTGGACGCCGCGCCTGGCCCTGACGACGCGGACGAAGGGCTCGGCGTCGTAGGCGGAACGGACCGCGGCCAGCACGTCGGCCTCGGTCACGCCCGCCCTCACCCACGCGTGCGCCGTGACGAGCACGCCCCGCACGCGTTCCACGGCCGTGGCCGTGAGGTGCACCGGCGGGGCGCCCGGCAGCGCCTGCCTGACCTCGGCGACGTGCCTGTGGCGGGTGGGGGCGTAGGTGCGGACGGCGCCCGAGCGTTCCGGATGGTGCGACGCCAGGCCGGGCTCGCTGCCGGCCGCGCTGCTGCCGACCTTCGCCTCCACGATCACGTCGCGGGAGGGGTCGACGAGCCCCGCCGCGACGGCTGGGAGGAGCGCCAGGACCGTGGCGGTGGCGATGCAGCCGGCGCCGGCCACCCGCGTCGCCCCGCGCAGGCGGTCGCGGAAGAGCTCCGGCAGCGCGTAGACGAAGCTGCCCAGCTCGCGGGGGCGCGGATGGTCGCGGCCGTAGGCGAGCCTGTACGCCTCGGCGTCGGTCAGGCGGAAGTCGGAGGAGAGGTCGACTAGCACGCCTCCTCCCGCCAGGGAGGCGACGTCGTCGAGGCGACCCGACAGCTCGCCGTGAGGCAGCGCGCTCACGACCACGTCGGCCGGGGCGAGCGCGTCGGGAGGCACGAACCGCAGGTCGGTGACGCCGCGGAGGTTGGGGTGCACGAGCGGTACCGGCAGCCCTGCGCTCGACCTGCTCGTCACCTGCGTCACGCGCAGGTGGGGGTGCCCGAGAGCGAGCCGCAGGAACTCCCCACCGGCGTAGCCCGACCCGCCGAGCACGGCGACCGTCCTCACGCTCACGACGATGCCCTCCGGGCGCTCACGCCACCACCGACCCGCCGGTCACGGCAGTGCCCGGCTCCCGCTCACGCCAGCAGCTCCCGCTGCCCCGCCGCGTGCCGAGCGACCAGGCCCGGGATGTCCACGCCGGTGGTGTCCACCGAGTTGCGGAACTCCATCGTGTGGTTGACCTCGATGACCAGCAGCCCGCGCTCGGACTCGACCAGGTCCACGGCCAGGACGCCGCCGCCGACGGCAGCCGCCGCCGCCAGGGTCGTCTCGACCAGGTCGTCGTAGAGGGGACAGCGGCTGGCCGCTCCCCCGCGCGCCGTGTTGGTGATCCAGTGGCGGGACGACCGGTAGATCGCCGCGACGACCTCGCCGCCGACCACGAACGCCCGGATGTCGCGCCCGGGCTTCTCGACGTACTCCTGGACGTAGTGGACCTTGTGGGCGGGTCCGCCCAGCACCTCCTTGTGCTCGAGAAGGGCCTCCGCCTGGGAAGGGTTCTCGACCTTGGCGACGAGCCGGCCCCAGCTGCCCACGAGCGGCTTGAGGACGACCGGGTAGCCGAAGCGCTCGCACAGACGCAGGGCGGCCTCGGCGGTGAGCGCTACCCCCGTCCGCGGCGTGGGCACTCCCGCCGCGCCGAGGGCCGCGCTGGTGGCGAGCTTGTCGCCGCAGGTCGCGATCACGGCGGCACGGTTCACGGCGACCCACCCGCGCGCCTCGAAGACCCTGGCCAGCGCCAGGCCGCGCGTCTGAGAGACGCAGCGCCCCAGCACGACGGCCCGCTCGGGCCCGTCCTCCGACAGGTCGAGCGTCAGGTCGGGCGCGTACTCGGCGCGGACCGGCAGCCCCTCGCGTGCGAACGCAGCGAGGAGCATCCTCTCCTCGGTCCGGAGACGGTCGTAGACCATGACGACCTCGTCCGTCACGCACGCGGAGCGACCACGGCGCGGCCGGGCGGTGCCGGCGAGCGTCACTCGCCCCAGTCCTCCTCCTCTTGCGGCGCCGGCTCGAACCTCAGCGGGTCCAGTCCCACCACCTCGAGCTCGACGCCCTCGTCGGTCACCAACAGCTCGCCCAGCATGACGTCGTCGGGGTTCAGCCGGACGCGGCCGTGCTCGGTCTCGATCGTCTCCATGGCTCGCTCCTCCTCGTCCCGCGGCTCGGATGGGACCGCGGCGGACTGCCGGGCGCGTCGGCTAGCGGGGACCTGTGACCAGCGCCACGGCCCCCTTCGTCGGCGAGCACGGCTCGCCACGCGAACCAGCCTGGCTTTCGTTTCGAAAGTCCCGGGTCCCGCCGCGCGTCCTCGGCCACGAACGAGCGGCAGCTTAGGCGAGGGGCGGTAGAGGTGTCAAGCGCACGCCGCCTCTCGGTGGCGACGGTACGAACTCGTTGCTATGTCGGCTCGACGGTGGCCCGTTGGGTCCACAGGACCACGGCCCCTTGGCGCTGTGAAGCGACGGCCCCTCCAGGGTCTGACCTTCGAATCGAAAGCGCACCGGTCGGCGGCGATGCCGGTGACCCCATGTCCCCGCGCCGCCGCCGTCAGCCCCGCTCCGTTCCCCTATGCTGTCGGCGAGGACACGGCTGAACGCGGACGGGGTGCGGAGGCGCGGACCCGCCGGGCCCGCCGCACGCCAACCGGGTCGCGGGCCGTCGACGCGCATGATGCAAGCTCAGCCGGGCCGTCCGAGGGCGGCCCAACCCCCGCGGAACCGTCTCGCACGGGGGAGGGCCGCCTGGGCGCCCACGGCGCTCAGGCTGGCGTGGTACGCCGCCCTCCTGGGCCTCGCGGCGCTGTTCGCCGCCGGCGTGCCCGCTAGCTACCGGCTCCTCAGCTCCGGCGCCGTCGGGGTCCTGTTGGAGCGCGACGGTCAGGGACGGATCGTCCTCGACCCCATACCCGGCCGCTCGGCCGAAGCCGCTGGGGTCCTGCCGGGCGACGTCCTGCTCGCCGTCGACGGCGTGCCGGTGACCACCGAGGCCAAGGCGGACCTGGTGGCGCGCCTGCTGGACGCGCCGGCCGTGCCGGTGACGCTGACCGTCGGGAGGTCGGACGGGCGGACCCTGGACGTGGTCGTCGAGCGCTCCCACACGGCGTCCGAGCGCCTGGGCATCTCGCCGCGGACGTACGCGCTGGTCCTGATCGTCGTGGGCCTGCTGTTCGTGGGCGCCTACATCGTCCCGGCGGGCATCATCGCCGTCCGCCGACCGGACAACTGGGTGGCGGCCCTGGTGTGGCTGACGCTCCTGCTGATCGCCGTCTTCAACTCCCGCGCCAACGCCGCCCTCAGCTTCTCCGACGACCCGCTGGGGGTCGCCCTCGCGGCCGCGTACCACGTGGCCGTGCTCCTGGTGCTTCTCACGTTCCCCGACGGACGCCTCGAGCCGCGCTGGGCCCGCTGGTACCTGCCCGTCGGGCTCGCGTGGATCGCGATCGAGGTCGCGCCGGTGGCGCCGTCGCAGGCGCTGCTGGCGATCCCCGTCTGGGTGCTGATCGACTTCGTCGTGTTCGGGACCGCGGTCGCGGCGCAGGTCTACCGCTTCCGGCGGTCGACCGACCCTGCCGCCAGGCAGCAGACGAAGTGGCTCGTCTACGGGCTCGTGACCGCCTTCCTGGCGCAGTACGCCTACCACATCCCGTACGAGCTCGTCGGCGCGTTCCGGGGCCGGTCGGTCTACGAGTTCGTAGGGTCGATCGCGAACCACCTGCTCATGCTCGTGGTGCCCGTCGCCTTCACCCACGCCGTGCTCAGGCACCGCCTCTACGACATCGACCTGATCATCAACCGCACCCTCGTGTACGTGCCGCTGACGGCGATCCTGGCCGGCGTGTTCACGGCGTCGACATCGCTGCTGCGCGGCCTGTTCGACGCGCTGATGGGGGCGTCGTCCGGCGCGGCGCCCGTGATCTCCAGCGTGCTGGTCGTGGCGCTCCTCACGCCGGTGAAGGACCTCCTGCAGAAGGCCGTCGACGCGCGGTTCGCCTACTCGTCCAGGGCCGACCGCGCCCTGAAGGACCTCGAGGCGCAGGTCGCCTCCCGCCTGCACGCCGTCGACCGCGGCCCGGCGATCAGGCGTCTGCTCGAGCACGCGGTCCGCGCGTTCGACGCGGTGGGCGGCACGGCCGAGCTCGCTTCCGACGGCGGCTCACGTGCGCTGGGTACCGTCGGCGAGTGGACCGGCGAGAGCGCCGTCACCGTCCCGGTGCAGGCGGGCGACCGCGTCTACGGGACCGTCGAGCTGGCCGCCCGCCGCCACGGCGCCCGCTACACAGAGGCCGACGTCGCGCGCCTGCGGGCCACGGCAGGCGTCGTGGGCGCCGCCATCTCCGAGGACGAGGAGGGGTAGGGAGGGACGCACGTATACTCGGTCCCGAACACCCGAGGAGACTCCCGGATCCACCCTTGGAGGAGAACCGATGCCGAGGCAACTGAAGCTCGTACTCTCGCTGCTGCTGGGGCTGCTGGTCACGGCCGCGTCAGCCCAGGACGCCGACCTCGTCGCTGCCGCCCAGGCCGAGGGCTCTCTCGAGTACTACGCGAACATCACGGCCATCGAGCCGGTCCTCGAAGCGTTCGCCGAGGAGTACGGCGTCACGGCCAACTACACGCGCATCTCCACCGAGGGGTTCGCCGCGACGCTGCTGACCGAGTTCCAGGCGGGGCGCCAGGTCGCGTCCGTGCTCCAGGCTCCGCTGCCGCTCCTCGAGATCCTCAAGGACTTCGGCCTGCTGCAGCCGTACGAGTCGCCCGTCGCCGCCGGCTACCCCGACTGGAGCCGCGACCCCGACGGCATGATCCAGCAGTTCGGGATCGAGTACGTGGCCCTCATCTACAACACCGAGCTCGTCGCTCCCGAGGACGTGCCCACGAGCTACATGGACCTCACCGACCCCAAGTGGGCGGGCAGGATCGTGATGGCCAACCCCGCGTCGCACGCCACGACGATCCAGTGGCTCGTCGGCCTGCTGGAGCACGACGTGTTCGGCTCCGAGGACGCGTGGTGGGAGTTCGTCAACGGGCTGGCCGCCAACCGGCCGATGCTGGTGGCGTCGTTCGGGCCGACCCCGGGCCCCATCGCCTCCGGCGAGGTGCACATCGGCATCTCGATGCCCAAGTACATCGTCACGCAGGCTCCCGCGCCGCTCGACTGGGCGCGCGTGGAGGAGCCCATGTTCGGCACGCCGCGCGGAATCGCCCTCGCGGCCGGCGCCCCGAGCCCGAACGCCGGCAAGCTGTTCATCGACTACTGGCTCGGCACCGAGGCCAGCTCGATCCTCGCCGAGCAGGTCGGCGAGTACGTGCTGGCGCCCGGGGTGTACCCGCCCATCGACGGCATCGCCGACGCCGAGGTCCTGCCGCTGCGCTCGATGACCGACGAAGAGATCGCCGAGTGGGGCGCTCGCTTCGCGGAGATCTTCCGCTAGAGACAGAGACCACCCGCGGTGCCCGCCGCGAGCCGCCGAGCACGGCGGCCCGGCGGGCACCGCCGCTGGTGAACGGTCGATGGAGATCCGCGTAGAGAACCTCCGCAAGACGTTCCATGCCGAGGGCAGGGCCGTGGCCGCCCTCGACGGCATCGACCTCCACGTGCCCGACGGGACCGTCACGACCCTGCTCGGCCCCAGCGGCTGCGGCAAGACCACGCTGCTGCGCTGCATCGCCGGGCTGGAGACCCCCGACTCCGGCACGATCAGGATCGGCGACACCGTCGTGTGGCAGGGCGACGGCGACCGCACGAGGTCGGTGACGCCCGACAAGCGCGGGGTGGGGATGGTCTTCCAGACCTACGCCATCTGGCCGCACATGACGGTGTTCGAGAACGTGGCCTACCCGCTGCAGTCGCAGGGCACGCCCCGCGCCGAGACCGCCGAGCGGGTGTCTCGCGCGCTCGAGTTCGTGCAGCTCGGCGGCTACGAGAACCGGCCGGCCACGGCGCTGAGCGGCGGGCAGCAGCAACGGGTCTCGCTGGCGCGAGCGATCGTGGCCGAGCCGCGCGTGATCCTCTTCGACGAGCCGCTGTCGAACCTCGACGCGAAGCTGCGCGAGGAGACCCGCGCCGAGCTGCGCGAGCTGCTCACGAGGCTGGGCATCACCTCTTTGTACGTGACCCACGACCGGTTCGAGGCGATGGCCCTGTCCGACGACGTCGTGGTCATGCAGAGCGGCAGCATCGTGCAGCGCGGCTCGCCCGAGGAGGTCTACTTCCGCGCGAGCACCCACTTCGTCATGGACTTCATGGGCAAGGCGAACTTCCTGCCCGGCACCGTCGTCGACCCCGAGCACCCCAGCGGCTTCATGCTCGCCGACACCGCCGTGGGGCCTCTCCTCTGCGAGCGTCGACCCGACGCCCACGTCGGCCTGGCTGGACAGGTCGCGGCGCGCATGGAGTTCCTGAGCATCGTCGGCGACCTCGGCGATGACGGGGCGCTGCCCCCTAACCACGTCGCGGCGACGGTGACGAGCGAGATGTTCCTCGGCGAGTACCGCGAGGTGCAGCTGCGAGCCGGCGACACGAAGCTGGTCCTGCGCACCTCGGCGACGGACGCGATCGAGCCCGGCAGGCGGGTGGAGCTTCGCCTCGACCCGGCGGGCTGCCGCTTCCTCACGGAGTAGACGCCGTGCACTCCGCCAAGACCGCCTACCTGACCTGGGTGCTCGTCGCGCTGGTCGGGGTCCTGACGCTCGCCCCCGCGGTGATGCTGGTCGTGGGCAGCTTCTCGCAGGGCCTCGGGGCGTTCGGGGACTTCACGCTCGAGAAGTACGCGCGCGTCTACACCGACCCGAGCCTCTACCGCGTCCTCCTCAACACCCTCGTCTTCACGGTGGGGTCTGCCGTCGTGGCGACCGGCCTGGCGTTCGCGCTCGCCTACCTCAACTTCCGCACCGACGCCCCGTTCCGCGGCCTCCTGCACCTGCTGCCGATCCTCTCGATGATGGTGCCGCACCTGGCGTTCGGGACGGCGTGGGCCCTCCTGCTCAACCCCACGAACGGCATCTTCAACGTGTTCCTCCGCGACACGCTCGGACTGGGCGTGATCAACGTCTACTCCCTGGCCGGGATGGTCTTCACCGAGGGGCTCCTGGAGCTGCCCGTCGCCTACCTGGTCATAGCGGCCGCGATGCGCTCGTTCGACACGGCGCTGGAGGAGGCGTCCTGGATCAGCGGGGGCTCGACGGGCCGCACGATGCGCCGCATCATCCTCCCCATGCTCAGGCCCGCCCTGCTGGCCGCGCTGATGCTCGTGGTCATCCGGACGCTGGGCGCCTTCGCGATCCCGTCCGTCCTCGGCATGCCCGCCCGCGTCGACGTGCTGACGACGTACATCTACCGGCTCGTCACGACGGGCTTCCTGCCCGACTACGGCCGCGCGGCCGCCGTGGGCATCAGCGTGCTGGCCACCGCCGTCGTGCTCGTCTTCGTCTACCGCCACTACACGGCCGCCGGCGAGCGCTTCGTGACGATCGGAGGACGCGGCTACCGGCCGCAGCGCGTGAGGCTCGGCGCCTGGCGCTGGCCCCTCGGCCTGCTCACCCTGC
>DATGNP010000228.1:0-3886 GCA_035306665.1 Trueperaceae bacterium
TCGTCGTCGAGGTCGTCCTCGTCGAGGATCTCGTCTTCCGCGAGGTCGGCGACGAGGATGCCGCGCTTCTCGAGCACCTCCATGAGGTCCTCGAAGTTCTGCTCCTCGGGCTCCAGGTCGAGGCTCTCCACGGCGCGCCGGAACGCGTCGCTGATCTCCTCGGTGTCGAGGCTGCCCTGCTCCTTGCCCCGCTCGAGCAGCGCCTGGATCGGCTCGGTGGCCAGCCACGCGGGCCCGGCGGGCGCCTCCGCCGGCGCGGCGGCCGCGTCGGCGTCGGCCTTCTTGGCGTCCGCCTTCTTGGCATCGGCCTTCTTGGCCGCGCCGGCGTCGCCCTCGGCCTTCTTCGCGGCCTGCTTCTTGGTCTGGGCCTTCTTGGCTGCGGCCTTGGCGCCCTCGCCCTTCGCCGCCTCGCCCTTGGCCTTCTTCTCGGCCTTCTTCGTGTCGGACTTCTTGGTGTCGGTCTTCTTCGTGACGGTCCGAGACGTGCTGGCCGTGCCCTCGTCGGCAGCGGCCGGCTTGGCGGACGCCTTCGCCGCCTTCTTCTTCGCCTCGGCCGACCCGGTCGTCTTCGCCTTGGCGGCCTCGGTGCTCGGCTCGGTCGCACCGGCGACCGCCGGCGCGGCCAGAGCCTCCTCGACGTTCATGTCCTTGGACTTGGCCACTCTGTCTCCTCTACTCACGCGGGCACCGCCCGCACGCGTTCAAGCTCGTCCCGCATGACGCGCTCGGCACTCCCGAGCGCCCCCAGTGACGCTTCCATCGCAGGGTCGAGTCGAGTAGCGGCGTTCAGCCAGCCCCGGGAAGCGCGCAAAGAAAGATTGTAGCACGCCAACCCGAGTCTCATGCCTCGTGGGACGACCGCATCCGACGCGAGGGCCGACCGGACGGTGCCACGGCGGCCGCACCGCCGCGGCCCGCGCTCAGTTCAGCGTGGTCTTGCCGTCGCTGTCGTGCAGCAGCAGGTCGTCGAGCCCGGTGTAGGCGGTCGGCATCGGCTCGCCGGCGATGGGCCCGGCGGGAGGCGACGGCGGCGCGAGGAGCGGCTCGTCGACCGCCGGGGCGCGAGCCGGCAGGGGCGAGCTCTCGCGCAGGCGCCGCTCGCGCTCCGCGTCCTCGGTGACGCGGCGCAGCAGCATCTCGGCGTCGGCGGGCGACATCGGGCGGGCGAAGAAGTAGCCCTGGGCGAAGTCGACCCCCAAGCGCCTGAGGAAGTCGCGCTGGTAGGCGGTCTCGATCCCCTCGGCCACGACGTGCTTGTCGAGCTTGTGCGCCATCGCGCAGATCGCCTCGACGATCGGGAACGTGCTGGCCGGCACGGCGGCGCCGTCGGCGGCACGTACGAACACCTCGGTCCAGCCGCCGGCGTACATGCCGCTGTGACGGCGCAGGCCGGGGTCGCTGGCGAAGCCGTCCCGCTCGCGGAGGGTCGACCTGACGGCCACGTCAACCGCCTGCGGGGCGAGGCCCTGCACGAACGAGCGGTCGATCTTCAGGGTCTTGATCGGCAGCCTCTGGAGGTAGGCGAGGGACGAGTAGCCGGTGCCGAAGTCGTCGAGGGCCGTCGGCACGCCCAGCTTCTCGAGGCGCATCAGCGTCCTCAGCGCGAGGTCGTAGTCCCTGACGAGCACGCTCTCCGTGACCTCGATCTCGAGCAGGTGAGGTGGGATGCCGGAGTCGTTGAGGGCGCCCTTGACGGTCTCGACGAACGACTTCTGGTGGAACTGCATCGTCGAGACGTTCACGGCGACCTTCACGGGCGTGTAGCCGGAGCGCTGCCACTCCCGGAGCTGCAGCGCGACCTCGCGCAGCATCCAGTGGCCGATGGGAGAGATCAGCCCGGCCTCCTCGGCGACGGGTATGAACTCGCCGGGCGAGACGATGCCGAGGTCGGCGCTGTGCCAGCGCAGCAGGGCCTCGAAGCCGACGAGCCGGCTGTCGGACAGCGCCACCTGCGGCTGGTAGACGACCTCGAGCTCGTTCTCGTGGAGCGCCTGCCGGAGCTGCCTCTCGACCTCGAGGCGCCGGCTGAGGCGCGTGCGCACGTCGACGGTCGAGAAGTAGTAGGAGTTCTTGCCGCCCTCCTTGACCTCGTACATCGCGGCGTCGGCGCTCTTGAGCAGCGCGTCGGGCGTCGAGCCGTCGCGCGGGCAGAGCGCGATCCCGATGCTCGCCGAGACCTGGACGTCGCGGCCGTCGATGCGCACGGGCGCGTTGAGCTCGCGCACGAGGCTGCGCGCGACCGAGGCGGCGGCGCGCTCCTCGCTCACGCCCAGCAGGGCCACCGTGAACTCGTCGCCGCCGACGCGCCCGACGAGGTCGTGCCCGCGCACGTTCTGACGCAGCACCCTGCCGACCTCGCGCAGGAGCTTGTCGCCCACCTCGTGGCCGTAGGTGTCGTTGACGAACTTGAAGCGGTCGAGGTCGACGAAGAGGAGGGCCAGCCCCTCGCCGCGGCCGCTGGTGGCCTTCTCGATGGCGGCGTGGAGGCGCTCCTCGAACGCCCCGCGCGTGTAGGCACCGGTCAGGGGGTCGACCTGGGCACGCCTGGCGGCCTGGCGCTCGAGGGCGATGGTCTGCCTGAAGCGCTGCACGAACGCGACGCAGGCGCCGGTGCCCATGAAGGCGAGGAGCTCGAACGCCTGCTCGCCGTCGAACGTGTAGGTGAGGAACCAGGACTCCAGGTCGAGGCCGGAGGCGAGGAAGCGCACCAGGGCGAAGCCGACGAGCCCTCCCAGGCTGCCCGCCGTCAGGCCCCACGCCCACGCCGTGACCGCCACCGGCGCCAGGCCGACCATCCCGGCGTACTCGCCCATCGCCCCCGCGAGGTGGGGGTACACGAGCACGTACCCGACCCAGGCGACGAGAGGTGAGGAGCGCCGTAGACCTGCTCTCATGTTGGCGCCGAAGCTAGCCCACCGTAGGTCACGCGTTTCTTACTGCCCGCTGACGCCGACCTGACATGAAGGTCTCATGGTCCCGCCCGGAGCCGGGGCGCCGCCCAGCGGGATAGCATGGGGTCATCGTCTCATCTCGACATGGAGGCTAAGGATGGAACAGGCAAGGCTGTACCCCCGCAGCCCACAGCGCCGGCCCTGGCGTAGCGCCGTCCTCGCGGTCGCGTTCGCGGCGCTCCTCGGCAGCGCCTCGGCGCAGACGCTGACGATGGCGATGGCAGCCCAGCCGGACACCCTGGACCCGCAGGTCACGTCGGCGACCGCGGCCTTCCAGGTCGCGAAGTCGCTCTACGACACGCTCGTCGAGGTCGACCAGTCGGGCGAGATCGTCCCGGCCCTGGCGGAGTCGTACGAGGTCGGCGACGACTCGCTCTCGTACACGTTCCACCTCGTCGAGGCCACGTTCCACGACGGCACGACCCTCGACGCCGCCGACGTCGTGGCGAGCCTCGACCGCATCCGCAGCCCCGACACCGCGTCGCCGAAGGCCAGCGAGTTCGCGGCCATCACGTCCGTCGAGGCCGTCGACGACCGCACCGTC
This sequence comes from Trueperaceae bacterium, assembly GCA_035306665.1. Taxonomy (GTDB): domain Bacteria; phylum Deinococcota; class Deinococci; order Deinococcales; family Trueperaceae; genus DASRWD01. The sequence goes on from DATGNP010000228.1 coordinate 3,496, forward strand.
GTCGTGCACCTGAGCCAGCCGGCCCCGGCGCTCCTCGCCACCCTGGCCTCTGGCTGGGGCGCGATCCTGCCGTCCGAGAAGGTCGCTTCCGGCCACGACTTCGGCAACCAGCCCGTAGGCACCGGCCCGTTCTCGTTCGTCTCCTGGCAGCGCGACAACGCGGTCACGCTGGCGGCCAACCCCGACTACTACCAGGGCGCGCCGCAGGTCGACGAGGTCGTGATCCGCTTCGTCCCCGACAGCGCCGTGCAGCTCCAGGGGCTCCTCACCGGCGAGTTCCACGTCATCGACACCGTGGCCGCGGCCGACCAGGCGCAGATCGAGTCGAACCCGAGCCTGGCCCTCGTCCGCGACCCGTCGGGCCTCGCGCTGGTGGCAGCGCTGAACACCC
>DATGNP010000229.1:0-8100 GCA_035306665.1 Trueperaceae bacterium
GCGCTGGTTGTCGACGGCGGCCTCGGGGAACTGGCTGAGGTCGTAGCCGGTCGACTCGATCAGTGGCGTGAGGTCCAGGAAGTTGCCGGCGAACGCGGCCGACCCGGCGCCGCCGACGGGGCCGACGATGTCTGGCGCCTCGCCGGTGGCGATCAGGGTCGAGAGGGTCGTGACCGAGACCTCGTTCGTCACGTAGACGATCTCGAGACGGATGTCGTCGTGCTCGGCGTTGAACCGCTCGACGATCGCGTCCTGGGCCGCCTGCTGCTCGGGCTGCGCGCCGGCCCCTAGGCCGACGAACCAGGTGATGGTCACCGGCTGCGCCAGGGCCGCCCCGGCCAGCACCGCCAGCGCCGCTGTCATGAGTATCCTGCCCATCTCACACGTCCTTCCCGGCGGTCACCTCACCGCCACCAACGGGTGGTCGTACGGGTGTGAGCGTCGGTCGGCGTCCGTCGCCGACGAGGTGGGGAACGGGGCGAGCAGCTCCTGCAGCGGCAGGGTCGCGACGCCGCGGGCGACGGCGTCCGCGCCGAGCTCCGCGGTCACCAGCGCGACGTTCGTGGGCATCAGCGGGGAGTGGAGACGCGGCAGGCGCTCCGCCAGTCGCGCGGTGAGGGCCTCGACCAGGGGGCGCTCCCAGGCGCCGCCGATCACTATGGCCTCGGGGTCGAGGAGGTACTGCGCGGCGACCAGCGCGGGCGCGAGTCCGTCGGCCGCGGCGTCTAGCCACGCCATGACCAGCGGCTCGCCGCGGTCGAGGAGCGCGGCGAGGTCGGCGTACGACGCGGCCGTGACGCCGTTGGCGGCCAGGTGCGCGTAGAGGCGGAACATGTCGAAGCGCCGGCCGAGGTGGTCGCCGCCGCCGGGGTGTGTGGACAGGTAGCCCAGCTCGCCGGCGTTGCCCTGCCAGCCACGGTGCGGCCTGCCGCCGGCGACGATCGCGCCGCCCAGGCCCACGCCCAGGAAGCAGTAGAAGTAGCTCGACAGGCCGGCGCCGACGCCGTAGTAGCCCTCGCCGAGGGCCGCGGCGGTCGCGTTGTTCTCGAGGAAGACAGGGACGCTGAGCCGCTCGGCGAGCCGCTCCCTCACGGAGACGTTCTCCCAGCCGGGGAAGCCCTCGGGGTTGATCACGTTGTCGACGACGCCGGCGACGATGCGCAGGGGGCCGGGGAAGCCGACGCCGACGCCCCAGAGGCGCCTCTCGTCGACGCCGCTGGCGAGCTCGGCGACGGTGGCGGCCACGAGGTCCAGGGCCTCCTCGGGCGCGGGGAAGTCCCTGTCGACGCGCACGCGCCGCCGCACGGTCCCGGAGAGGTCGACGAGCAGGCCGGTGAGGTGACCGCGGTCGAGGTCGAGGCCGATGCTCAGCGCGCCCAAGGGCTCCACCGACAGGAGGGTGGGGGAGCGGCCCCTGGCGCCGGGGCGCTGGCCGTCCTCGCGCACGAGCCCCTGCCTGATCAGCTCCGCGACGAGGTTGCTTACCGTCTGCGGCGTGAGGCCGGAGCGCTTCGCGACGTCGGCACGGGAGAGCGGCCCGTGGAGGCGCACCGTCTCGAGCACCGTGCGCAGGTTGTGCACCCGCGCGTGCTCCAGGTTCGTGCCTCTGAGCACTCCGCCTCCGTCCCGGCCCAGCGTGGGCCACGGCCAGACTTTCAGGTGCCGTTATTTCATCAAATTGATTTAGGAATGTCAAGCCCGCCGTTCCGGGACGTCGAGCTCACCGTGGGCGGCCGGGCTCACCGCGTACGGCCGGCCTCACCGTGGGCGGCCGGGGCGCGGTAGCGCGCCGCGGGCTCCCGCCACGCTCAGCGTGTAGGCTTGTCGGCGCCTTGTCGCTAGCCGCCCCGACCATCGACAGGACCGGCCCGGGCGAGTTCGCCGTCGAGGGCGCCTACCGCTACGACCGGAGGACGCCGTTGCGGTGGGTGTTCTCGCACCTGCTGCGGTACTGGCCGCTCCTCGCTCTCTTCGTGCTGGGCGCCGTGGCGACGAACGTGCTGTTCGCGACCGTGCCGCGGCTCACCGGCCGCGCGTTCGACGGCGTGCTGCAGGGCGAGGGGCCCGAGGCGCTGGCGCGCGTCGCCCTGGCGATCTTCGGCGTCGTCGTGCTGCGCGCGGTCGTCGACGTCACCCAGAGCTTCGCGATCGAGACGCTGGGTCAGCGCCTCGAGCGCGACGCTCGCGACGAGCTCTACCAGGCCCTGCTGGGCAAGAGCCAGACCTTCCACAACCGTCAGCGCGTGGGCGACCTGATGGCGCGCGCCGCGAACGACGTCAAGCAGCTCAACCCGATGATGAACCCCGGGGTGTCGCTGATCAGCGAGTCGGTGCTCAGCCTCGTCGTCCCGCTCGTCTTCATCGCCACGATCGACCCCCGGCTGCTGCTCTCGCCCGTCGCGTTCGTCGCGGTGTTCGGACTGGCTCTGGGGTCCTACCTGCGACAGCTGAACCCGGTGGTGGGCGAGCTGCGCCGGCGCTTCGGCCTCCTGAACGCCGGCCTCAACGAGACGATCACGGGCATCGAGGTCGTGAAGTCGACGGTGCAGGAGGCCCAGGAGAAGGCGAAGTTCGAACGCGAGGCGCGCGCCGTCAGGGACCTCAACGTGCGCCAGGGCATCGTCCAGGGCCGCTACCTGCCGCAGCTCCTGATCGGCGTCGCGCTCGCCGGGGCGTTCGGCCACGGGGTCGTGCTGCTCGGCGCCGGCGACATCACGACCGGCGACCTCGTCGCCTACATGGGGCTCATGGGCGCCCTCCGCTTCCCCGCGGGCGTCTCCAGCTTCACGTTCTCGCTGGTCCAGATGGGCCTGGCGGGCGCGAAGCGCATCCTCGAGCTGATCAACGCCGAGGTCGACATGGACGTGGGCGAGTCGGGCTACGCCGGGCGCGTCCGCGGGGAGGTCGAGTTCAGGGACGTCTCGTTCGCCTACGAGGGCGACGGCAGGGAGGCCCTGACGAACGTGAGCTTCCGCGTCGAGCCCGGCCAGACCGTGGCGATCGTGGGGCAGACGGGCTCGGGCAAGAGCACGATCACGAAGCTCGTGAACCGCATCTACGACGTCACGGCGGGCGCGATCCTCGTCGACGGGGTCGACGTGCGCGAGTGGAACCTCGACGCCCTCAGGTCGCAGGTCTCGGTCATCGAGCAGGACGTCTTCCTGTTCTCGCGCTCGATCGCCGAGAACATCGGCTTCGGCCTCGGCGAGGTGGCGACGCGCGAGAACGTCGTCGCGGCGGCCAAGGCGGCCCAGGCCCACGAGTTCGTCACGGCGTTGCCCGAGGGCTACGACACGGTGATCGGCGAGCGCGGCGTGACGCTCTCGGGCGGCCAGCGGCAGCGCCTCGCGATCGCCAGGGCCCTGCTCACCGACCCGCGCATCCTCGTGCTCGACGACTCGACCTCGGCCGTCGACAGCGCCACCGAGGACCAGATCCAGCAGGCGATCAACCGGGTCAAGGGCGGGCGCACGACCTTGATGATCACGCACCGCCTGTCGCAGATCAGGCAGGCCGACCTCGTGCTGATGGTCCACGGCGGGCGTCTCGTCGACCAGGGCACGCACGAGGAGCTGCTGGGGCGCAACCACCTCTACCGCCGCATCTTCGCGAGGTACGACTGATGGGCTTCATCATGGACGGCCTCGGCGCCGAGGCCTACGACCGCGAGTACGGCGACGCCCAGCTCCTGCGGCGGATCGTCGCCTACTTCAGGCCCTACGCCGGGGCGATGCTCCTCGCCGGCCTGGCCGTGTTCATGATCGCCGCGATGGACGCGCTGCTGCCGATCATCGTCTCGGTGGCGATCGACCGCCTCGAGGGCGGCGTGGCGGCCGGCGACCTGTGGGAGCGCGCCGGCGGGCTGATCGTCGCGTTCCTGGCGGCGGCCGTCCTGTCGTGGTGCTTCAACCTGCTCAGGCAGTGGCTGTCGGCCCGGGCCGTCGGCGACGTCGTGCTCAAGCTGCGCCGCGACGCCTTCGACGCCGTGATGGCGCGGGACCTGTCGTTCTACGACGAGTTCTCGACGGGCCGCGTGGTGAGCCGCGTCACCTCCGACACGCAGGACTTCTCGCAGGTCGTCACGCTGACGCTTAACCTCGTCAGCCAGGTGCTGCAGGTGGGGATCCTGTACGGGGTGCTGGCCTACATCGACGGACGCCTGGCCCTGCTCGCCTTCGCCATCGCGCCGGTCGTGGTGGCGGTGGCGCTGGCGTTCCGGCGCATCGCCCGCCGCGTGACCCAGCAGGCGAGGCGCGTGCTGGCCGAGGTGAACGCGAACGTGCAAGAGTCGCTAACCGGCATCGCCGTCGCCAAGGCGTTCCGCCAGGAGCAGGCGGTCTACGAGCGCTTCGTCGACGTGAACCAGCAGTCCTACCGCCTGAACCTGCTGCAGGGCCTGACGTTCTCGGCCATCTTCCCGGTGCTGGGCCTGGTGTCCGGCCTGGGCACCGCGCTGATCGTCTACGCCGGCGGCACCCGGGTCCTGGGCGGGGCGATCACGCCGGGGCAGTGGTTCCTCTTCGTCGAGGCCCTGGCGTTGGTCTGGTTCCCGCTCACGTCGATCGCCTCGTTCTGGAGCCAGTTCCAGCTGGGCCTCTCGGCCAGCGAGCGCGTCTTCGCCCTCATCGACGCCGAGCCGCGCGTGCACCAGAGGGGCTCGCGCGATCCGGGCCGGCTCGAGGGCCGCATCGAGTTCCGGGCCGTCGACTTCCGCTACCGGCCGCAGGAGCCCGTCCTCGAGGCGTTCGACCTCGTGATCCCGGCCGGCGAGACCGTCGCCTTGGTGGGGCACACGGGCGCCGGCAAGTCCTCGATCGGGAAGCTCATCGCCCGCTTCTACGAGTTCCAGGGCGGCAGCATCCTCGTGGACGGGCACGACGTCCGCGAGCTCGACCTCGCCGCCTACAGGCGCCAGCTCGGCATCGTGCAGCAGACCCCGTTCCTGTTCTCCGGCACCGTGCGCGACAACGTCCGCTACGCCCGACCGGGCGCCAGCGACGAGGAGGTCGTGAGGGCCGCCCGGCGCATCGGCGGCGGCGACTGGCTCGAGGCCCTGCCGAACGGCCTGGACACCGACGTCGGCGAGGGCGGGCGCAGCGTCTCGATGGGCCAGCGGCAGCTCATCGCGATGGCTCGGGTCCTCCTCCAGGACCCGAGCATCCTGATCCTCGACGAGGCCACGGCCAGCGTCGACCCGCTCACCGAGGCCCAGATCCAGGAGGGGCTCGAGGTCGTGCTCGCCGGCCGCACGTCGATCGTGATCGCGCACCGGCTCTCGACGATCAAGGGCGCCGACCGCATCCTCGTGCTGCGCGGCGGCGAGGTCATCGAGGAGGGCACCCACGAAGCCCTGATGGCCGCCGGCGGGCACTACGCCGAGCTCTACGCCACCTACTTCAGGCACCAGTCGCCCGACTACGTCCCGAGCGCGGCCGACGCGCGCTGACGCCGCACCGGCGCGGACGCCAGGCGGGCCGCGCCCATGGCCGCGGACCGCCAGCCTGCCGCAGGCCCATGGCCGCGGTCCGTACGCCTGCGCCGGGCACTCGCACCGTCCTCAGCCGGGATCGCCCTCGCCTCTGATCCGCGCGCGCTACGTTCCGTGCCTGATGGACGGCAACGGGAACGACCCGCGCTCTGACGCCGCGGCCGCCGGCCTCAGGTACGTCGCCGACGACGAGCCGGGCCTGACCCGTAGGGTGCGCGGCCGCGGCTTCACCTTCCTCGACGCCGGCGGCAGGCCCGTCGACGACCCCGGCACCGTCTCCCGCCTCCGCGCGCTCGCGGTGCCTCCGGCCTGGCGCGACGTGTGGCTCTGCCCCGACGCGGACGGCCACCTGCAGGCGACCGGGCGCGACGAGGCCGGGAGGAAGCAGTACGTCTACCATCCGGCCTTCACGGCCGTGAGGGACGCCGCGAAGTACGCCCGCCTGCCGGCGTTCGGCGCCCTCCTGCCGCGGGTGAGGCGGCGCGTGCGCCGCGACCTGCGCCGCGAGGAGCACGACAGGGTGCGGCTGACGGCCGCGGCCGTGCGCCTCCTCGACTGCGCGCTGATACGCGTCGGGAACGCGACCTACGCGAAGGCGAACGGCTCGTACGGCGTGACGACGCTCCGGGACAGGCACGTGCGCGTCGACGGCGACGCGATCGACCTGAGGTTCGTCGGCAAGTCGGGGGAGAGGCACGCCCGCTCGCTCGTCGACGAGGAGCTCGCCGTCGTGATCAGGGACTGCCAGGAGCTGCCCGGCTACGAGCTGTTCCGCTACCGTGACGCCGAGGGGAGCGTGGAGACGATCGACTCCCGCGACGTCAACGACTACCTCAGGGACGTCAGCGGCGAGGACGTCAGCGCCAAGGACTTCCGGACCTGGGGCGGCACGGTGCTCGTGGCCAGCGGTCTCTTCAGGGCGGCGGCCGCGGCGAGCGCGAAGCCGCTCGGCGAGGGCGCGCGCCGACGCCTCCTGAAGGCCGCGGTCTGCGACGCCGCCGAGGCGCTGGGCAACACGCCGGCGGTCTGCCGGCGGTCGTACGTGCACCCGGCCGTCGTCGCGGCGTTCGACGCCGGCGAGTTCTCGGCCGCCTACGGCGAGGCGCTGGAGGCCGCGAGGCGCTCCCGGCCGCGCGAGCTGCGCGTGCACGAGGCCGCGACGCTGCGCTTCCTCGGCGGCTGAGCGCGGGGATCAGCGCCTCAGGGCGTCGACCGTGCCGACGAGGTGCCCGATGCGCCCGGCCATGCGCTGCGCCAGCCACTGGTAGAGCGCGGCCGCCGTGCGCGGGTCGTCGCGCGCCATGCGCTGGAGGGCGTCGTGGGACAGGCGGTAGAGGACAGTCCGCTCGTCGGCCCTCACGCTGGCGCCCCTGCCCGCTCCCGTCAGGATCCCCACCTCGCCGACGGCGTGGCCCGCCCGCATCGTCTCGAGCCGCTCCGGCTCGGCGCCGGGGCGCAGCCTCAGGCTCGTGACGCGCCCGGACGCCACCAGGTAGAGGGCGTCGGACGGGTCCCCCTGGGCGAAGAGCTCCTCGCCGCCCGCGAGCGCGACGCGCTCGACGTACGGTGCCAGCGACTCGGGCGGGACGCCGGAGCCGGCCAGCGCCGCCGCCAGACGGGCCGCCTCCGCGACCGCGTCGGCGGCGAGACCCGTCGCCTGCTCCCCGGCCGCCCCCGCGCCGAGACCTGCCATCGACGGTTCCCGAGCGTCGCCGGTCGGGGTCGGACCCGGCGCGGCCGGTACGGCGGTCGCCAGGACCTCGGACTCCCACGCCTCCAGCGCGGCGTCCACCGACGCGAACCGGCTCGGCTCCCGCGCCCCGCCCGCCTCTCCTAGCCGACCCAGGGCCGCCGCCGCGGCCGGCGGGACCGCGGCGAGCCACAGCCGGCTCCCGTTGGCGTCGGCGCGGCGCCCCAGCGTGCGCAGCGCCGTGAGCCCGCTGGCGTCGATCCCGGTGACCCGGCTCAGGTCGAGCAGGACGGTCAGGCCCGGGCGCTCGCGCCAGGCGGCCTCGGCGCGCTCCAGCACGCGCGCCGTCGTGCCGAAGAACAGGAAGCCCTGGAGCTGCATCACGAGGAGGCCGTCGGCCGCGGCCGCGAGCGCCGCGTCCTCGGCCTCCGAGCGGCGCACGCGGCTGCGCAGCTCGGCGCCGGTGGCCGCGTAGCGGACGGGGTCGACGCGGGAGTAGCTGACGACGAAGAGCAGGACCGTGAGCACGAGCCCGACGGCCATGCCCTCCAGGAACCCGACCAGCGCGATCACGAGGAGGATCGTGACGACGATCGCGTACTCGAACGGCGCCAGCCGCCGGCGCTCGACCACGAGCCAGTCGAAGAGGAAGCCGAGGCCCAGGAACGACACCACGCCGCCGATCACGGACCGCGGCAGGTACCCAACGGCGGACCCGCCGAGCAGGAGGGCGGCCAGCACGAGGCCGGCCGCGATCAGCGCGGTCGCGCGCGTCCCGCGCCCGGCCCGGCGGTTAAGCTCGGAGAGCGACACGGCGTGGTAGCCGACCATGCCTCCGCACGCTCCGGCGACGATGTTCCCGAAGCCCGCCGCCCTCAGCTGCCTGTCGAGGTCGACCCTGTCGCCGGCCTGGAGCTCGGCG
>DATGNP010000230.1:0-12779 GCA_035306665.1 Trueperaceae bacterium
CCAGTTCGGCGCGCCGCGGCGCGCGAGCGCCGCCAGAGCCGCGGCGGCGGCCTCCTCCGCGCCCGCAGAGACGCCCCGGACGGTAACGGCGAAGGCGTTCCCCTTCAGGTGCCCCAGGCCCAGCTTGTTGCGGTGGTAGGAGCGCTCCAGCACCCGCACGCCGGGCAGCCGCTCGAGCGCTGCCGCCGCCGCCTCGTGCCGCTTCGGCAGGCTGAGCCACTGCGTCGTGAGCGCGTGCTTGTCCTTGAGGCCGGCGACGCCGACGCTGGCCTCCTCCACCCCCGCGGCGACCAGGGCGATGACGAGGTCGCGGGTCGTGAGCCCCCGCTTCTCGACGTGGAGGTAGAGGTGGGACCCGGTGCCCTCCGGCAGGTAGAGGGGCAGCTCGGTGACGACGAAGTCCTCGGGCCGGGTCCGGATGCGCCCGCCGGTGCCGGGCGCCTCGGGCGTGACGAACGGCAGGCGCGACCAGCTGAAGGCGAGGAGCTCGCGGCGCTGCGCGTCGCCTGGGTCGGCCGGGGGGCCGGGGTCGGCCGCGCCGGGTCGCGCGCTCAAGCCCGCTCGCGGCGGCCGCGCTGCTGGCGCTTGCGCAGGCGCTCCAGCATCAGGTCGCGCGCGAGGTCGAAGCGCTCGGTGAGCGACGGCGCGTCGAGCAGGGGCTGCTTGTTCACCGCCGGGACCCTGATGTTCGCGCACACGAACGACGCCTGGTAGAGCGGGTCCTCGGGCAGGTGCGTGTCGATGTCGGTGCCGCCCTTGTACATCGCGCCCGCGTAGGCCCTGAAGGTGTCGATCGCGTCCCAGGCGGCAACGGCCTCGGCGTTGGGGTCGCCGCGCACGACCGGCGCCGGCTTGTACTCGGCGAAGTGGAGGGGACGCGTCTCGCCGGCGCCGTCGGGCACGTCCTCGCTGCGGGACACCGTGACCTCGCAGCGCTCCTGGCCGTGGAGCACGAGGTCGTAGCCCTCGTCGGTCTCCTCGACGCTCAGCAGGTGCGCCAGCGTGCCGTAGCGCTCGAGGTGCTCCGGCGTGTCGCGGATCGGTGCCGACGGCGGCGCCAGCACGGTGATCACGCGCTTGGGCTCGCTGTCCTGGGCCAGCGCGAGCCGCACGAGGCGCTTGTAGCGCTCCTCGCTGGCGGTCACGGGCACCGTCATGCCGGGGAAGACGACGACGTCGAGCGGAAGGACTGGCAGGACGTCACGGCCGCCGCCTTCGTTGCGCCCATCGACGATCCGTCCCATGCCCCCACGGTACCAGGGCGACGCCCAGGAACCGGGCGCCCCCTACACCGTGCCCTTCACGCGGCCTTCAGCCCTCCGCGGGGTCCGGCGCAGCGCGAGCGCCTCCGAGGGGCTTCCGGCCGCGGGTCCCCGGGACCTAGCGCCAAGCGAGCCCCAGGACGGTGCCGAGCAGCACCAGCGGGCCGAGCACGAGGTTGACGTTGAAGGCGTCGAGCGCGCGGGCGTCGCGGTAGCGGCGCAGCGCCCTGACCTGCTGCAGGAGGAAGCCCACGACCACGGCCCAGGCGACGAGGAAGGCGACCCCGAGGGGCTCGTGCGGCCAGGTCGCGCCCAGCCGCGTGGACAGCCCTACGCCCAGCAGCGCGAGCGCCGCGACGGCGTAGAGGACGGCGACGACGACCACGGACCTGCCCTCCCCCAGGTCGGCCGGGACGCTGTGCACCCCGTGCGCGCGGTCGAAGGGCACGTCGAGGAAGGCGTAGATCACGTCGAAGCCGGCGACCCACGCCGCCACGGCGGCCCACAGGAGCACGGCCACGAGGTGGAACTGGCCCGTGACGGCGATGTACCCGCCGGCGGCCGCGGCCCCGATCGTCACGCCGAGCCAGAGGTGGCAGGCCCAGGTGAAGCGCTTCGTGTACGGGTAGGCGATCAGGAACGCCAGCGCCACGGGCAGCAGCGCGAGCGTGAGGCGGTTCAGGGCCGCGCCGGCGACGACGAGCGCGGCGGCGCCGAGCAGCGCCACGACGACGCCGTCCCAGCGCGTGAGGCGCCCGCTGGGGATCTCGCGCCCGGCCGTGCGGGGGTTCAGCGCGTCCAGCCGCGCGTCGATGACGCGGTTCGCGGCCATCGCGGCCGTGCGCGCGCCGACCATCGCCAGGGTCACGAGGAGGAACGCCCGCCACCCCGGCCAGCCGTCGGCGGCGAGGAGCATGCCCACGTAGGCGTACGGCAGGGCGAAGAGCGAGTGCTCGATCTTGACGAGGGACAGGAAGGTCCCGAGGTCGCGCCGCGGGCCCGCGGCCCGCGCGGCGGGGGCCGCGCCATCGGCTGCGCCTGCCGGTCCCCTGGCCATCAGTGCTGCTTCGCAGCCTCCTTGATCGCGTGCGTCGAGAAGCCGAACGACGGCAGGTGCGAGCCGTCGGGCCCCTGGAGCACGCTGCGGTAGAGCTCGGCCAGGTCGGTGCCGCCCACCGCCACGGGCATGCGCAGCTCGCGCCGGAGGTCGGAGAGCGTGCGGTCGTCGAGCATGACCTCGGTGCCGTACTTGAACATGTTCGGCGACAGGAGCAGGAGGTCGGCCTCCCCCGGCTCCACGCCCATGAGGACGTCGCGGCCGGCGAGCAGGCCGGCGACGGTCGTGACCGCCCCGAAGGTGCGGTTCCGCAGGGCCCTGACCTCGACCTCGAGGCCCGCGACCGCGCGCAGCGGAGCGACGGCGTCCTCGAGGACGGGCGCGAACAGCCTGCCCGTGGCCAGCAGCACCCGGCGCGGGACGGCCAGGCGCTCGGGCAGGGCCGGCGTCTCGGCAGTGAGGAAGTCGCGGACCATGCCGACGCCGTTCTCGAGCATCGGGAAGCCCTCGTAGGCGTCCGCGGGGGGCAGCGCGCGGCCGGCGACGAGGTAGAGCTCGTCGGAGGCGAACACGAAGCGCGTGCCGCGCTCGGCGAGCATGCGCTCCTGCCAGCGCTCCACGCGGCGCAGCACGTCGGCGGCGCCGGCGGCATCGTAGGGCGCGATCGGCGCGAGGTGACCGCGGTGCTCGGTGAGCCCCACGGGGACCGCCGCCACCGACATCACGTTCGGGCGCGAGGCGAGGTAGGCGAGCGTGGCGTCGAGCTCGTCGCCGTCGTTCCGACCGGGCACGAGCACGAGCTGCGTGTAGAGGTCGATCGGCGCCAGGCGCTCGATCATGCCCCTGATGCTCGTGGCGGCCGGGTTGGGCGTCTTCGTCGGCCACCACTTCATCAGCTCCTCGCGCCGCGCCTCGTCGGCGGTGTGCACCGAGACGTAGAGCGGCGAGAGGTGCTCGTCGAGGATGCGTCCGACGTCCTCCTCGGTGAGGTTGGTCAGCGTCACGAACGAGCCGTAGAGGAAGCTCGTCCGGAAGTCGTCGTCCATGATGTAGAGGCTCTTGCGCATGCCCTTGGGCATCTGGTGGACGTAGCAGAAGTCGCAGTGGTTGGCGCACAGCCTGATGCCGTCGAAGATCACCTCGTCGAACTCGAGGCCGGGCTCCTCCCACTCGACGTCGAACGCGAGCTCCTCGCCGCTCGCAGGCTCCCGCAGCGCCAGCGTGGCCACGCCCTTCGCGAGCTCGCGGCGGTACGCGAGCACGTCCGGGACCGGCTCGCCGTTGACGGTGAGGAGCTCCCAGCCCGGCGCTACGCCGGCGGCGTGGGCGGGCGACCCGGGCTCGACGGCGCTGACCCGCGCCGGCGTGACGCGAGGGGGCGGTGGCTGGGCGCGGCTGAGGACGACCTTGGGCACGGCCCGCCAGTCTAGCACCCGGGCCCGCGCCTCCCGCTCCCGGGCGACGCGGCTCGCTGGCTGCCTAGGTAGACAGACCGGTCGTTACGAGGTCAGATCGTGTCGTCGACGGTCTCGCGCCGCGGGGCGAGCAGCCCCTCGGCGTCGACCACGAAGCCGTGGACCGGCGCCTGGGACTCGAACGTGACCAGCGCGCCCTCGCGCACCTCCGGCGGGGGCGCGGCCGTGAGGCCGACGACCAGGGGGACCCCGCCGGCGTCGACGACGATCACGGGTCCGTCGCGCCTCACGACCCGGCCCGTGGCGGCGAGCCGGCTCAGGCCCAGGGACTCGACCCCGGGCCGCCGCGCCGGGTCGGCCACGGACACGGCGTCCGCCGTCGGGTTCACGATCAGCCGGGCACGGCCGGGACGCGACAGGTAAGGGCCGGTGCGCTCGAACACCTGGATCACCGCGTCACCGACGCGGCACTCGACGAGCGGGACGCCCTCGGGCCGGGCGAACAGCTCGGCGTCGGCCGCGTAGCCGCGCCAGCGCGCGACGAACGCCTCCGGCGACTCCTCGAGCGGCTCAGCCTCGTCGGGACGCGCGTCCAGGGCCGGTTCGAAGACCACGCCGCGAGTCTACCGCGCCGCGGACACCGTGCTAGACTCCGCTTCGTGACTCGACCGCCACTAAGAGGCGACGCTGAGACCCCCGCCCGCCACGCGCCGGACGGGGGTTTCTCGTATGCGGAGGCTGGATGCTGACGAGACTTAGCGAGGTGCAGGCCCTGGACCTGCAGATCGACGCCCTCGAGACCGAGCGCGGGCAGGTGCCGCAGGAGCTGACCGACCTCGTGGCCCGCGTCGCCGACCTGGAGGCTCGCCTGGAGCGCAAGCGCCAGGAGGTGGACGACCTCAGGCGGCGCGTGAACGCGAGCGAGCTGGAGCTGAAGGCGATGTCGGAGCGCCGCAAGAGCGCGGCGGACTCCGCGATGCGCGCCGCCAGCGCGAAGGAGGCGGCCCAGTACCAGAACCAAGAGCTGCAGTTCGCCACGCGGGTGCAGGAGCTCGAGGAGGACACGCTGCCGATGCTCGAGCAGCTCGACAGGCTGACAGCCGAGCACGACGAGCTCAAGGCCGAGCTCGACGGGCTCACCCCCGTCCTGGCCGACATGCGCCGGCAGGAGGAGGAGCGCGTGGCCGCTGTCGACGCCAAGATCGCCGGCGCGCGGGCCCAGCGCGACGAGCTCGCGGCCGGCGTCGACACGCCGCTCCTGAAGCAGTACGAGCAGGTGCGGGCCGCGCGGCGCGGCCTCGCGCTCGTAGCGGTCGTGAACAACCAGAGCTGCGGCGGCTGCAACGTCAAGCTGCCGATCCACGTCGTGCAGAAGGTCAAGCGCGGCGACGGCGTGACGCGCTGCCCGAGCTGCGGCCGCATCCTCTGGAGCGGGGAGCGCTAGCCCCCGGCGCCCGGCTCCGGCGAGCGTGTGACGGCCGGCGGCCGGGCGGCCGCCCGGTGAGGACCCAGCGCGGACGCGGCGCGGCGCTTCCACGGGGCCGCGCTCGCGCGTGCGAAGGGTGGCGACCCTCGCCCGAGCGGCCGGGGCCCCTCGCCCCCTCGGTCGCCGGGCGCGGAGCCGCCGCGCCTCCGGGACTACTCGGGTGCCGGGCGTCTCAGCGCAGGTGCGCCAGCGGGTCGATCGCGCGGCCGGCCTCGTACAGCTCGAAGTGCAGGTGCGGGCCGGTCGAGATGCCCGTGGAGCCGATGTAGCCGATCACCTGGCCCTGCTTCACGTACTGCCCGACCGAGACGGCCAGCGAGCTGAAGTGCCCGTACCAGGTCTCGGCGTTGCCCGCGTGCCTGATCTTGATCAGGTTGCCGTAGCCCTGGTTCGACCAGCCGGCGTACGTGACGGTGCCGGAGCGCGCCGCGACGACCGGGGTGCCCCACGGCGCGGCCACGTCGACGCCGCGGTGGAAGCTCGAGGTGCCCATGCCGAGGTTGCGCGGCCCGAAGTACGACGTCAGGCGGCCGTGGACGGGCCAGACGTAGCGGTTCTCCTCCTCGCGCACCTTCTCCAGCCGGGCCATCGCCTCCGTGGGGCGCACGCCGGGGAGGAACAGCAGCATGCCCGGCGCCACGTCGAACGGCGAGCGCAGCTCGTTGGCGCGGACCAGCGCCTCGGGCTGCACGCCGTGGCGCTCGACGACGTCGAGCAGCGACTCGCCCGGCTGCAGGGCGACGACGAGGCCCAGCGCCGGCGGCACCAGCAGCTCGAAGCCGACGGGCAGCCGGTCGAGCGACGAGATGTCGGGGTTCGCGCCCACCATCGCCTCGATGCTCACGCCGTAGGCGCCGGCCACGGTGCTGAGGCTCTCGCCCGGGCCGAGCGTGTGCCACCGGAACCCCGGCGGCGGCGCGGCGGTGGCCTCGGCGGGACCACCGACGGCGGCCACGTACGGGACCTTGATGACCTGGCCGGGATGGATCGTGACGCTGGAGAGCCCGTTGACGACCATGAGGTCGTCGACGCTCACCCGGTAGCGGTCGGCGATGAGCCCCAGCGAGTCGCCGGGGACGACCGTACGCAGGGCGTACGACTCGGCGGCGGCGAACTGGGAGGAGGCTCCCAGGGCACAGAGGAAGAGCAGGACGGTTCGCTTCGGTCTCAAGGCTCAGGGCTCCGGACGCCGCGGGGTGCGACAGGCAACCCTAACGCGCCTCCCATGAGAGCGTCATGAGCTTTCTCACCCGCGGACGTCCGCGCCCCGACGCGAGCGTCACATACGCTTCTCACGTGAGCGAGGTCGACCTGTGGGCCACCGCCTCGCGGACGTACGCCACGACCTCGTCGGTGCTCGAGCCGGGACCGAACACCCGGCCCACGCCGAGGCGCTCCAGCTCCGGTAGGTCCTGGTCGGGGACGATCCCGCCCCCGAAGACCAGCACGTCGTCGGCCCCCGCGGCCCTCAGGCCGGCGACGACCTCGCGGAAGTAGTGCATGTGCGCCCCGGACAGCACCGAGAGGCCGACCGCGTCGACGTCCTCCTGCACGGCGGCGGCGACGATCATCTCCGCCGTCTGGCGCAGCCCCGTGTAGACGACCTCCATGCCGGCGTCCCGCAGCGCCCGCGCGATGACCTTCGCGCCGCGGTCGTGGCCGTCCAGGCCCGGCTTGGCGATGAGGACCCTGATCTTGCGCTCCACTTGCCCTCCCGGCAGGGCCCGGCCGCCCGGGCGCCGTGGCGCCCGCGTGGCCGGCCCGTCACTCAGATCAGCACCGGCTCCTGGTAGACGCCGTGTACCTTCCTGAGCACGTCCATCTGCTCGCCCAGCGTGCAGAACGCGTGCGCGCACGCCATGAAGGCCGGCATCGTGTTGCGGCCCTCGCGGGCCGCCGCCTCGAGCTCGGCCAGCGCCGCCCGGGCCTTGGCGGCGTCGCGCTCGCGCCTGACCCGCGCCAGGCGCTCCTTCTGCACCTCGGCGACGCTGGGGTCGACGAGCTGGATCGGCACCTCGGGGTGGTCCTGGACGTACTCGTTCACGCCCACGACGATGCGGCGCTTGTCGTCGACCTCGCGCTGGGCGTGCCAGCTGGCGTCGCCGATCTCGCGGGCGAAGAAGCCGTCCTCGATCGCGGCCTCGACGCCGCCGAGCTCGTCGATCTGCGCGAAGTACTCCAGCGCGCGCCGCTCCATCTCGTTCGTGAGCCACTCGACGTAGTAGGACCCGGCGAGCGGGTCGACTGTGTTCGTGACGCCCGTCTCGTGGGCGATGACCTGCTGCGTGCGGAGCGCGAGCGTGGCCGCCGCCTCGGTCGGGAGCGCCAGCGCCTCGTCGTAGGCGTCGGTGTGGAGGCTGTTCGTGCCGCCCAGCACCCCGGCCAACGCCTGGATCGCCACCCGCGCCACGTTCACGAGCGGCTGCTGCGCCGTGAGCGAGACCCCCGCGGTCTGGGCGTGGGTCCTGAGCATCCAGGAGCGCGGGTCCTTGGCGCCGAAGACGTCCCTCATCTGGCGCGCCCAGATCCGCCGCGCGGCGCGGAACTTCGCGATCTCCTCGAAGAAGTCGTTGTGGACGTTGAAGAAGAACGAGACGCGCGGGGCGAACTCGTCGATGTCGAGGCCGCGCTCCAGCGCCTTGCGCACGTAGTGGATGCCGTCGGCGAGCGTGAAGGCCAGCTCCTGCACGGCCGTCGAGCCGGCCTCGCGGATGTGGTAGCCGGACACCGAGATGAAGTTGAACTTGGGGGCGTGCTTGGGCCCCCACTCGAACGTGTCGATCACGAGGTCGACGCTCGGCCGCGGCGGGAAGATGTACTCCTTCTGGGCGATGAACTCCTTGAGGATGTCGTTCTGGATCGTGCCGCCGACCTCCCTCAGGTCGGCGCCGCGCCGCTCGGCCATCGCCAGGTACATCGCCCAGATCGCGTTCGCCGGGCTGTTGATGGTCATCGAGGTCGTGACCCGCTCGGGGTCGATGCCCTCGAACAGGACCTCCATGTCGGCGAGGCTCGACACGGCCACCCCGCACTTGCCGACCTCGCCCAGCGCCATCGGGTGGTCGCTGTCGTAGCCCATCAGCGTGGGCAGGTCGAAAGCAGTAGACAGACCGGTCTGCCCGGCCGCGAGGAGCTTCTTGAAGCGCTCGTTCGTCTGCTCGGCCGTGCCGAAGCCGGCGAACATGCGCATCGTCCACAGACGCCCGC
The DNA here is from genome assembly GCA_035306665.1 of Trueperaceae bacterium. Taxonomy (GTDB): domain Bacteria; phylum Deinococcota; class Deinococci; order Deinococcales; family Trueperaceae; genus DASRWD01. The sequence goes on from DATGNP010000230.1 coordinate 8,428, forward strand.
GGTACATGCTCTCGCGCACGCCGCGGGTGTAGGGGAACGAGCCCGGGTAGCCGAGGTCGCGCTCCACGTCGAACCCCGCCAGGTCCTCTGGCGTGTACACCGGGTCGACGGGGACCTGCGACAGCGTCTCGAACGGCACGTCACGCTCGGGGTGCCGCTCCGTCGCCGCGGCGTACTCCTCGGTCAGCCACCGCCGCTTGGGCTTCATGCCGGCATCCTACCCGGAGCGGCCGGTACCAGCCGGGCCGGGACGCCGCCGGCAGACACGGCCGCGCCGTCCTCGACGTCGTTCCTCACCACGGCCAGCGCCCGCACCGCGCCGCCGGGCAGGCGGGCGACGGTGCCCAGGCGGCCGATGACGCGCCCGTCGGCCGCGACCTCCGCGCCGGCCGGCTCGCCCTCCAGCTCCAGCCCGCGCAGGCCGCGGCGCACCGCGCCGCGCGCCTCGATGCGGGCCATGATCTCCTGGCCCAGGTAGCAGCCCTTGCGGAACGAGACGAAGCGCGCCAGGCCGGCCTCCTGGGGCAGGACGCCCTCGCCGCCCTCGCGGCCGGCCGCGGGGACGCCCGCGGCCACCCGCGCAGCGTCGACGCCCGCGGCGTCCACCCCGACGGCACCGGCCGCGGCCAGCGCTCCCATGAGCGCGTCGGCGACGGCCGGCGTCGGGGCCAGGACGTCGTAGCCCCCGGCCAGCGAGCGCCGCGCCGCGTAGGCGTACGCGTGGCCGTCGGCCGTGTCGAGGGCGCGGAAGGCCCCCTCGGCTGGGGGCACGGGGGCGCCCTCCCCCGCCGCTGGCTCCCCGGCCCCTGACGCCGAGGGATCCGGCCCGGCGAGGGCCGCGAGGGCCGCGCCCAGCGCGGCTCCCGCGCGCTCGCCCTGCACGGTCACCGCCGCGGCGGCGACCCGCGCGAGCGTGACCTCGTCGAACACGACGTGCCGGACGAGCGTCGCCTCGACCCAGTCGACGAGGCCGTCGTCGACGACGACCAGGAAACTCTCCCGCGCCAGCCTCAGCACCTGCGCCTCGGCCATCGCGTGGCCCTTGTGGTTGAGGAGCAGGCTGCGGTTCGTCGCGCCCTCGCTCAGGCCGGTGACGTCGTTCGCGAGCTGGCCGTGCAGGAACGTCGCGGCGTCGGGGCCGCTCACCAGGAGGGCGGCGCTGCCGGCCAAAGGTGCGGCGAAGGGCGGCCCGCCCGCGCCGGCCGCCAGGGCGGCGGCGACGGGGTCGGCCGGGGCCTCGGTCTCGGTCCGTCTCACGGGGCGATCATCCCCCTCACAGGTCGATGAGCGTGTAGCCGAAGGCGTTCACGACGCGCACGCCGTGCTCGGTGACGTGCTCGCGCGGGCGCGCGCCCTCGAGGTGCACGTGCCCGTGGACGTGGAGCAGCGGCCGCCAGCGGGCGTGGAAGTCGTTGAAGGCCGGCACGCCCCTGTGGGCGTGGTCGGGACCCGCAGCCGGCCCCACGGGCGGCGCGTGGGTCAGGAGGACGTCGACGGCGCGGCCGCGGCGCCGCCGCTCGAGCAGCAGCCGCGGCGTCATGCGGGCGAGCATGACGGCGAACTCGCGCTCGGTGTACTGGAAGGGACCGTCGCGGTAGCGGGCGCTGCCCTGCACGCCGAGCACGGTCACGCCCGCGACCTCGACGTAGCGCAAGTGGACGTCGACGCAGCCGCCGGGACGCCGGGAGGGCGCCGCGCCGTCGGCCTCCCGCAGCAGGCCGACGGCGTGGTTGCCGAGGACGAAGTGCGGCGCCACGCGCGCCTTGGTCGCCATGAACTCCAGCACCTCGCCCGGCATGTCGCCGGCCGAGAGGATCAGGTCGAACGGCGGCAGGTTGTCGGGGAAGTTGGGCGAGTGGATCACCGGCGACACCTCGTCGGCGACGGCGAGGATCCGGACGCCCCTGGCGGCTACGCCACTCCCTCCTTCGCGGCCCACTCGAGGCCGGACCAGATCAGGTCCTCGATGTCGCCGTCGAGGACCGCGTCGGGGTCGTGGCGCATGTGGCCGGTGCGGTGGTCCTTCACGTAGCGCTTGTCGAGCACGTAGCTGCGGATCTGCGAGCCCCACTCGATCGCCTTCTGCTGGCCCCGCGCCTTCATCTGCTCCTCGAGGCGACGGCGCTCCTCGCGCTCGTAGAGGCGCGAGCGCAGCACGGTCATGGCCTTCTCGCGGTTCTTGATCTGCGACTTGCCGTCCTGGCACGTCACGACGATCTCCTCGGGCGTGCCGGGCTTGTACGTGACCCGCACGGCCGAGTCGGTCGTGTTCACCGACTGCCCGCCCGGACCGCTCGAACGGTAGACGTCGACGCGGAGGTCCTTGGGGTCGATCTCGATGTGGATGTCGTCGTCGATCTCGGGCATGACCTCGACAGAGGCGAACGACGTGTGACGCCGTCCCTGCGAGTCGAACGGGCTGACGCGCACGAGCCTGTGCACGCCGCTCTCGGCGCGCAGCCGCCCGAAGGCGCGGTCCCCGCGGACGATCATCTGGGCGTACTCGATCCCGTTGGGGGCGTCGTGGTTCGGCACGACGTCGAGGAGCTCGACGTCGAAGCCCTCGCGCTCGGCGTAGCGGCGGTACATGCGCAGGAGCATGCCGGCCCAGTCCGCCGACTCGGTGCCGCCGGCGCCGGGCTTGATCGTCACGATCGCGGCGCGGTCGTCGTGGGGGCCGTTGAAGAGCGTCTCGCGGAACAGCACGTCGAGCTCGCGCTCCACGCGCTCGCGCTCGGGCTCGAGCTCCGCCAGGTCGTCGTCCTCGGCCATCTCGTAGAGCTCGCCGAGGCCCGTGACGTCGTCCTCGAGCGCGTCGAACTGCTTGAGCACGCGGCGGAGGCGCGTCGCCTCCTGCGTGACCTGCTTGGCCTTGTCAGGGTCGTTCCACAGACCCGGGTCGTTGAGCTGCGGCTCTAGCTCCGCCAGCCTGGCACGCTTCGCGGCCAGGTCAAAGATACCCCCGTAGGCTGTCGATCCTCTGCTTCAGGTCGGAGACCATGTAGTTCCACCTCTCGAACGGCGATCCTAACGCTTGGGAGCGGCCCCGTGGGCCCGCCGGGGAACGCTGCGCCCGGCGCCGCGACGGCGCCGGCCCGACGTGGCGCGGCGGCGCGCCCCGTCGGCGCACCGCGAGCCGATGGTATCCTGTGGCGAACGTGGTCCACCCCACGAAGGTGCGCGTGCGCCCCGGGCCGGCCCGAACCGGCCAGCCCCCGGCCTCGGCCTGAGCGCCGCTACCCACCCCGGGTCACCACCGCCGGAGGCGCTCGAGTTGTCTGTACTGCAAGGGTTCCGGCTGCAGGACGCGCTGGACATCCTCGTCATCGCCATCCTCCTCTACCAGGCGTACGCGCTCCTGGCCGGGTCCAGGGCGTGGAACGTGCTCAGGGGGTTCGTGGGGCTGGCGCTCTTGTGGCTCGTCGCCGACCAGCTCGGCATGCGCGCCACCGACTGGCTGTTCGACGCCGTGGCGCCGGTGGGCTTCATCGCGCTCGTCGTCGTGTTCCAGCCCGAGCTGCGCGCGGTGCTGGAGCGCTTCGGCCGCGGGCGGCTGCGCACCGCCGCCAAGGGCGACCCCGTGCAGGAGATCATGTCGGCCGTGCGCGAGCTCGCCACCCAGCGCCGCGGCGCCCTGATCGCGATCGAGCAGCGCACGCCGCTGAAGGAGTACTGCGAGACCGGCACGCAGATCGGCGCGCCCGTGACGGCAGCACTGCTGCAGACGCTGTTCGCCTCGAAGGGGCCGCTGCACGACGGCGCCGTCGTCATCAAGGAGGACGTGATCACCCACGCCGGCGTGATCTTCCCCCTATCGGACAGGCACGAGGGCTGGTCGGTGAAGCACGGCACGCGCCACCGCGCCGCCCTCGGCCTCTCGGAGGTCACCGACGCGATCGTCATCGTCGTCAGCGAGGAGCGCGGCACGGTGAGCGTGGCGCGCGGCGGCGAGCTGCACTCCGACATCGCCCCCGCCGAGGTCCTCTCGACGCTCGAGGAGGCGTACGCGTGACCCGCGGACCCGACCGCGCCCGCGCCGCGGGGGCGCCCGGCGCGCCGGAGGGGGGCGGGGCGTGACCGGCATCGCCGCCACCGTCAGGGCCCTGCTGCACCGGCTCTCCCGCAACTGGGTGCCGAAGGTCGCCTCGCTCGTCATCGCCTTCCTCGTGTGGCTGTTCGTGACCAGCTCCAGCGCGGCGCTCACGCAGCGGAGCCTGTTCCTCCCGCTGCAGGTCGACGGCGTCGAGCAGGGCTTCGTGCCCGTCGGGCTGCCGCAGTCGGTCGCCGTGTCCGTGAGCGGCCCCAGCCTCCGCGTCGACAGGCTCACGCCCGACATGCTCAGGGCCTCCCTC
>DATGNP010000231.1:0-15557 GCA_035306665.1 Trueperaceae bacterium
TCCTCGGCAAGCGCCTGGCCGAGGAGATAGGCCCCGCCGTCGGCCTCACCGGCCGCGACGCCGGGCTACTCGCCGCGACCGTGGCGGACCCGGAGCTCGGGCGCGTGGGACACGTCAGCGCCGTCGACCCTGCCGTCCTCGTCGCGCTGCGCGCAGCCGGGCTCGTGCCGGTGGTCGCCAGCGTCGCCAGGGAGGCTCCCGCGGGCGGCGAGGTCCCTGGCGGCGGCTCGGTCGGCGTCCCGTCGGGAGGCGTCGAGCGCGCCGGCTACCAGGGCGACGCTGGCGCGGGCGCCGCGCCGCGGGAGTCGGGACCGGCGCTGAACGTCAACGCCGACGAGGTCGCCGGCGCGGTGGCCGGCGCGCTGCGCGAGGGCGTCTGCTTCCTCACGAACGTGCCGGGCGTCCTCGACGACCCCGCCGACCCGGCCAGCCTGCTGCCTGGGCTCACCGCCGACGAGGCGCGGGCCCGCATCGCCGACGGGCGCATCGCTGGCGGCATGGTCCCGAAGGTCGAGGCCGCTCTGGCGGCGCTGGCGCAGGGCGCCGCCTTCGCCGTCGTCGCCGACGGCCGGCACCCCGACGGCGTCGCGCGGGCGCTGGCGGGCGGCGGCACGCGGCTCCACGTGGGCTAGGCGTCGGGCCCTGCGCGTGTAAGCAACGCGTCAGGGACCGTTAAGTGTCCCGTAAGACCCCCGCTGGTACCAATGGGCCATGTCCAGCTTCGCCCAGGTCCCCACGGCCGAGCTCGAGAGGGAGGCTGCGCGCCTGCAGTTCCGGCTCATCCACGGGGTCGCCGACGACCTCGAGATCGAGAACTACTGCCTGATCATGATGGAGCTCGGCTCCCGCGAGATGTTCAACACCGTGCTCGACCCCCGCGACGCCGGGTCCTGAGAACCGGGCGGCGCCCGGATACGCGTCGGTCACGGCGTTGCTCCGCGCGGAGGGTACAGCCGTCACGGCGCGGATGAAGAACCTCTTGTAAGTTGGACCGGGGTTTCTGGTATCTTCGCTGACAATGTCAGCCGGGCGCCTACTCCCCCTCGTCTTGCTCTGTGCCTTGGCGACCTCGGTTGCCTCCGCCCAATCGGTCAACGTCCAACCAGGTGACACCCTCTGGAGCATCGCGAAGCGCGCGGGCACCGACGTCGCGACGCTGCGCGAGCTCAACGGGCTGACGACCGACAACATCAGGCCCGGCCAGGTCATCGAGCTGCCCGGCGCCGCCGCGGAGCCCGCCGCGCCCGCCCGCTCGGTCACGGTGCAGGTCGGCGACACCCTCTACGACATCGCCCTCGCGCACGGGATCAGCGTCTCCGACCTGATCGCGTTCAACGACCTCGACGGCACCCTGATCCACCCCGGTCAGGTGCTCCAGCTCGACGCCGGCGACAAGGAGCTCGAGCCCCTCACCGTCGAGATCGTCCGCGGCGACAGCCTGTGGTCCATCGCCCGCGCCTACGGCACCACGGCCCAGGCCATCGCCGACGCCAACGGCATCACCCTCGCCACGGTCCTGAACCCCGGGCATCGCCTGGTGGTGCCGGGCCAGTACGCCGCGGGCAGCCGGGACGTCGGTGGCGCGGTCACGCAGACGATCACCGTGCAGCCCGGCCAGACGCTGTGGACCCTGGCCGCGGCCCACAACACGACGGTGGCCGCGATCATGAGCGCGAACGGGCTCTCCAGCGAGCGGATCCTCGCCGGCCAGCGCCTGCGCATCGTCCCGGGCAACGTGGTCGCGGCCGGCCGCGCCGTCACGGGCAGCGTGTCGCCCGCGCCCACCGTCTCGGGCCTGCGCTGGCCGCTCGTCGGCACGATCACCTCGCGCTACGGCTACCGCTCGCTGCGCATCAGCGGCTCGAACTGGCACGCCGGCCTCGACATCGACGGCCACACCGGCGACCCCATCGTCGCGGCCGCCGGCGGCAGGGTGAAGTTCTCCGGCTGGCAGGGCGGCTACGGCTTCCTCGTGGTCATCGAGGACGGCGATACCGAGTACTACTACGCCCACGCCTCCGAGCTGCTGGTGAACGAGGGCGACGTCGTCGCCGCGGGCGACACGATCGCGCTGGTGGGGAGCACGGGCAACTCGACGGGCTCGCACCTCCACTTCGAGGTACGCGTCGACGGCGAGGCGGTAGACCCGCTGCCGCTCCTGGAGGCCTCGGCCGAACGCTGAGGGTGCTCCGGCTGCCGGCGGGTAGACCACACGAGCCCGGAACCGAGGAAGAACCGTGCGCCTTGTCGTCGTAGGCGACATACACGTACAACCCGCGAAGCTCTGGCACATGCTCCGCGACGCCGGGCTGGCCGACGAGCGCAACAAGCCCACCGACGAGCTCAGGGAGGGCGACGTCAAGCTCGTGCTCCTCGGCGACCTCGTGCACGCCAAGAGCCGCGAGCGCTACGCCGAGCTCATCAACGTCAGGCGCTACGACGAGTACAACCCCCGCCACCTCGCCCGCGCCGAGCAGGCGCAGGAGAGCTTCCTGCGCGAGGTGAAGGGCTTCCAGGACCGCGTGCCCGAGGGCCGCATGGTGATCCTCATGGGCAACCACGACTTCAACGCCGTGACCGAGGACCAGGGGCCGCTGCGCACCGACGACGTCGCCCACCTGGAGTGGAAGCCCGGGCACGGCAACCCCATGGACCCCGAGCTCAAGGAGTGGATCCTCTCCTGGCCCTACGAGCTCGTCGTCGACGGCCTCCACCTGGCGCACGTCGGTCCGCTGCCGGAGCACAACACCTTCGACCAGGGCTTCTACCTCGAGAACCGCCGCCGCTGGATCCAGGAGGACCAGGACTTCCTCGAGGGCACCGGCCACCGGCTGGGCGTCTACGGTCACACGCCGGTGAGGGGCGGGGTGAACGTCGCGTCCCAGGGGCGGGCGCTGCTCCTCGACACGAACGGGCACAAGGACGAGTACGTGTACCTCGACGCCGACGTGGGCCCCGAGGGCTACCGTCTCAGGCTCAAGGGCCTGTTCTTCGACGAGCTGATCCCGCGGGAGCCCTGAGCGCCTCTCAGGCGTGCACGTCCGGGCCGCCCAGCGCGGCCTTCGCCAGGCCCAGCAGGCGCAGGCGCTCCTCCAGCCCGTGCCTGCCGCCGTTCACGGCCTCGGTGACGGCGACGGCGTCGTCGCGGTCGCACAGCTCGTTGATGCCGTGGGCGTGCCAGTACCAGCCGGCCGCCAGCGCGGCCGTGCGCGGCTCGGCGAGCCGGTCGGGCTCCGCCTCGAGGTCCAGCCCCAGGAACTCCCCGAGGTCGCGGTACGTCGCCCTGCCCGTGACCTGGAGGATGCCGCGCCCGCGGAAGCGCCAGCCGTCGCCGGACTCCTCCGGCCCGTTCCCCATCCGGTTCGCGTAGACGTAGTTCGCGATCCTCTCCGGCTGGCGCGCGTAGGCCTGGGCGCGCTCCGCGTCGAAGCGGCTCGGCCAGGTGGCCATCAGGCCGGCAGCGCCGTAGTTGAGGTTCTCGACCAGCGCCGTGTACAGGGCCGACTCGTGGGCCGTCTGGGCGAGGAAGTGGGCGATCCGCAGCGCGGTGGTGATGTCGAAGGCGCGGCAGGCCTCGTCGAGGGGGTCGAGGAACGCCTTGGCGGCGGCGGGCACCACGGCGGCGAGGACCCCGAGGGCGACCAGCGGGCCGCGCGGGTCCTGGCCGGAGCCGCCCTCGGCCGCTTCGCCGGGGGCCCACCGGCCCTCGCCGCCGCCCACCGGCGGCTCCCCGCCGAGCGGCCCTTGGCCCACCGGCGGCGCGAAGCCCCCACTACCCTCGGAGAGGCGCCCCCGCTCCGCGGCGAGCGCCTCCCGCAGGGCCGCCATGCGGGCGTCCACCGCGTCCGTCCTGTCGTCCCCCGCCGGCCACGCCTGCTCGTCGTCGCGGACCACTCCGCCTCCTCCGCCGCCGGTGAGAGGTGGACCGGCGGGCTGGTGCCGACGACAATCTAGTGCGGGACGGTCGGCGCTGCCAGTGGCCGCGTGAGGCCGGCCCCGCCCGACCCGAGCTCAGGCCTCGCCTGACGCGAGCAGGGCCGCGAGCTGGTCGGCGCACTGCCCCCAGCCCTCGTGGAAGCCCATAGCCGCGTGCTGGTCGACGGCCTCCTGGGTCCAGTGGCTCACGCGGTACGTGGCCCTCGTGCGGCCGTCCCCCAGGTCCTCGAAGCGCAGGTCCATGGTCATGAACGGCCGCTCGGACGGCACCCAGGCGGCCACGTACGCGTCGGTGGAGACCAGGCGGCGGTTCGGCTCGACCTGGAGGTAGACGCCGTGGTTCGGGTAGTCGTTCCCGTCGGGGTCGCGCATGACGATCGTGCTGGCGCCGCCAGGGCGCACGTCGAGCACGGCCGTCGGCGTCGTGAACGGATTGGGGGCGAACCACTTCTTGAGGACCTCGGGGTCCGTCCACGCGCGGTACACGCGGTCGGGCGTGGCGTCGAAGACGCGTTCGAGCACGAGCTCGTGCCGCGCGGCTCGCTGGGCTGCTGTGTCGGTCATGGCGCACCTTCCGGTGACGGACCGCCCGCGCTCGCCCGGCCTGTGACGGCCAGGTCGCCGGCGGTCCTGAGTAGGTCGTCAAGCCTGTCCATGCTCGCCTCCCACTCCTCGCGCCGGCCCCTGAGCCAGTTCCCGGCCAGCTCGAGCGCGGCGGGCTCGAGGCGGCACGGCCTGGTCTGGGCGACGCGTCCGCGGGAGATGAGCCCGGCGCGCTCGAGCACCTTGAGGTGCCGCGAGACCGCGGGCAGGCTTATGTCCAGGGGTGCCGCCAGCTCGTTCACCGTGGCCTCGCCCCGCGCGAGGCGCGCCAGGATCACGCGCCGGGTCGGGTCCGCGAGCGCCGCGAACGTCAGGCTGAGCTGGTCGGTGGCGGGCATCTATCTAACCTCCACGTTAATTAACTGCTGAGTTAACCTAGCGCCTCACGTGGGCCGTGTCAACCCCGGCCGCGTGACGTCCGGGGAGGCGCCGGCGGCGCGGGGGGTCCGGGGCGCGGCCGAGGCTCCCGCGCCGCCGGTCCCGGCGGACGCTGACCACCCCCGCGCCGCCAGCCGAGGGCGGACGGTGCGGCCCCCGCGCCGCGGCGGAGGCTCAGCGCTCGACGCGCGTGTCGTAGTTGGGGCTGAGCACCGTCCAGGTCCTGAGCTTCGCCAGGTCGACGAGCTGGCCGGACTCGCTGACGAACGTGATGCCGACGCCGTCGACGACGTCCCACGTGCCGTCCACCGCCCGGCCGGCCAGGTAGAGCGTCGCGGGGCCAGAGCGCAGCGGCACGTACAGCCTGCCGGCGTCGTCGTCGGGGATCGGCACGGCCTGGATCCGCCCGACGAGCACGGCCTGCGTCTCGAGGACCTGGCCGTCCGGCTGCACGGCGGGCTCGCCGGCGCGGACCCAGCGGTAGCGGCCGGTGACCTCGTTGAAGCGGAAGCCGCTGGTGTAGGCGCCGTAGCTCACCGTGACCTCGGCCACCTCGCGCGCGTCGGTCGCGGGGCTGTAGACGGCGTTCGCCACCAGCCGCACCCGCTCCGGCGCGATGCGGTTCACCGCCTCCCGGAGGCTCGCGCCCACCGAGTAGAGGTTGTACGGCGCCGAGCGCTCCTCGGAGCGGGCGAACAGGTCGCCCGAGGTGTACGCGTTCAGGGTCGGCACGGAGGCGCCGGCGATCGCGACCATCGCGTCGGGCGAGCCGCCGTCGTGGACGAGCACGGCCTCGCTCCGCTGCGCCAGCTCGACGAAGTAGGGCCTGGCGCTGCGCACCGGGCCAACGCGCTGCGGGTCCTGGGCGTCGAAGAACGCCAGGAGGCGGGTGATCCCGCCCTCGACGGGCATCTCGACGACCATGCTCGCCTGCGCCAGGCCGCTCTGCGGGTACCCGTTGGCGTTGTCTATGACGACGGCCAGCGCCCGGTCCCGCTGCTCGCTCAGCGGCGGCCGCGCCGGGGGCTGCCTGGCGCCGTCGCCAGCGCCCTCCCCGTCGGGCCCGCCGGCGAGGCCGCGCGCCGCGACCGAGGCGTCGGGGTCGGGCGGTCCGGTCTGGCCAGGCGTGATCGCGTTGCCGCCGGGCGCGCGCGGCGACTCGACGGTGGCGCGGACGTCGGTCGCGCCCTCGGCCACGGCGCCCTGCTGGGGCGCGCCCGGCGCCTGCGGGCCCGTGACCGTGGCGCGGAGCTGGGGCGTCGCCAGCGGCCGCGGCCGCGCGACCTGGACCGTGGGCGCGACGTCGAGGGCCACCCCGGTGCCCACGACGGCGCTGACCGTGGGGTCGGCGAGGCGGCGCGTGCCGGCCACGCTGGCGCTGGCGCCGTCGGCCGATAGGCTCACGGACGCGGCCACGGAGGCGCTGACGCGGCTGGCGTCGACGGGCACGGCCTGGGCCACGCCCGCGCTGACCTGCGGCGCCGCGACCGTCACGGTCGACGTCACGCTGGCGCTCGCCGCGGGAGCCCGCAGCTCGACGGGCTGCGCGACGGCCGCCGTCGCGTCGGGCGCCGTGACCTCGCGAGCCTGCGCCGTGCTCGCCGCGGGCGCGACGGCCAGGGCGCGGGACTCGGCGACCTGCACCTGGAGCTGCGGCTCGGGGATCGTCACCGGCGCCGCGATCTCGCGGTTCGGGAGGACCTCGAGCTCGACCTCGGGGAGCTGGCTGGCCGGCGCCTCGGCGATCGGCAGCGTCGGCGACTCGGCGGCGAGCTCCTGGAGCTGCGGCGGGGGCGGCGTGACCTCGGCCTCGACGGGCGCCGGCTCCGGGGCCGCGTCGGCGGCCGGCGGGGCCTCGGGCGCGGGCGGCTGCACCGTCACCTGGTCGAGCTCCTCGGACGTCGTCTCTGGCTGCGGCGCCGCCAGCGCCTGGGGGTCGCCCGCCTCGCTCGAGGCCACCTGCGGCTCCGGCGCCTCGACGGTGGGCGCCTCGGCGGTAGCGGCCTCGGTGTACTCCTCGGTCAGGGCGGGGGTGCCGACGTCGATGACGATGAACGTCGGCAGCGGCTCCGGCTGCGGCCGCGAGACCACGTAGAAGAGCAGCAGCAGCACGGCCAGGTGCAGGAACAGCGACAGCAGCGCCGCGCGTCGCTTGTCGCGGTCCTGCCAGAGGTTCTGCCCGCCCGCGGTCACGCCCTGACCTCAGCCGCCCGTCGCGATGACGATGCGCTCGGCGCCGGCCTGCCGCAGCAGGTCCATGACGCGCACCGCCTGGCCGTGCTGGGCCGCGCTGTCGGCACGCAGCACCACGGCCGTCTGGCCGGTCTCCTGCAGCGCCTGGCTGACCAGCGCGGGCAGCTCGGCCTCGGTCACGCGCGTGCCGCCGAAGTAGACCTCGCCGAAGCCGTCGATCGAGACCGTCGGCAGGTCGCTGGGCGAGGTGACAGCCGTCTGCGCCTGCGGCAGGTCGACGGGCAGCCCCGACTCCACGGTGATGAACGTGGTCGTGAGCATGAAGAAGATGATCAGCAGGAACACGACGTCGACCATCGGCGTGAGGTCGAAGGTGGCGTTCGGCGTCAAGGAGCGGCGCCTGGAGCGGTAGGTAGCCATGCGCCGCCTAGGCCGGGTCTGGGGTCAGGGCCCGGCCGGCGCCGGCGTCTTCCCTGCCGCGGGCGTCCTCGCGCGCGTGGCCGGCCGGCGTGGGACGCGGGGCGGCCGGCGCGCGTTCCGCCGGCTGTGACTCCTCGCGGCGCGAGGCGACGGCCTGCGCGATGTTGCCCATCAGCTCCTCGCGGCGCCTGTCGATGTCGACGAGGATGGCCTCGACCCGGCTCGAGAGGAAGGCGTGCCCCATGATCACGGGGATCGCGACGATCAGGCCGGCCGCGGTGGTGACCAGCGCCTGCCCGATGCCGTTCGCGACGATCGAGGGGTCGCCGGTACCGAAGCGCGAGATCTGCCCGAACGAGATGATCATGCCCGTCACGGTCCCGAGCAGGCCGAGCATGGGAGCGACCTGAGCGATCGTCGCCAGCGGCCTGAGGCCGCGCGAGAGCGCCTGCTCCTCCTGGATCGTGGCCTCCTCGAACGCCGCCTCGACGGCCGGCCGGCCGTACGGCAGCTTCAGCAGGGCCGCGCCGAGGACGCGCGCCGCGGGACCGCCGTGCTCCTCGCAGGCGGCCAGGGCCAGCTCGAGGTCGCGCTCGCGGACGGCGGCGTTCACCTTGACCATCAGCTCGGCCGTGTCGGTGCGCTCGTTGCGGATCCTGAGGAACCGGTAGAAGAAGACGTAGACCGCGTACAGCGACAGTAGGACGATCGCCAGGAGAACGGGACCGCCGCTTAGAAGGATGTCCATGCACCACTCCTCATGAGCCTCTTCTGAGGCTACGGACCGGGCTCGTGAACGCTATGAGACGGGTGATGGAAGTGAAGGATGCTACGTCAGCCGGTCGTACGCATGCCTGCTGATATGCCGATCAGAGACACCCGGACAGCGTAACTCAGAGGGCGCCGGTCCATGGAATCCTCGGGTGACGCTCTGAGCCGCCTTAGCAGCTCGACCTGCAGGTGGCTGATCGGGTCGACGTACGGGTTGCGCAGCGCGATCGAGCGCGCCAGGACCGGGTCGTTCGCCTCCAGCGGCGCCCCAGCCGCCCCGTCGACGAGGGCGACGGAGAGCTCGAACTCGGCCATCACGTCGTCCCCGAACCGCCGCGCCAGGGGCTCGGGCGCGAGCGTGAGGTAGCTGCGGAAGACGTCCATGTCGGCCTTCGCGAGGCTCATCTGCGCGAAGTCGACGACGGTCCGGAAGAACGGCCACTCCCGGTAGAGCTCCGCCGCGAGCCCGTCAGGCAGGGCAGCGAGGCCCGTACCGATGCCGTACCAGCCCGGGAGGTTCGCGCGGCACTGCGTCCAGGCGAAGACCCACGGGATCGCGCGCAGGTCGGCGACCGAGCGGCCCTGACCCCGGCTCGCCGGGCGGGAGCCGACGTTGAGGCGGCTGATCTCGTCGATCGGGGTCACGGCCCGGAAGAACTCGAAGAAGCCGTCGGCCTCGACCAGCGACCGGTACTTCGCCCTGCCGGCGGCGGCCACGCGCTCGGCCGCCTCGCGGTAGGCGGCGGGGAGCTCCGTGCGCTCGCGCGCGTCGCGCGCCGAGGAGACGATGAACGCGTGCACGACCTGCTCGAGGTGACGGTGGGCGAGGTCGGGGTCGGAGTAGCGGTCGGAGAGGGCCTCGCCCTGCTCGGTCATGCGCATGCGGCCGCCGAGGCTGCCGGGCGGCTGGGCGAGGATCGCCTGCCCCGCCGGCCCGCCGCCGCGGCCGATGCTGGTGCCGCGGCCGTGGAACAGGCGCAGCGGGACGCCGGCCTCGCGCGACACCCGCGCGAGCCCCTCCTGCGCGCGGTAGAGGGCCCAGTTCGCCGCCAGGAACCCGACGTCCTTGTTCGAGTCGGAGTAGCCGATCATCACCTCCTGCACGCCGCGGCGCTCCAGGTGGGCGCGGTAGACGGGCAGGTCGTAGAGGCGGCGCATCACGTCGGGCGCGCGCTCGAGGTCCTCCTCGGTCTCGAACAGCGGCGTGGCGTCGATGTCGGCGATGCCCGCCTCCTTAGCGATCACGAGCGCCTCGAGCACGTCGGAGGGCGCGTTCGTGAAGCTGACGATCGTGGCGCCGACGGCGTCCGCCCCGAAGCGCTCGCGCTGCCGCCTCAGCACGCCCAGCGCCTCGAGCGCGTTCGTCGTCTCCTCGGAGAGCTCGGCCCAGGCGGGGACCAGCGGCCGCGGCGAGGCGAGCACCTCGCTCAGCAGCGCCGCCCTCTCCGCCTCCGCGAGCGCGGCGTAGTCGTCCGCGAGCCCGGCGTACGCCAGGAGCTCGGCCACGACGCGCTCGTGGACCGTGGAGTGCTCGCGCAGGTCGAGGGGCGCGAGGACGAACCCGAACGCGGCGGCGCGGTAGCGGTCGGGCCGCACGAACGCGAGCGCCAGGCGGGCGGCCTGGGCCTGCGCCAGCGTGTCCTCGATGAGCCCCAGGTCGGCGACGTAGGCCTCGGGGCCGCCGGGGTAGCCGCCTTGGCCCGCCAGCTCGGCGGTGAGGAAGCGGTGGACGTGCTCGAGCTTGCGCCGGAACGGCTCGCTCGGGAAGCGACGGGTTGGGCCGAACTCGGCGTCGAGGCGCGCCAGGTCGTCGCGGAACGACGAGCTGAGCGCGACCCTGTCCTCGTGCTGCGAGAGGCGCTGCACCAGCAGGTCGACGTCGGCGACGTAGCGCTGGAGCGCGACGAGCGTCTGCAGCGCGTAGGCCTCGCGCGTGACGTCGGGCGTCACGTACGGGTTGCCGTCGCGGTCGCCGCCGATCCACGAGCGGAAGCGCACGATCGGCTCGAGCGGTCCGGCCTTGGCGGCCTCGGGGCCGTACGTGGCGGTCAGGGCCTCGTCGACGTCGCGCATCAGGCGGGGCACGGCGTCGAGGAGGGAGCGCTGGTAGTAGTAGAGAGCGCTCTTGACCTCGTCGAGGACCGACGGCCTCTCGTCGTTCACCTCGCGCGTTAGCCACAAGCTCGTGACCTCGGCGTAGACCTCGTTCACCAGCGCCTGGCGCCGCTGCGCGGCGAGGCGCGTCTCGCCGAGCTGCCTGAGGGCGGCCGTGATGCGCTCGAGCTTGAGCCTCACCGTGTAGCGCTTGACCTCGGTGGGGTGGGCCGTGACGGTCAGCTGCACGTCGAGGCCGTCGACGAAGCGGCGCGCCTCGGCCGCCGACCAGCCGGCGTCGCGCAGCGCCTTGATCGCCGCGGCCACGCTCTCGCTGCGCGGGCTCTCGCGGGTGGCCGCGATGTCGCGCTCGCGGTTCACGCGCACGCGGTGGACCTCCTCGGCGAGGTTCACGAGCTGGAAGTAGACGGTGAAGGCGCGCACCAGCTTCTCGGCCGTGTGGGTCTCTAGCCCCGCGAGCAGCGCCTGGAGCTCGGCCCGCTGGGCGTCGGCGTCTCCCGGCGACGACCCCCTGATGGCCTTGGTGAGGTGCCGCACCCGCTCGACGAGCTCGAAGAGGTGGTCGCCCTCCTGCTCCCTGAGCACGTCGCCCAGGCAGGTGGCGAGGAAGTCGACGTCGGCCCTGAGCCGCTCGAACCCCTCGGGGGGCTCGCCGGCGGCCGCCGGCCTGACACGCTCGGCGGGGTCGCCCTCGGGCGGCGTCGCGGCCGCGGCCAGGGCCCGCTCGCGGGCGTCGCCCTCGCTCGTGTCGGCCGCGGCCTCGGGCCCGCGCTCGCGCCCTTCGTGGCTCACGCCTCGCCCTCCACCGCCGCCCGGCGCTCCTGCGGCACCCACAGCCGCTCGACGCGCGTGGCGCGCGTGCCCTCGAGGTCCACGGCGAGAGCGCACACGGTCGCCGGCCCCTCCGCCGGCCGGTAGCGCCGCGGCAGCTTCGCGACCAGGCGGTGGAAGACGTCCTCGTAGCGCATGCCGATCGACGACCCCTGCACGCCCGTCATGCCGACGTCGGTGATGTAGGCGGTGCCCTTGTGGACCGTCTCGTCGGCGGTCTGCACGTGGGTGTGGGTCCCCACGAGGGCCGCGACCCGACCGGCCAGGTGGTAGAGCATGACCTTCTTCTCGCTGGTGGCCTCGGCGTGGAAGTCGACGACGACCGGCACGCCGCTCGGCACGCGCTCGAGCGCCTCGTCCACGACCCGGAACGGGTCGTCGAGAGGCTCCATGAAGATGCGCCCCATCAGCTGCACGACCGCGACCCGCTCGCCGCCGCGCGTCTGGTAGACGTGGGACCCCACCCCCGGCGTGCCCACGGGCAGGTTCGCGGGCCTGAGCAGGCGCGGCGTCTCCTCGAGGAGCGCCAGCGCGTCGGGCTGGTCGAACGCGTGGTTGCCGAGCGTGACGACGTCGGCGCCGGCCTCGACGAGCTGCTCGAAGTGCCGGCGCGTGATCCCGAAGCCGCCGGCGGCGTTCTCGCCGTTGACGACGACGAGGTCGAACTCGTCGCGCCGCTCCTTGACGAACGCCGTGGCGGCGGTCATGCCGGGGGTGGCGAAGACGTCGCCGACGAACAGCACCCGCATCGGGCCACGATATCAGGGCTTCGGCGCGGCGCCTGCCGTGCTAGATTCGCGCTCGTCATGCGATTCGACGCCGTCGACAGGCGCATCCTCGCGCTCCTGCGGGAGGACGGCAGGGCCAGCCTCGCCAGCCTCGCCAAGGCCGTGGGGCTCTCCGCCCCCGCCGTCGGCGAGCGCGTGCGGAAGCTCGAGCAGGCGGGCGTGATCCGCGGCTACCGCGCCGTGCTCGACCCCGAGGCGGTGGGGCTGCCGATCACCGCGTTCGTGATGATCGCCCCGCAGCCTCGCAAGCCCGCCCGTGAGCTCGTCGAGCGCCTCAAGGCGCTGCCCGAGGTCGAGTCGCTCTACGCCGTCGCCGGCGTCTACTCGTTCATGGCCAAGGTCAGGGCGCGGTCGACGGCGGCCCTCGACGACCTGCTCGACCGCATCTTCATGCTCGAGGGCGTCGAGCGCACCGAGACCACGATGGTGCTGCGCACGGCGGTCGAGCGCGCCATCCACCTGCCGTTCGAGGAAGAAGGATGAGCGGCCGCGCGGTCCGGCTCATAGAGGAGCACGACTCCGACGCGGCCATGGCGATCAGGGGGTTCGCGTACGGCCACCCGCGCAACGACGAGCACAGGAGCTTCCTGGAGCGCAACGCGCCCCACATCCTGGGCTCGTTCCAGGACGGCGAGCTCGTCAGCGTCGCGACGATGTGGCCGTTCACCGCCTACGTGGGCGGCGCCCGGAAGCCGCTCGGCGGCCTGGCCAGCGTGGCGACCGCTCCCACGGCACGTAGGCGAGGCCACGTCGCCACGCTCCTGCGCGCCTGGTTCGAGCGCCTGCGCGACGCCGGCGTCGGCCTGTGCGCCGAGTCGCCCTTCGACCCCCGCTTCTACGCCCGCTACGGGTTCCAGAGCGTGGTCCACGGCCACCTGCTCGAGCTGCCGATAGAGACGCTGGGACCGGCCGAGGCCCACGACGCGCGCTGGCTCGACCCGGGCGAGCACGCCGAGATCGCGGCGGGCCGGCGGCGGCTGTGGTCGTTCCTGGCGGGATTCGCCGGGCAGGTCGGGTCCGTGCTCGTGATGCTGCCTCCGGGAGAGCCCCTCGCGGCCCTCTACGCCGACCGCTACCCTCGGCGCATGACGGGCCTCCAGGTGCGCGTCGTGGACCTGCCGCTGGCGCTCGCCGGGCTGAGGGCCAGGACCGAGGCCGAGTTCGTGCTGGCGCTCCGCGACCCCGACTGCCCTTGGCAGGACGGCGCGTTCCGCGTGCGCCTGGGCCCCGACGGCTGCGAGGCGCGGCCCTTGGCCGGCGCTGCCGACCCCGACGTGTCGCTGGGTCCCCTGGGCCTCGCCGCCGTGCTGTTCGGCGCCCAGGACCCCGCTTCGACGCTCGCGACCGGCACCGCCGAGGGCGACCTCGGCGCCCTGGAGGCGCTGGCCGGCGTCCTGGCCGGTCACCCCGTGTACATGCCCCGGGCGGACCACTTCTGATGGACGTCGAGCTCCGCCCGCTCGGCGAGGACGACCTCGAGCAGGTCATCCACGTGCGCGCGACCTCGTACGGCCCCGTCGCCGACAGGCAGCGGACGCTCCAGTCGCTCGGCTGGCGCATGCCGTACTCGCTGGGCGCCTTCGTCGGCGGGCGCCTGCGGAGCATGTCGTTCATGTTCCCGCTGGCGGCCTGGGTGGGCGGGAGGAAGACCACCGTCGCCGGTCTCAGCGGCGTCGCGACCGCGCCGGAGGCGAGGCGCCAGGGCCTGGTGGCGCGTTCGCTGCGCCGGTGGTTCGCCCTCCTCCACGACCAGGGGATCGGCTGGAGCGCCGAGCACCCCTTCGACCCGACCTTCTACGCCCGGCTCGGCTACCAGACGGTGCCGAACGGCCACACGCTCGAGCTGCCGCCGGCGCGCTTGAGGGCCTCCACCCGCGCGGGACCGGGTAGGTCGGAGGGCATCGTCGCCGAGCCCGTCGGCGCGGAGGCCGTCGCCGACATGGCCCGCGTCCACGCCGCGTTCGCCTCGCGCTTCTCGTTCGCGCTCGCCCGCGACGACGGGCTGAAGGACCACTGGGCCTGGACGCTGAGGCGGCCGTGGGAGCCCCTGGCCCAGTTCGCCTACGCCGCCGAGGACGCCTACGCGGTCTTCACCGTCAAGGAGCCCGAGAAGGAGGACGGCGACACCGTCCTGCACGTGCGCGACCTGGCGTGGTCCTCCCCCGCGGGGCGCCGCCGGGTGTTCGCGCTGCTGGCCGGCTACGAGGGCCAGGTGGGCGCCGTGCGCCTCCACCTGCCGGCGGGCGACCCCGTGGCGCTCGACTGGTCGGCGTGGCACACGGTCGAGTCGCCGGAGCTGCAGGTGCGCGTCGTCGACGTGAAGGTCGCGCTGGAGGGGCTGACGTGGCCGGAGGAGGCGCGGCTGACACTGCGCGTCGCGGACCCCGACTGCGACTGGAACGACGGGACGTTCGCGCTCGAGCTGGGTCCCGGCGGCGCCGGCGTCGCCCGCGCGGACGCCGCCGAGCCCGACGCGGCGCTGGACGTGGGCGCGCTGGCCGCCCTGCTCACGGGCGCGTCGCCTCCCGCCTCGCTCCTGACCGACGGCCGCGCGGAGGGCTCGCTGCCGGCGCTGCGGGCGCTGGCGGGGGCGCTCCGGGAGCACCCGGTCTTCAAGTCGCACAACGACCACTTCTGAGGGCGCGGGGCCACTGGTCCCGGCTCGCGCGCCGGCGCCGGGCCCCTACTCGGCCAGCGCCTCCATGAACCACTCGGGGAGGCGCCGCTGCTGGCGCCTTATGAACGCCGGGAAGTCGGCGTCGAGCAGGTACGTGACGGCGTGGTCCTCGGCGCTCCTCACCGAGCGGCCGTAGGCCTGCACGACGGAGAGGCAGGTGCGCCAGTCGTACCAGTCGCGGTCGCGCTCCATGCGGGCCGCCACCTGCCTGTCGCCCAGGAACGGGTAGGGCACCTTGCACAGCACCTGCCACCTGGCGAGGTCGTCCGCGAGGTCGATGCCCTCGGTCATGCTCGGCGTGATCAGTATCGTCGGCTCCGGCGACGAGAGGTGCTTCGCCAGCGCCGCCTCGCGCCCCGCCGCGTCGTGGTGCGTGACCACGCGCCAGCGCTCGCTCGCGACCATGTGCTTCGCCAGGTAGGTCGCGATCATGTAGGAGTGCGCGTGCACGACCCCCTTGTCGCCGGCGTGGTCCCGCGCCAGCTCCGAGACCGCGGCGGCGAGCAGGGGCAGCTCGCGCTCCTGGTGACGCCGCGTCAGGCGCGCCGAGGGGCGCAGCACCAGCGGCCGGCGGGAGGGCGGGAACGTGGAGGGCACCCGCACGATGGCGGCGTCGTCCTCCGCGACGCCCAGCGACCGCAGGAACGTGCCGACGTCGAGGATCGTCGCCGACATGAACAGCACGCGCTCGGCGTGCGAGAACACCAGGTCCTCGGCGAACGCGGCGACCTCCACCGGCTTGAACGTCAGGGTGGCGCCGTGGGCGTCGCGGCCGCGCTCGATCACCCAGTCGACCTCGCCGCTGGCGTGGCTCTCGAGCAGGAACCGCAGCCGCGCGTGGCTGG
>DATGNP010000232.1:0-12058 GCA_035306665.1 Trueperaceae bacterium
CAGCCCGCGGGCAGGCAGCTCCTGAACCCGCTCGGACGCACGCTGCTGACCCTGCGCCGGGAGCGGGTCGGGGAGACCCTCGCCGTCGTCGACGCCCGCCCGGCCGGCCTGGGCCGGCTCCTGAACCTCGCACCGAGCGACTGGGCGCTCGTCCGCGGCGACGAGGCGCTGGCTGGCATCGGCTTCGCGCGGGGTCCCGACCCGCGCGGCGGGGGCGAGGAGACCGGGGCCGGCGTCCTGGGGCGCCTGCGCCGCCTCGCCGGCGCCCTGGCCGGCCACGACCGCTGCCTCGCGTCGCGCGCGAGCGGCCACGCCCTGACGGCGCCGGAGGCGATGGTCCTCCTCCTGCTGTTCGAGGTGCTGACCGAGACGGGCTAGGCGGGCTCCTACCCCGAGGTCCCCAGGACACGACGACCCCATCCGCGACCCAGGCTCGCCTCGCCCTAGCCCACCGTCCGCGGGGGTCACCGGACGCACGCCCGCCACGCAGGAACGGAAGGCGCGGTGGCCGGTACTCGGCGTCTTGACGCTCGTGTCGGCGCGTGTGTAACCTGCCGCCGTCAATCCTTAGTGGTTTACTAGGTATTGACCCGAGACCCTAAGCCGGGGCCCGTGGTCCCGTGGAAGCGAGCCTACATGAAGCCGTTCAAGACCTACATGAAGCCGTTCAAGACCGTCGCCGCGCTGCTGCTGCTGACCGTGCTCGCCACCTCCCTGGCGCAGAGCCTGACCCTGTACGTCGGGCGCGGGGAGGCGCTCGCCGGCCCCGTCATCGAGAGGTTCGAGGCCGAGACCGGGGTCGACGTCGTCGTCCGCTACGGCAGCACCGCCGAGCTCGCCGTGCTGATCACCGAGGAGGGCGCCGCCAGCCCGGCCGACGGCTTCTGGGCCCAGGACGCCGGGGCCATCGGCGCCCTCGCCGCCGCCGGCCTGCTCGCGCCGGTGCCGGACGAGCTCTACGCCGACGTGGCCGCGAAGCACCGCGTGCCCGGCAACCTCTGGGTGCCGGTCAGCGCCCGCAACCGCACGCTCATCTACTCCACGGACCGCGTCGACGAGGCCGACCTGCCGCAGAGCGTGTTCGACCTCGCCGACCCGCGCTACCGCGGCCGCGTGGCGTGGGCTCCCACCAACGCCTCGTTCCAGTCGTTCGTCACCGCGATGCGCGTCACCCACGGCGAGGAGGTCGCCGAGCGGTGGCTGCGCGACATGATCGCGAACGGCGCGAAGGCCTACTCGAACAACAACTCGCAGCTCGACGCCGTGGCGTCCGGCGAGGTCGACTTCGGCCTCGTGAACAACTACTACCTGCTCAGGCGCCTCGAAGAGCAGCCCGACTTCCCCGTGGCGCAGACCTTCTTCGCCGACGGCGACATCGGCAACCTGGCGAACGTCACCGGCATCGGCGTCGTGGCCGCCTCGGACCAGCAGGAGACGATGCACCGGTTCATCGCGTTCCTGCTCTCCGAGGAGGCCCAGCGCTTCTTCACGAACGACAACCACGAGTACCCGATCACGACGACGGTGGCGCCGCACCCGTCGCTCGTCAGCAACGACGAGGCCGTGCGGGCCGCGCCCGAGGTCGACCTCGGCGCGATCGACGACCTCGAGGGCACCCTCGAGCTCCTCCGCGAGGTCGGTCTGCTCTGAGCGTCGCCGCGCTGCTCCCACCGCGTCGCAGGGCGCCCCGCTCGCCCTGGTACGTCGTCGTCCCGGCCGTTCTGGTCGGGGCGGCGACGTTGCTGCCGCTGGTCTACCTGGTGGTGAGGGCGCTCGAGCTCGACGTCGCCACGCTCCTCGAGCTGGCGACGCGCTCCCGCAACGTCAGGCTGCTGGGCAACACGGCTGCCCTGGCCGGCCTCGTGCTGACCGGCGGCACGCTGATCGCCGTGCCGTTGGCGTGGCTCGTGACACGCACGGACATGCGCGGGCGGCGCATCGTGACCTGGCTCGCGGTCACGCCCCTGGCGGTGCCCGGCTACGTCATGGCCTACGCGCTGCTGGGCCTGGGCGGGTACCAAGGCGTCATGATGCGCCTGTTCGACGTGCTCGTACCGCGGCCGAGCGGGCTGTGGGGCGCGGCGGCGGCGCTGACGCTATACACGTTCCCGTACATCTTCCTCAACGTCAGGAGCGCGCTCCTGGGCCTCGACACCAGCCTCGAGGAGAGCGCGCGCTGCCTCGGCCTGCGCCCGGCGCGCGTCGTGTGGCGCGTCGTCCTGCCCCAGCTCAGGCCTGCACTGCTCGCCGGGTGGCTCGTCGTGGCGCTGTACGTGCTGGGCGACTTCGGCGCCGTGGCGCTCATGCGCTTCGAGACCTTCAGCTTCGCGATCTACACCCAGTACAGCTCGGCGTTCGACAGGAGCAACGCCGCCCTGCTGTCGCTGATGCTGCTCGTGATCACGACGGCGCTCGTGGCCCTCGAGCTGAGGCTCCTGGGCAGGCGCCGCTACGCCCGCGTCGGCAAGGGCGTCGGCCGTCAGGCCGCGCCGGAGCGGCTGGGCCGCTGGGCGCCCGTCGCCTGGCTCTTCGTCGCGGCCTCGCTGGGCGCCGCGATCGGGCTGCCGCTGCTCACGCTCGTCGGCTGGATCGCCCTGGTGCCCCCGGGGCTCGGCCAGCTGCGGGACGTCGTGGGCACGTTCCTGGGCACGGCGATGCTGGCTGTGCCCGCCGCCGTGCTGACGGCGGTGCTGGCGGTGCCCGTGGCGGTGGCCGGGCTGCGGTCCCGGTGGATCGGCGGCAGGCTGCTGGAGAGGCTCGTCTACCTCGGCTACGCGGTGCCGCCGGTGGCCCTGGCCCTCGCGCTCGTGATGTTCGCGATCCGCTTTGCCCCCGGCGCGTACCAGACGTTCCCGCTCCTGGTCTTCGCCTACCTGATCAGCTTCCTCGCCCTGGCGATCGGCCCGGTGCGCAGCGGGCTGCTGCAGGTGAACCCGCGGATGGAGGAGACGGCACGCTCGCTCGGCCGCGGGCGCTTCATGGCGTTCGCCCAGGTCGTGCTGCCGTCGATCTACCGCAACGTGCTGGCGGGCGGCGCGCTGGCGTTGATGGCCGTCATGAAGGAGCTGCCCATGACGTACCTGCTGGCTCCCAGCGGCTACCGGAACCTCGCCGTGCGGGTGTTCGGGCTGACGAACGAGGCCATGATGGCCGCGGCCGCGCCGTTCGCCCTGGCGATCGTCCTGTTCTCCTCGCTGTTCGTGGGGCTGCTGCTCACCTACGAGGGTCGCCGGGACGGCTGACCCGCTCTCCGGCCGCGGCGGCGGGCCGGGGCGTCGGTGGCGCACCTACCCCGGTGACCGCGTCCGCGACAGCGGCGCCCAGCTTCCGCGCGGCCTCGGCCACGTGAGCGCCGGCCCACAGCAGGGCCCACCCGAGCGTGGAGACCGGGTGCCGCTCGGGGCGCGGCGCGCGCCTCGTCGCGCCCGGTGCGTGCGGGGACCTGACCGGACCGCCCGCCCTGGGCGCCATGACCCCGGCGTACGGCTGAGCTAGCGCGCTCGCCGTCCTCGCGCGTCGGCCCTCAGGCTGGCCGGTAGCGCCTGCGTCCTCCCGTGCCACGAGCACCTCCACCGCGTCGGCGTCGGCGTCGCCTTAACCGCGAGCGCGTGACGTCGTCGACGCGCCCGGAGGCTAGGGAAGCGACCGTGATGGGCGCGTGATGCGGGAGCGTTCCCTACGTCGGTTGAGCCGTTCTTCTCGGCGGTGAGGCCGGCTCAGGCGCCGCCGGCGGCGCCGCGGAGCGTGACGCCGTCACCGGTGACGCGCACCCACGCCTCGTCGCCCACGGCGAGCCGGCTCTCCGGAGTGGCGAACACGACCAGGCGCTCCTCCTGGGCGACGACGGGCTCGGGCGCGGTCGGCGACTGCGGACCCACGACCGCCTCGTACGTCACGACGTGGCCCTTGAACTCGCGCCTCACGACCGTGGCCCTGACGTCGGCGCCCACCGCCTCGGGGCCGCGCCCCACCTCGCCGTCGGGCGCGCGAGACACGGGCACCAACTCGAGGTGGTCGGGCCGGAGCGAGATGATCACGCGGCCCTCGGCGGCGCCCGTCAGGGGGACAGCGCCGATCGTCGTGCGGGCGGTGCGACCGTCCGCGACGCCCCTGAGCAGGTTCGTGCGGCCGAGGAAGCTCGCCACGAACGCCGTGCTGGGGTGGAAGTAGACCTCCTCGGGCGTGCCCACCTGCTGCACCTTGCCGTCGCGCATGACGGCGATGCGGTCGCCGAACGAGAGCGCCTCCTCCTGGTCGTGCGTGACCATGATCGCCGTGGTGCCGCTGCGCGCGAGTATCGCCCTCACCTCGTCCCGCGTGCTGCCGCGCAGGGAGGCGTCCAGGTTGCTGAACGGCTCGTCGAGCAGGAGGATGTGAGGCTGCGGCGCGAGCGCTCGCGCCAGCGCCACGCGCTGCTGCTGGCCGCCGGAGAGCTGGTGCGGGTAGCGCGAGTCGAAGACGGTCAGGCCCACCAGGGCCAGGACCTCGGCGGCGCGTGCGCGCTTCTCCTCGCGCGAGCCGCGCAGGCCGAAGGCGACGTTGTCGAGCACCGTCAGGTGCGGGAACAGCGCGAAGTCCTGGAACACGAAGCCGATGCGGCGGTGCTCCGGCCGGACCATCACGCGGTCGTGCGCGACGACCTTGCCCGCCACCTCGACGCAGCCGGAGTCGGGGCGCTCGAAGCCGGCGATGAGCCTCAAGAGCGTCGTCTTGCCGCAGCCTGAGGGCCCGAGGAGGCAGAGCACCTCGCCCCTGGCGACGGTCAGGTCGAGGCCGTCGACGGCGGGCGGGGCGTGCGGCGCGTAGCGCTTGGTGAGGCCCTCTACCTTGACGATGGGATCGGCTGCGTGCATCGGTCCACCGGCCATTATCGCCCGCCGGTCGGCGCCTGCGGTGTCGTCACGCTGCCGAGCCGGAGGCGCTAGCGTTGTCGTCATGCCTAGGCGCCTCACGACAACGCTCGCCGCCGCGCTGCTGTGCGCGGCCGCCGTCGGCAGGGCCCAGCCCGCCATCGCCTCGCTCCTGCCGGAGACGACGGTCCTGGCGCTCCACGTCTCGCCCGATGGGGTCGACACGACCACGCTCGAGGCCCTCCTCGCCGACCTCGAGCTCGATCGCGCCGCCGACGCCGCGCGCCAGCTCGCCGCCCTGTTCGCCGACGTCGCCGACGTCGCGGAGGAGCCGGGAGAGCAGGACCTCCTCGCCGAGCTGGCCGCGGTCTGCCCCGAGGCCGCCGCCGCCGTGGAGGACGGCGGCGGCGTGTTCGGCCCCACGGTCGTCGGCGTCACGCTCTCGCGCTTCGACCCCGTGCCCGGCGTCGTGGCCGCCACGCGCCCTCCCCAGCCGGGCCTGGCCGAGCGGCTCGTCGCGGCCGTGGCCGCGTGCTTCGGCTCCGGCTCGCTCGGGTTCGAGGGCGACGCCGAGATCCACCTCCTCCTCGACGCCTCCGACCTGCCGCTCGTGATCGCTGCGGCGGACGGCTTCGTCGTCCTCGCCACGGACCCCGACGACCTGCGCGGTGCGCTGCGGCGCGCGCAGGGCGCCCGCGAGCCGAGCCTCCTCACGACACGAGTGGGTTCCCTGTCCCGCGGCCTCACGTCGCGCGGCCTGGGCGTGACGCTCAACCTCGCCGCCGCGGCCGACGGCCTCGCGCTCTACCGCGGGCTGTTGGGCGAGGCGCCGGAGGCCGGCCCCCTCCTCGACCGGTTCCTCACGACCCTCGAGATCGTCGGCGGGTTCGCGTGGCACGCGACCGTCGACGCGGGGGGCGTCGTCGTGGAGTCCGTCGCCGCCTTCGACGCGCGGCGCGCCGAGGAGGCCGGCGAGCACGAGCTACTCGCGCTCCTCACCTGCGACGGCTGCCGGCTCTCCGAGCCCGCCCTCGTGCCGCGGGACGCCGTGGCGCTCAGCGGCGGCGCGTTCTCGGCGCGGGCGTTCGTCGCCTGGCTCGACACCTGGTTCGCCGACCTGGCGCGGGCGGGCCTGCTCGACGACGACCTGCGCGGTGCCTGGCGGTCGCTCACCGGGGTGGACCTCGACGAGGCCCTGCTCGACTGGGTCGGCGGCTCCTGGCACTCCGCCACGCTCGACGTCCTCGCCACCGACCTCCGCGCCTGGGTACAGGGCCCTCCCTCCGTGGCGACCGTGGCCGTGACCTCGGAGGCGGCGGCCGAGCGTGGGATCGAGCTCCTGCTCGAGGCGTTCGCGAACGTCTACGACGCGATCGACGCCTTCGCGGCGGCCATGGGCGCCGAGACGTCCCTCAGCGTCGACGACGTCGTGTCGGTCAGGCAGCGCAGCTACCGCGGCGTCGACTACCTCCGCGTCAGGTCCGGGCCGAGCGTCGACGTCGGCGTGGCCGTGTTCGGCGGCCACCTGGTGGTGGGCTCGCCCCCGGCCAGCCTCCACGCCGCGATCGACGTGCACCTCGGGGCCCCGCCGGCGGCCGGCGTCGTGTGGCGGACCTACGAGAGCCTGGGGCTGGTGGGCGGCGACGTAGTGGCCTACGACCTGACCGACGCCCCCGCGTTCCTCCGCGGCCTCGCGCGGGCGACGGACCTGGCGGCAGGTACGGTGGCGACGCTGGCCTGGGCCGCCGCGGGGGTGGCGGCCGACAGGGCCGAGGACAGTGACGGCGTCGGGGTCGACCCCGACGCCGTGCCGACCTACGACGACCTGCTCGGCCTCGTCGACCTGTTCACGGAGGCGCTCGAGCTCGTCGCCGACCGCACGGGCGTGGCGGTCGGCACCACCGAGGTCGTCGACGGCGCCGCCTGGACGACGTGGCGCCTGCCGCTGCGCTAGCGGGTCAGGGCAGCAGGTAGAGCCACTCGTCGCTGTCGAACTTCTCGCGCCTGAGCCTCTCCGCGGACTCGAGCTCCGCCGGGGTGAGCGTCGACGGGGTCAGGCCGTAGAGCTCGTCGAACGTCCGCGCGAAGCGCTCCACGATCGTCTCGCGCGGCAGGGCCGTCTGCTCCCGGAGGGGCGTGACGCGCCGGTTGGCGCTGACCGAACCCTTGTCCGAGAGCTTCTCGCGCCCGATGCGCAGCACCTCGAGCATCTTAGGCGTGTCGATGTCGTAGGCCATCGTCACGTGGTGCAGCACCGCGCCGGCGCGCCGGGTCTGGGCTGCCCCGCCGATCTTGCCCTGGTCTGACGAGATGTCGTTGATCGGCTTGTAGACGGCGTTCACGCCGAGGCTCCTCAGCGCCTCGAGCACCCATGCGTCCATGAAGGCGTAGGAGTCGACGAACGACAGGCCCTTCACCAGGCTCTCGGGCGCGTAGAGCGAGTAGGTGATCGTGTTCTCAGGCTCCACGAACATGGCCCCGCCGCCGGTGATGCGCCGGCAGACCGTCACGTCGTGCCTCTCGGCGGCCGGCATGTCGACCTCGTTGCGCACCGACTGGAACCGGCCGAGGATCACGGCGTTCGAGTCCCACTCCCAGATGCGCAGGGTCGGTTCGCGCCGTCCGGCCCCCACCTCGAGGGTCAGGACCTCGTCGATGGCCATGTGCAGCCGCGGCGCCGTCGGGGCGTCGTGGATGAACTGCCAGTCGTGCTCGTGCCACCTGGCGAGCATCTCCTCGGGGAAGCGCTGGTCGCTCATACGCGCTCCCTCGGGCTGTCCACGTCGATCGCGCGCCTCACCGCCGTGGCCACCGCCTCGGTCGAGAAGCCGATGAGCTGAGCGCCCTCCGGCAGGCTGCGCTCCATCAGGTCGGCGAGCTCGCGCTCGCTGGCGTCAGCCGGCGCCCCCACGAGGGCCGCGGTCATGCTCGCCAGGGCCGTCTCGGGCTCGAGGAAGAAGTCGCCGGTCACCTCGGCCGAGACGATCCTCCCGCCCTCCACGACCACGTCGGCGACCACGAGCTTCCCGCCCGGCGTCTTGTACTCCCCGTGCCTCGCCATGCCGCGATGATATGCCCGTCTCCGGCGCCGCCCCGCTCATGAGGACGGCGAGGCGGAGCACGTCGTCCCAGCGGCGCGTCAGCCAGGCCGGCGAGCCGCCGGCGGACCGCGACCTGAGGCGCGCGGCCACCGCCCCCGGCGTCCTCTCGACCAGCACCAGCTCGCGCTTGGCTCGGGTCAGGGCAACGAACAGGACGTTCGCCTCGGCGGCGTCGTCGTCGGCCCCGCGGGAGCGGGTCAAGGGGTCGGCGTCGGAGGCGGCGGCGGTGTTGGCGGCGTCCGCGTGCCCCTCGCGCGGCGGCCCGCCGTGGTACGTGCCCACTCCCAGCTCCTCCGGCGCCAGCAGGAACACGCGCTCGGCCTCCCGGCCCTTCGCCTTGTGGACCGTCGCGAGCAGCACGCGGCCGGGCCCGTCGAGCACGGTGTCTCCGGCGGGGAAGAGACGGCGCAGGGCGGCGAGGA
This sequence comes from Trueperaceae bacterium, assembly GCA_035306665.1. GTDB lineage: Bacteria > Deinococcota > Deinococci > Deinococcales > Trueperaceae > DASRWD01. The sequence goes on from DATGNP010000232.1 coordinate 8,374, forward strand.
CGTCGGGGAGCAACCCGGAGCGGGCGGCGATGAGCGCCAGCGCCACGGCGGCATGCCGCTGGCGGACGGCGTCCAGCAGCCCCGGCAGCGCCAGGCTCGTGACGTGCTCGGCCTCCAGGCGTTGGCGCTCCGCCTCGAGCGCCGCCGCCACGGCCGCGCGCTCGAGCTGCCCGTCACGAGCGAGACGCTCGGCCAGCTCGACGCAGCCGGGGAGCAGCTCGTCGCCGAGGACCGCCACGGGCCGCCCGGCGGACGCGACGGCCAGGGCGAGGTCGAGGAGCGGCCCGTTCGTGCGCGCGAGGACGAGGTCGCCCGGCGCGGCCTCCCGGGGCAGGCGGGCGACGTCGCTGAAGCGCACGGCGCCTGGCACCGCTCCCGGCGCGGGCAGCATCTCGGGCGAGAAGCGCCGGGCGAGCGCGACGTGGCGCGTCGGGCACCGGAAGCTGACCGACAGCGGTAGCCGCTCCGCCCGTGTCAGGCGCTCGATACGGGGCAGCGAGCGGGCGTCGGCGCCGGCGAAGGCGTAGATCGCCTGGTGCGGGTCGCCGACGAAGAGCGCCCTGGCGCCCGCCGCGACGAGCCGTTCGACGAACGCCAGGGCCAGCCGGCTGAGGTCCTGGGCCTCGTCGACGCAGACCACGGCGAACCGCGGCACGGGCAGCGCCAGGCGCACGGGGAGGTAGAGGAGGTCGGTGAAGTCCAGCAGCGGCGACGACTCGCCGAGCTCGAGGAGCCTGGCGAGCGCGGCCGTCACCGCGTCGGGCGGGCCGGGCAGCTCGACGCCGTAGCGCTCGGCGAGTGCGGTGGCCTCGCGGCCCTCCGCGAGCGCGCTCAGCTCGAGCCGCGCGAACCGGGCCAGCTCCGCGAGGGCGGGCCGCGTGTGCGGCGCGGCCGGCAGGTCGGCCGCGAGGCGCAGGTACTTGTCCTCAGCGACGTCCGCGCCGTGGCCGGCCGCGAGGAGGACGCGCCGTCCGAGCGCGTGCAGGGTGAGGGCCTCGACGCCCGCCGGGAGCCGGCGCCTTAGCTCCGCGGCGGCCGAGCGGTTGAAGGCGAGGAACGCCACGTCCCCCGGCGGCGTCCCCAGCTCCGCGACGAGCGTGCCCGCGACCATGACCAGGGTGGTCGTCTTGCCGCTGCCCGCCGTGGCCTCGACGACGCCGTGGCCGCCGGAGCGGCGCACGAAGTCGAGGACCGCGGCCTGGTAGGCGTTCGCCCGCATGGCCCGATGGTGCCGCCGCGCTGTGCGGGAGCGCCATGGGCGGCTGCCTGGAGCCGGCGGGCGCTTGCCGGTCGCCTACCGGCCCGAGCCGCGACCGGGCTGGCCGGCGCCTAAGCCGCGCCGGTCCCGGGCCGGGCTACCTGGTAGGTCTGGGTCTCAGTCGGCTGCGACCGGCGAACGGCGGCCGCGCGAGCGGCGCCTGCGCCGGCGGCGGGAGCCGGCGTCCGGGTCCGCGCCCTCGCTAGCGCCCCGAGCCCCTAGGGCCGCGCCGGCCTGGGAGGCCGGCCGGTCGGGCCGGGAGTGGGCGGCGTGGCCGCGGACGCCGACGGTCGCGGGGCCGCCGCCGGCGCGCTCTCCGCCCGCCGGCCGCTGTCGCGGGCCGCTGCCGCGCTGCGTCGCCGGTCGGGCGGGCCCGCCGCCTCGCGCCGGCCTGCCGCCGCTGCCGCGCGCACCGCCTCCGCGGTGCTGTCCGGGGCGCAGCTCGGCGAGCTGCGCGGCGTGGGCGGGCACGTAGCCCTCCACCGAGCGCCGCTCCACGCGCCGGCCCAGCACGCGCTCGAGGTCGAGGACGTTGCCGAAGTCGCTGGTGGTCACGAACGTCAGGGCCTCGCCCGTGCGCTCGGCGCGCCCGGTGCGACCGATGCGGTGCGTGTACGCCTCCGCCGTGTCGGGGAAGTCGTAGTTGATCACGTGGCTGACGGCCGCGACGTCGATGCCCCTGGCCGCGATGTCGGTCGCGACGAGCACGTCGTAGGTGCGGTCGCGGAAGCCGTCGAGGGCCGCCTGGCGCCGGGTCTGCGAGAGGTTGCCCTGCAGCTCGGCGGCCGCGAAGCCGGCCTTCTTCAGGTTCGCCGCCAGGCGCTTGGCGCGGTGCTTGGTGCGCGTGAACACGAGGACGGACCTCGCCTCGGGCCTGTCGAGCAGGTGCATGAGAAGCTCGCTCTTGCGCTCCTCGTCGACGGGCACGAGGTAGTGGTCGATCGTGTCGGCGGGAGCGGCGCGGGCGATCTCGACGCGCAGCGGGTCGCTCAGGAGACCGTCGGCGAGGTGCCTGACCTCGGCGGGCATCGTGGCCGAGAACAGCAGCCGCTGCGACCCCGTCGGGACGAGCGCGACGATGCGCCGCACGCTGGGCAGGAAGCCCATGTCGAACATGTGGTCGGCCTCGTCGAGCACGAGCGCCTCGACGTGGCCGAGGTCGGCGTTGCCGCGCTCGACGTGGTCGAGGAGCCGGCCGGGGCACGCGACGATGACGTCGGCGCCGCCGCGCAGCGCCGTCACCTGCGGCTGGAAGCCGACGCCGCCGTAGACGGTCGCGCTCCTCAGGCCGGTGTGCCTGCCGAGGCGCGCGAACTCGTCGTTGATCTGCTCGGCGAGCTCGCGGGTCGGGGCGACGACGAGCGCGCGGACCCGCCGTCTGCCCGTCGGGGCGGCGCGCGACAGCCGCTGCAGGATCGGCAGCACGAACGCGGCCGTCTTGCCGGTTCCCGTCTGGGCCAGGCCCAGCACGTCACGGCCCTGCATCGCCGCGGGGACCGTCTGTACTTGGATGGGGGTGGGGCGGTCGTAGCCGGCGTCCCTTACGCCTGCCAGGATCGTCCCGTCGAGCCCGAAGCTCGTGAATCCGTCGGTCATGTGAGTCCTCTAATCAGCCAACCACCAGCCGAAGAGAGGCTCTTGCCAGCGGGAAGCACCGCAGTGTACGTCACCGGCGGCCTCGGGCGGAGCCCCTGGCGGACACGGGTCCGCGGCCGCCTGCGCTGCTCGCCGTGCTGCGGAGGCGCGCCGCCTTGTGCTAACATCGGCAGGCTTTGTGCCCAGCGCCGGCGCGCTGGGAGGGAGGCGCCGGCTACACCGGGCGCCATGAGACACCTGAAGCTGCGAAGGAGAGTCGATGGCTCGCAACCTGTCAGCCATGAAGCGGCACCGCCAGGACGAGAAGAAGCGCCTGGCCAACCGCGCGCGCAAGAGCACGATCCGCACGTTCACGAAGAAGGCCGTCGTGGCCGCCGAGGCCGGCGACTTCGAGGCCGCCGCCAAGTACCAGAAGGTCGTGCAGGGCCTCGTGGACAAGGCGACCAAGACGAACACGCTGCACAAGAACACCGCCGCCAGGCGCAAGTCGCGCCTCGCGAGGCGGATCAACTCGCTGCGCCAGCAGGCGCAGGCCTGAGCCCGGCGGGCTCCCCCAACTAGCCCAGGCCCGCCAAGGCCTTCGCCTCGGCCAGGGCCGCGTCGAACATGGCCGGCGTGAGCCGGCCCGTGTTCGTGTTCTGGAAGCTCACGTGGTAGGCGTCGACGAGCGGCACGGCGCCCGCCTCCGCCGCGCCGGCCACCGCGTCCAGTCGGTGCACGGCGCCGTGGGCGAACGGGAAGTCGGCGAGGCGCAGCTCCACGCCGCGCTGGCGGTAGAACCGCAGCACGGCGTCGTGCCCGACCTTGCCTAGCGCCAGCATCGCCTTCTTG
>DATGNP010000233.1:0-6965 GCA_035306665.1 Trueperaceae bacterium
CGACCATCGCCGTGCCCGTGCTGCACGAGACCGCCAGCGCCCGGTCCAAGCCGGCGAGCGCCAGGGCGCCTCGGCCGATGGCCTCCGGCTCCTCCACCACCACGACCCCCGGCGCGCCCGCCAGCTCGCGCGAGCGCCCGCCCGTCACGGCCACCGCGGCCGGCTCGTCGCCGCCGACGTCGAGGGCCTGGAGCGCGGCGCGCAGCACCTCGGGGCTGGCGGGGCCCGGCCGTAGGAGGGAGGCGTGCCGCTCGGCCCGGCCGCCCCGCACGAGCACGGCGTCGGTGACGCTGAGGCCGAAGTCGACGCCCACCACCGCTTCGCTCACGAGCGCGATGATAGCGGCCCCGGGGGCGCATCGCGGCGGTCCCCGTCCTCTCAGGAGCGGCGTCTAGACTCCCGCACGATGCGCGGCCCCGACGATGGGCAGGAAGGCGGCGCGGCGGACGCGGACCCGACGGGCGGCTCCCTCGAGGGCGGGGCCGGCGTGCTGGACGACGCCTTCGTCGACGCCCGGCCCGTCACCCATGCCGGCGCCCAGGCCGTGGGGTCGCCGGCGGCCGCCACGCCCATCGCCGGCCAGGAGCTCACGCTCGAGCCGGAGGAGCCGTCGCCGGAGGTCGCGCGCACGCTCAGGCTCTCGTTCCTCGAGGGCGGCCTCGTGCAGGTGTTCATCAACTGGACGATGGGCAGCGTCCTCATCGGCTACCTGCTGGAGCTGGGCGCCACCCCGCTGCACATCGCGCTGGTGGGCAGCGTCGGCTTCCTGGCGCAGATGGCGAGCCCGGTGGCTGCCTGGGTGGCCGAGCTGGCGGGGCAGCGCCGGGTCCTCAACGCCTCGCTGGCCACGGCGGGCCGGCTGTGCTGGCTCGTGGCCGTGTTCCTGCCGCAGCTACCCGTCCCCGACGCGGCGCGCCCGACCGTCTTCGTGGCCCTCGTGTTCGTGGCGGGCGTGTTCAACGCCGCGGCGTCCACCACCTGGACGGCGTGGATGGGCGACGTCGTGCCGGCGGACAGGCGCGGGACGTTCTTCGGGCGGCGCAGCGGGGTCATGGGCGTGGTGGGCATGGCCGCCAACCTGGCCGGTGGCGCGTTCCTCGACAGGGTCGCGCCGCCCCTGAGCTTCCAGCTGGTCCTCCTCGTGGCCGTCGTCTGCGCGCTCGCCGGCGCGGTGCTGATCCTCTTCCACCACGACCCGCCGGTCGAGAAGCGGCGCCTGCCGTTCGGGACGGTGCTGCTGGCGCCGCTGCAGGACGACGGCTTCAGGCGCTTCCTGCGCTTCGCCGTCTACTGGCAGTTCGTCGTCATGCTCTCGAACCCGTTCACCACCGCCTACTTCCTCGAGAGCCTGGGGATGTCGTTCACGCAGGTGGCGGTCTACACGTCGATCACGGCCGCCGCGTCGCTGTTCACCAGCAGCCGCTGGGGCCGCATCGTCGACAGGGTGGGCAACAAGTCGATGCTCGGCATCGGCACCTTCCTACACGGCGCCCTGCTGCCGACGAACTGGATCCTGGCCGGCCTGTACGGCGACCTCACCTTCGTGTGGATAGCCGCCCTCTCCGACGTCGTCGCGTTCGGCGCCGTGGGCCTGGCGCTCTTCAACCTGGCGCTGGTCACGGCGCCGAAGGTCGGCCGGGTCTCGTTCATCGCTTCCTACTCGGTGATCACCGGCCTGGCCGGCTTCGCCGGCGGCTCGCTGTCGGGCCCGCTGCTCGGCGTCTTCCAGTCGCTCGACTACACCGTGCCCGGCTGGAACGGCTTCCACACGCTCTTCGCCGTCTCCGGCATCGGGCGCATGTTCGCCTGGGTGCTGCTGCGCGGCGTGAACGAGCCGAACGCCTGGCGCACGCGCGACGTGCTGCGCCGCGCCCGCGCCGTGTGGAAGGGCAGCGCGCTGCCCTGGCGCTGAGGCCGCGGTGCCGGGCCGGACGCTGCGGCAGCCTGGACGGGCACCCCTACACGGCGGCGCGCGCCCCGCGCTCGCCCCGAGCGTGAAGGCAGCGTTAGCCCCGAGGAGCGCCGGAGACGTCAGACGCGCGCCTCCGCCGGGTATCGTGCCCTCGCACCGGCAGCGACCGGCCCCCCGAGCGGCGGGGCGCGGCGGCGAGGAGCTGCATGACCTGGCATCCGGCATACCGAGGGCAGGTGCTCGCCCTGGACTACCGCTTCGCGGGCGAGTTCCTGCGACACCACTTCATCGACGCGATGACGGCCCACCTCGACGCCGTCCTGGCGCTGCCGGCGCACGCCGCGCCGGCGGTGCGGGAGCGGGGCGCCGCGCTGCGGGCGGGGCTGGTCGCGCTGCACGAGGAGCCGGTGCCGGTGCAGGCCGATGACGTCCCCGACCTCTACTTCGCGCTGCAGCGCGTGCTCGAGGCCCGCTACGGCGACGCCGTCGGCCTCATCCGCCTGGGGCTGAGCCGCAACGACCTCGACATGACCGTCTACAAGATGCACGGGCGCGAGCTGCTGCTCGAGGTCGGCCTGCAGCTGGCGGAGGTCAGGCGGCTGCTGCTGGCGCTCGCCCGCGAGCACCTGACCACCGTGCTCATCGCCCAGACGCACCACCGGCCCGGGCAGCCGACGACGGTCGCGCACTACCTGACGGCCGTCGAGGACATGCTGGCCCGCGACTCCGAGCGCGTGTCTCAGGCGTACGCCCGCATGAACCGCTGCCCCCTGGGGGCGGCGGCGCTGGCCGGCACCTCGCACCCGCTGGACCGCGAGGCGACCGCCGCGGCGCTCGGCTTCGACGGCCCCGTGGAGAACACCTACGACGCCGTGGCGTCGGCCGACTGGGAGGTCGACCTCGCGTCGGTCTCGGCCTCGCTCGCGCTCGACCTGGGCCGCTTCGTCAACGACCTGCTGACGTGGGCCGCCGCCGACCACTACGTCCTCGACGACGACCTGGTGCAGGGGTCCTCGATAATGCCCCAGAAGCGCAACCCCGTCGCCCTCGAGCACGCGCGCACGCGCCTCTCGCGGGTGCTGGGGTCGGCGGGCATGGTGACGTACTCGAGCCACAACATCCCCTTCACCGACCTCAACGACTTCGGCCCCGACATCCAGGGCGGGCTCGTGATCCTCCACCGCCAGCTCGGCGGCGCGCTGGAGCTGATCAAGGCCTGCCTGCAGGGCGGCGACTTCGACCGCGCGCGGCTGGCCGCGGCCGCCGCCCGGACCGACACGACGGCGACGGAGCTGGCCGACGTGCTCGCTCGCGACGCCGGCCTGGGCTTCCCGGTCGCGCACCGCGTCGTGGCCGCGCTGGTGAGGCGCCTGACGGCCGAGGGCCGGGCGCTCGCCTCCGCGACGCCCGACGACCTGGTCGCCGCCGGCGGGCCCAGGCTCGACGCCGCCACGCTCGCGCAGGCCCTCGACCCGGCGGCGTTCGTCGCCAGGCGGAGCGGGCTCGGGATGCCGGCGCCGGAGGCCATGAGAGAGAGGCTCGTTCGGGTCGGAGAGCGCCTGGAAGGCGACCTCCGCGCCCTGCGGGAGCGCAAGGACGCGCTGGCGACCGCCAGGGAGCGGTTGCGTGATCCTGAAAGGAGCATGTCTAGATGAAGAGGACGCTACTCGCCTTGGTCGCGCTGCTGCTCGTCGCAGCCGCGAGCGCCCAGACGACCATCACGTACTGGCAGTACGACTTCGCGGTCCGCAAGGACGCGATGAACCAGCTCATCCAGCAGTTCGAGGCCGCGAACCCCGACGTCAGGGTGGTCCACGAGACGTACCCGTACGACGGCTACCAGCAGCAGGTCGCGGCCTCGCTGCCGGCCGGCCAGGGCGCCGACGTCGTGCAGCTCTTCTACGGCTGGCTGCCCACCTGGCAGCGCGCCGGTTACGTCGTGCCGCTGCCCGAGGAGCACTTCGACTACGCGGCGCTCGACGAGGAGTTCGCTCCGCTCGTCCAGGCCGCCAAGGTCGACGGCACCTGGTACGGCCTCCCGACGGCCGTGCGCAGCCTGGCGCTGTTCTACAACCTCGACAAGCTCCAGGCCGCCGGCTTCGACGGCCCGCCCGCGACCTGGGACGAGTTCGTCGAGATGGCCAAGGCCCTGACCGTGCGCCAGGGCGCCCGCGTCGTCGAGGTCGGCTACGGCTTCGCGCCCACGGGGCAGGACCACCATCTGGTGCGCGAGGTGCTCGTGCGCCAGTTCGGCGGCCAGCCGTACTCCGACGACTACACCGACGTCCAGTTCGACAGCGAGGCCGGCGTCCAGGCGCTGGCGTTCTACACGAGCTGGGTGACGGAGCACGGCTTCGCCGTCCCCGAGTTCGTGCCGGGCAACAACGGCTACCGCGACGGCTTCCGTCAGCTCGAGAACATCGCGATGATCATCGACGGCAGCTTCGCCGTAGGCGACGTGCAGAAGGTCGAGTTCAACTGGGGCGTGGCCGAGCTGCCCACGTTCGACAACGGCGTGCGCTCGAACTTCGCCTCGTTCTTCATGAACGGCATCACGCCGAACGCCGCGAAGGACCCCGTCAAGCTCGAGGCCGCCTCCCGCTTCCTGCAGTTCATCACGAGCGAGGACGCGATGCGCCTCTGGCTCGAGGTCACCGGCGAGCTGCCCGCCCGCCGCAGCCTGATCTCCGACCCCGACCTCGCCGCCGACCCGGTCTACGGCCCGTTCGTGCGCGCGCTCGACTACGCGCACGCGACGATCTTCTTCGACGAGACCGGCCAGCGCGACACGATGGTCGACGCGATCAACGCGGTCGTCCTCCAGGGCGTCGACCCGGCGACCGCCATGCAGCAGGCCGCCCAGGCGGAGCAGGCCCTCATCGACTCGCTGCGCTGACCCCCAGGCAGCGCTCCGGCCGAGGCCGGAGCGCCGCGGAGGCCCCGCCCGGTGACCGGCGCGGGGCCTCCGTCCTTACCCGGCCCCGTCCGCGGGGTTTACGCTGCTGGGAACCTCATGACGTCCCCCACCACGAGACCACGCCGCCGCCTGCGGCTCAGCACGCGCGAGGCCCTCTGGGCCTACGCCTTCCTGCTCGTGCCGCTGGCGTTCTTCCTCCTGCTGCGCCTGTGGCCCGCCCTGCAGTCGTTCCGCCTGTCGTTCTTCACCTGGCACGTCGACCCCGACCAGCGCGTGTTCGTCGGCCTGCGCTTCTACCGGCAGATGGCCGCCGAGATCGCCGCCGGCGGCGACCTCTACAAGGCCCTGCGGAACATGCTGCAGTACTTCGTGATCGTCGTGCCCGGCCAGATGGCGATCGGCCTGTTCGTGGCCGTGCTGCTGAACTCTGTCAGGCGCTTCAAGGCCGTGTTCCGGGCGATCTACTTCGCCCCGTACGTGACGCCGGCGGCGGCGGTCGCCTGGGTGTGGGGCTGGATGTACTCCGTCAACTTCGGGGTGTTCAACAACGTCCTGTTCGCCTGGAGCGAGTTCGTCACGCGCCTGGGCCTGCCGTTCCTCGCCGTCGACCCGCAGCCGTTCCTCACCAGCCCGCAGCAGGCCCTGCCCGCCGTCGCCGCCGTCGTGATCTGGCAGCAGCTCGGGTTCCAGGTCGTGATCTTCCTCGCCGGCCTGCAGGGCGTGCCGCGCGAGGTGCACGAGGCGGCGGAGATCGACGGCGCCAACGCCTGGCAGCGCTTCTGGTACGTGACGTTCCCGCTCCTGAACCCGGTCATCGTCTTCTCGCTGGTGATCTCGACGATTGCGACGCTGCAGCTCTTCGACCAGGTCGTGAACATCAACTTCACCGACCAGGGCGGGCCGCTGGGGAGCACGCTGACGATCGCGCTGTACATGTACCAGCAGGCGTTCCAGCGCTTCCAGATCGGCTACGCGGCGGCGGTGACCGTGCTCCTCTTCTTCATCATCATGGTCGTGACCGTGTTGCAGCTCCGGCTGACGCAGCGCCGGGTGGAGCTCTGATGGCGGCCGTCCGCACGGCGGCCGCGGCCGCGCCCGCCGCAGCGACGCGCGCGGCGACCCGGCGACGCCGCTTCGACCCGGGCCGCGCCCTCGCGTACCTGCTCCTCACCGTCGGCAGCGTCGTGATGGCGTTCCCGTTCGCGTGGATGCTGCTGTCGTCGTTCAAGCCGTTGCGCGAGATCTTCCGCTTCAACTTCTGGCCCGAGGTCTGGACGCTGGCGAACTACCAGGAGGTGCTGCTGGGCACGCAGTTCCCCCGGTGGTTCCTCAACAGCCTGGTGGTCGCGGGGATCTCGACCGTGTCGGTGCTGTTCTTCTGCTCCCTGGTCGGCTACACGCTCACGCGCCTGCGCTTCCCGGGCAGGAACTTCGTCTTCCTGCTGATCCTCTCGACGCTGATGATCCCCACCGAGATGCTCGTGATCCCCTGGTACGTGATGTCGACGCAGTTCGGCTGGGTGAACACCTACTGGGGCATCGCGTTCCCTGGCCTGATCCCGGCCTTCGGCGTGTTCCTGATGCGCCAGTTCTTCGCGACGCTGCCGCGCGACCTCTTCGACGCCGGCCGCGTCGACGGGGTCAGCGAGTTCGGGCTGTTCTGGCGCATCGGCCTGCCGCTGGTGGGCCCCGGCCTCGCCGCGCTGGGCATCTTCAACTTCGTGGGCAACTGGAACGCGTTCCTGTGGCCCCTGATCGTCGCGAAGTCCCCCGACATGCGCACGATCCCCGTGGGCGTGGCGTTCTTCTCGGGCGAGGCCGGCACGGCCTGGAACCTGATCATGGCCTCGTCGGCGCTGGCGATCATCCCTGTCCTGGTCGTCTTCTTCGTGTTCCAGCGCCAGATCATCGAGGGCGTGGTCCTCACGGGCGTCAAGGGCTGAGAGGCCGGAGGGTCGCAGGGCCGAGAGGGCGGCGGGTCGCAGGGCCGAGAGGCCGGAGGCCGCGCCGCGCCGCGCGTCCGGGGACGAGCCGTCCCGAGGGGCCGCGGGGGCTCGACGAGCGGCGGCCCCTAGGGCCCGTCGGCGACGGCGCGCACGCCGTGCTCGGTGACCAGGTGCGTGACGCGGGAGTCGT
>DATGNP010000234.1:0-2915 GCA_035306665.1 Trueperaceae bacterium
GACGCGGTCGGGCGCCCCGGGCGTCGCGCCGTCGACGACGTGGAGCAGCAGGTCGGCGTGGTGCAGCTCCTCGAGCGTGGCCCTGAAGGCGTCGACGAGCTCGTCGGGGAGGTCGCGGATGAACCCGACCGTGTCGGTGAACACGGCCGTGCCGCCCCAGGGGCCGAGCTCGGGCAGCCAGCCCTCGCGCGTCGTGGGCCTCAGCGTGGCGAACAGCTTGTCCTGCGAGAGCACCGCGGACTTCGTGAGGGCGTTGAACAGCGTCGACTTGCCGGCGTTCGTGTAGCCGACGAGCGCCACGACCGGCGTTGTCGAGGCCGTGCGGGACTTGCGCGTCTCGGTGCGGCGGCGGCTGATGTCCGCGACGGCCCTCTCCAGGGTGGCGATGCGGTCCCTGATGCGCCGCCTGTCGACCTCGAGCTTCGTCTCGCCGGGGCCCCTGGTGCCGATGCCGCCGCCGAGGCGGCTCATCGCCTCGCCGCGGCCGGCCAGGCGCGGGAGCTGGTACTTGAGCTGCGCCAGCTCGACCTGAACCTGCGCCTCGCGGCCCGAGGCGTTCTGCGCGAAGATGTCGAGGATCACCTGGGTGCGGTCGAGGACCTTCAGCTTCGTGAGGCGCTCGACCTCCCTGGCCTGCGCGGGCGTGAGCTCCCGGTCGAAGACGAGTAGGTCGGCGTCCTCGTGGAACGCCAGCGACACCGCCTCCTGCAGCTTGCCCTCGCCGACGACCGTGCGGTGGTCGGGCTTCGCGCGGCGCTGGACCGTGCTGGCCGCGACCGTGGCGCCGGCGCTGCGCACGAGCTCGGCGAGCTCGGCCATGCGCGCGGCGGTCTCGGCGTCGTCGGGGCCGAGGCCCACGAGCACGGCGCGCTCGGCGCTGGTGCGCGCGACCTCGCGGGCGCCCGCCTGCCTGGCGAGCTCCTCCTCGAGCGCACGCACCCGGCCGAGCATGTCGGCCGCCTCGAGCTGCCTCACCGGCTGCGGGTCGTCGACGATCCAGTCCTCGGCGTCGCTGCCCGAGGGCGCGACGGTCGCGAGGTGGGCGTCGCCGACGGCGGCGCCTCCCTCGCGCGACGGGTCGACGTCGATCGCGACCAGCGCGTCGAGGCGGTTGAGGAACAGCGTCGTGAGGTCGGTGCCCGAGAGCCCGCCCGGCTTGAGGTGCGTGTGCGCGAGGCGCAGGCCGGCCAGGCGCGACTCGGCCTCCCCGGAGAACGGCGGCAGCGGCGTGTCGACGGCGTCGCCGACGGCGACGGTGACGACCCGGCCGCGCCTGTCGATCAGCACGCTGACGCCGCGCCCCAGCTCGACCGTGAGGTCGGCCATGGCGCGGGCGAGGTCGGCGGTGACCGCCGCCTCGGGCGGTACGCGCCGGCGGTACAGGTTCGACAGCCGTTTGAGCTGGTGGTTCTTCAGGCCCTGCGTCTTGCCGTGAACCTTCTCGATGAGGTCTCGCTCCTCTCGGCCCGCGCGCCGGCCCGAGCGGCGCCTGCGCCTGTCGAGTCGAGCGAGCGGCGGCCCGGGACGCGCGGTGGCCTGGAGCGATTCTAGCCGCTCTCCGCACCGTGATAGCCTCCCGGCGATGCGCGCCCTGGCCGTGGCTCTCGTGCTGTGCCTCGCGGCCTCCGCGGCCGCCCAGCGTCCGGTGGCGGGGGTGGAGCGGGGCGGCGCCACCTACGTGGAGGCGCGCTCGCTCGCGGTGGCGCTCGGCGACGTCGTGACCGCCGCCGGCGACACCCTGACGTGGCGCGGCGCCGAGGGCGTCGTCACGTTCTTCGCCGGCTCGGCCGAGGCGCTGCTGCAGCGCCCGGGCGACGGCGGGCCGAGCGAGTGGGCGCTCGCCGCGCCGGTGGCGCGCGACCCGGCGGCGATGGACGCCGCCGGCGGCGGCTGGCTGCTGCCGCTCGACGCGGTGCAGCTCCTCGGGGTCGCGACGGTCGAGGGCCCGGACGGGCCGGTGCTGCACGCCCCGAACGGCGAGGTGCTCGTCGTGGCGCTGCCCGCGCCGGCGCCCACGGCCGGTGACGAGTTCGGCCCCGACTGGGAGCCGGTCACGATGGGCGGGGCGGCCGGCCTGCGGTTCTTCGCCGGCGACCAGAGCGCCATGCTGCTCGACCTCGACCTCCTGCCGCTCGCCTACCCCGAGGCGACCGCCGCCGTCGACGCGGCGGCCGCGCGCGCCGGGTCGGACCACGCCCTGCTGCTGGTGGCGACGGCCGCCGCGCCCGGGCCCCTCGACACCGCGTTCACGTTCCGGCAGGGCGGTCAGGAGCTCACCGTGCGGGCGCCCTACCGCGTGCACGTCTTCCGGGGCGACGCCGAGCGGCTCGGGCCGGGACGCGAGGTCGCGGCCGTCGTGCTGCTGCCGAGCACGTTCTCGCTCTACCGGCCCCTCACGGTGTCTTGGGCCGGCGTCGAGGCGACCGTCACGCTGCGGCACTGAGGGCTACCATCTGGCAGGGGGCCGAGACGCGCGGCCGGCGTCCGGCGCCACGCAGGGCGGCCGGCACGTGGAGCCGCCGTGCCCCGGCTACGGGGCCGCCGCACGCGGCCCGCAGGAGGTCGACTTGAGAGCTGTCATCGCCGCCGCGGCGCGCACGCCGATCGGCGCCTTCCAGGGCGCGCTCGCCGGGCTCAAGGCTTCCCGGCTGGGCGCCGCCGCGATCCGCGCCGCCATGGAACGCGCCGGCATCGGCGCCGGCGACGTCGACGCCGTGTTCATGGGCAACGTGCTGCAGGCCGGCCAGGGCCAGGCCCCGGCGCGGCAGGCCGCGATCTACGCCGGCATCGACGTCAAGACCCCGAGCGTGACGATCAACAAGATGTGCGGCAGCGGCATGGAGGCCGTGGTCCAGGCCGTCAGGGCCGTGAAGGCCGGCGACGCCGAGGTCGTGGTGGCCGGCGGCATGGAGTCG
>DATGNP010000235.1:0-7088 GCA_035306665.1 Trueperaceae bacterium
GAGCACACGCATGACGTTATCGCGCTGGCGCAGGGCGGCTTCGATGGCCTTTGGAGCCGTGCCGGGCAGCATTACGCGATAGATGAGGTAGTGCCCCTCGTTGAACTTCCGGATCTGGTAAGCCAGGCGGCGGGTGCCCCACTCGTCCAGCTCGACGATCTCGCCGCCGGCGCGCTCGACCTGAGCGGCCACGGCGTCCTTCTCGGCCTGGAGCTGCGTCTCGTTGAGATGCGGCACCAGGATCACGTTGAGGTCGTACTTGGCTTGGTTCATCAGCACCTCCTTCCGGTTGGTGTCTGCGCGTCCCCCGGCCGGAGGGCCGCCTCGGACCGCTGTACGGGCGGGCGACGACGCGGCAAGCAAAGAGTCTAGCACAGAAAGCCGCATGCCCGCGCCGCCCGCGCGGCGCGCGTCGTGGAGGAGCCCGGCGCCAGGCGGAGCGGCTCGAGGAACCCGACGCTGCGCGCCTCGCCCGCGTGCGCGTAGGTCAGGCTGGGGAACGACAGGAGCCTAGGCGGGAGGGTGTCGCCGGGACGCGGCGGGCGCAGCCGGTCCAGCGCCCGCGCGAGCCACCGCAGCGGCGGTGGGGACAGGGCCCCGGCCGGCCGGAACGACCAGTCGCCGATCGCCACCAGCGCCGCCCCGAACGGCTCGATGCGGAGGCCGAGGTCGTCGGCGGGCAGCAGCCGCAGGGGCGGCGTCGGTCCCGGCGCGAGCCAGTGGGGGCGCGGGGGCTCGGGCGCGGACGTGCCGGCGGCGCTCGCGGCCGCCTCCGGGGCGGCGCTGCCCGCGGCCGCGCGGGCCCGCCGCCGCCACTCCGGCCAGTGCTCGGCGGCGCCGACGGCGGCCAGCACGCGCCCGCTCGCGACGGCCGCGGGCGCGTAGGCGAGGCCCCTGACCTCGACGGGTTCCGCCAGCGCCTGCAGCAGGACGACGGCCACGACGCCCGTGTGGGCGGGCTCGGGCACGAGGTAGGCCCGGAGCGGCAGGTCGCGGGCCAAGGCGCCGTCGACGCGCGCCACGGCCAGCGCGCCGACGTCCCAGGCTCGCTCGCGCCAGGAGCGGCAGACGACGCGGGCGCGGGCGTGGGGCGTGTCGATCGGGTGGGGAGCGGCCGCGCCGGCCGCGGGGCCGAGGAGGGCCTCGGCGAGCGCGGGCCCGACGTCGAGGACCGCCTCCGGGGGCGCGGCCGCGGGTGCTCGCGGCACGCCGGCTGCGAGGTCGAGCGCGACGCCGCTCACGGGGTGAGGGGTAGGGCCGCCCGGCTCGTCGCCGGCGAGGCCCGCGACCGGGACCCGCCCGGGCGCGAGGGCCAGGGTGAGGGTCAGCGGCGGGTCGCCCGCCTGGCACGGCGACGCCTCGAGCCAGACGCGGGCGGCGCCGGGCGCGACCCAGGCGTGGTAGGCGCCGCGCGGCGGGACGTGCGCGGCGGCCGCGAGGGTCGGGACCACTGACGGTACCCCCGACGCGACCTCCCACGGGACCCGCGAAGGGAGCCTGGGCAGGGCCGCGGCCGAGCCCGCCGCGACGACCGCGGCCAGCGCCGCGAGCGCCGTCGCCGCGGACCGCGCCGTGGGCGACCGGGGCCAGCGGAGCCGGCGCAAGGCCGCGACGCGCCTCAGCCCGGCCCGGCGGTCGGCAGGAGGCCGCAGTGCGCGGCCACGGCGATCGCAGCCGACAGCTCGCCGAGGTGGGCGAGCGCGGCGTCGAGGCGTAGCTCCGCCAGACGCAGGGCGTCCGACCCCTCGATCAGCGGCCAGCCCGGGTCCCACGGCGACCGGGACAGGCGCTCCGCCGCGGCCGGCGGCAGGTCGGGCGTCGCGTCGAGCAGCGCCCAGGCCAGGAGCCGGGCCTGGCGCGAGCGCTCGGCGCCGGCCGACGCGAGGGCGCGCAGCAGCGCCCTCGCGTCCTGGGCGACCAGCAGCAGCTCGTCCGCCAGCTGCTCGTCGGGGCGCACGGAGGGGGCGGCGCCGAACGGCGGGGGCCAGGAGACCTGCAGATCCTGGGAGAGGCCGTCCCAGCCGACCTCGGCGCCGACGCTGCCGGCGAGCGGCCAGCCGCTCGGGAGCACGAAGCGCGCCTCGACCCCGATCGACCCCGTGGGCCCGCCTCCGCCCGCCGCCCCTCCCCAGGAGACCGAGTGGTCGAGGCCGCCGGTGAGAGTGACCCTCAGGTCGGGCGCGGCGTCGACGGCCGCCACGCGGAGCGCGTGCGCGTGCCGCGCGCGGGCGATCCGCGCCGCGCCCGAGCCGGTCAGGCACAGGGCCACGGCGTCGTCCTCGGCGCGCACGGCCCGGGGGGGTGCGGGTGGTGCGCCGGCGCCCGGCGCGGGGGCGTCGGGCCCGACCGGCGGGCGCGTCCCGGCCCGGTGCGGCGCCTTCGCCGCTCCCCGCGCCAGCGCGTACGCCGCGGCGAGCGCGGCCTCGAGGTCGGCCGGCGCGGGCGGCGCCGGCGCGGTCCGCGGGGCCCCGGTCTCGGGCCCGGGCCACAGACCTCCGAGACGGCCCTCCACGCGCGCGTGCAGGTCGGCGAGCGTGCGCGCGAGCCAGGTCGCGGTCTCGCGCGCCCGGGTGGCGGCCTCGTAGGCCTCGCGCTCGTCGGGCGGCAGCGCCAGTGGATCGGGTGTGGCGAGGACCGCGGCGTCGGCCGCGGCGCCGGTCGCGCGGGCTAAGTCGGCGGCGGGCGCCAGCACCGCCAGCGCCGCCAGGTCACTCAGGAACGCGGCCAACGCGGCCGCCCGAGCCTCCTGGGCGTAGAGGCGCTGGAGCGCGAGGTCGGCGTCAGCCATCGCCAGGCGCGGCGCGGCGGTCGCGTCGTGCAGCGGCACGCGGAGGCGCACCCCGAGGTCGAGCTCGAGCCCGTTCGCTCCGACGCGGAGGCCCTCGCGCAGCGAGAGCCGGGGTGAGGCGTCGGCCGCCGCGGCGTGGACGGCGGCCTGCGCCGCGGCGACCGCGTCCCCCTCCGCCGGGGACACGACGTACGCGACCTCGAAGGCGGTGAGGTAGGCGGTTAGCGCGTCCGCGCCGGCAGGCTCGCCGGCGTGCGCCAGCGCGACCGACGCGGCGAGGGCGCAGGCGCAAGCGCGGGCCGCGGCCGCCCTCCTGGTCACGGCGCGGCGACGCCCCACACCGTCGTGAAGAGGTCGAACCTCAGGCTGCGGACCGCGCCGTCCTCCGCGACGAGGAGGGCCGGCTGGACCGCGGCGGCGCCGGCGTCCTGCGGCATGGCCGCAGCCGGGTCGATCACGAGGCCGAGGCGGAGCGTCCCGCCGGGACCGAGCTCGACGTCGAGGTCGCCCGCGATCGGATCGAGGCCGGCGAGGCTGCCTCCGGCCTGGCGGCTAGGCAGCACGAAGGACTCGATGCCGAGCCGGCGCAGCTCGGCGAGCGCGGCGAGCCCGACGACGGTCACCGGACCCTCGCCCTCGTTGACCACCGCCAGCTCCACGTAGGTGGCCGGCGGGTGCGTGAGGCCGGGCCCGTGCTCACCGCGGGCGATGCGGTCGATGGCGGTGGCCGCGCTGACGGCGGCGCCCGCGTACGGGGCGGCCTCCAGCCGGTGGAAGGCGACACGCGCCGCCACGGCCTCGACGCCGCTCGCCGAGCGGAAGCGCAGCACGACGGTGCCGCTGCAGGTCTCGCCCGGTGCCAGCGCCGGCCCGGCGGCGCCCCGCACGTCGAGGCGGAGCGTCAGGAGCGCGGCGGCGGCCGCCCGCTCGAGGCCGGCGGGCACGAGGCAGGCGGAGTCGGTCTCGAAGGTCACGGCCTGCCAGGCGCCCGAGCGGGGCGGCGGCAGGGTGACCTCGGCGGCGAAAGGCGCGTCGTGCGTGGGCGCGATCGCCTGGTGATGGACGGCGACGAGGCGGGCGGCCGGCCGCTGCGGGGCCGGTGCGGCGGAGGGGGCGGAAGCTCCCATGGCCGGCGCTCCACTGGCCTCGGCGCCGCCGAGCAGGAGCGCGGCCGCGCAGAGCGCCGCGAGGAGCGCCGCCGTGGGCACGGACGTGCGGTCGCCGGACGCGCGCGCTTTCGCGGTACCGCGGGATGGGAGGCGGGGACGGCCCGCGTCGAGCGCGAGCCGTCCTCCCTGGCGCCTGGCCACAGTCAGTAGCCGGCGACCGGCACGGGCGTGTAGCGCGACCAGTGACGCTCGTTGCGGCCGGCGTCGCGCTTGCCTGTGTCCTCCGCGGAACCGTCCGAGTAGAGGTCGAAGAGCCCCATCGTGACGGTCGTCGACTGCCGCATGTCGCCCTTGTAGACCTTCACGCGCCAGCCCGGGTCGAGGCTGCCGCTCAGCTTGACCATCGACGCGCAGTGGTACGTGGTGCCCACGTTGACGTTGAACCCGGTGGAGATCCCGACGCCGCCCGTGACCCAGCGGTGCCGGCAGTTGTCCGTGACGGTCAGCTCCCAAGGCAGACGGGACGTGCCGTAGACGTTCGAGAACTCGGTGTGGATCGAGTACGAGAGCTGCTCGGCCGCGCTCTCGACCCGCTTGACCTGCCGCCACTCCTGGCCGATCCGGAAGATGGGCTCCTCGTCATCCTCGGGGGGCTCGTCGCCCGTGCACTTGCCTATGCATCTGCCGCCCGTCACCGCTTCCAGCTCCGACGCCGCCAGCGGGTCGAGCCGCAGGTCGGCGCTCGCGACGCCGAGGGCGGTGCCGCCCCATGCGACCGCTACGAACGACACGACGAACCAGAGAACGAAACGCTTCACGCGCTGCTCCTTCCAGCGAGAGGCTTCAAGCCGGACCCTTGTACGCGCCGCCTCCTCTCGTCGCGATGGCGGCCAGGCCTCCGGTGAGCACGGCGTTCGTGGCGCCGAACCACTCCCCGAGGGCGACGTACGGCGTGGCCGCACGGCCCGGGCGGACCCGGGCCGTGAGCGCCCCGGCCTGGAGCGCGGGCAGGTGGGCGGTGACGCGGCCGGCGGGGTCGACGACCGCCGAGGGGCCGGTGTTCGCGGCCAGCAGGACGGGCACGCCCGTCTCGATCGCGCGCATGCGCGCCGCGGCGAGGTGGAGGGTGGGGACGTCGGAGGCGGCGGCGAAGGCGTCGTCGGTGACGACCACGAGGAGCCGCGCGCCGGCCAGCACGGCCTGCCTGGCGTCGGACGGGAACAGCGCCTCGTAGCAGACGAGCGGCGCGAGCGGCACGCCGGCGACGGTGACGACGGCCGGCGCGGGGCCCGCGACCAGGCCCGACTCCCCGATGGGGACGAGGCGCCGCTTGGCGTGGACGTGGGCGAGCGCGCCCCCGGCGTAGAGGAAGACCGAGTTCGTGCGCGCGCCGCGGCCCGCGCCGGCGGCGGGCACCGCGCGCTCCTCGAACCCCACGGCAGGGGCGCCGAACATGACGGCGCCGTCGCCGACGAAGGCGGCAGCGACCTCGGCGGCGACGGTCGTGAGGGCGCGGGCGTCGACGGGTCCCGGCCAAGCGGCCTCGGGCAGGACGGCGAGGTCGACGCCGGCGGGAACGAGCGAGCCGAGGCGCGAGGTCAGCCGGGTGCGGGCGCCCGCCAGCTCTGCGGCGGCGAAGTAGGCCGCGTCCGGCAGGCCCGGCTGCACGAGGGCGACGGCGATGCCCGGACCCTCGTCCGGACCAGCGTGAGCGGGAGCTGCCGCGGCGGCGCGCGGCGGGAGCGCCGCGGACGCCCACGGGCGTGCCGCGAGGGTCGCGGCCGCGACCACGACCGCGATGCCCGCGCCGAGCGCCAGGGCGCGCCCCGGGACGGCGTGCCAGCGGGGCAGGCCCGCCGCGACGCCCCGGCGGACGACGGCGCCTCGGAAGGCGAGGCAGACGAGGGCCAGGCAAGCGTTCGCGGCCAGCACGAGGTGGCTCACCGCCGCCACGGACCCGAGGCGCGCGACCTGCGCGGTCGGCAGGTCGAGCTGGGTGTAGCCGACGAAGCCGAGGGGCAGCACGTAGGCGCCGAGGAGCTCGGGCCGCGAGGGGAGCCACTCGGCGGCGGTCCAGGCGCTGGGCAGGGCCAGGAGCGTGAGGGCGGCGGCGCGGCGGGGGCCGAGACGGGCTGCGAGCGCCCGGCGCAAGCGCACCGCCAGCGCGCCGACGAGCGCGAACGGGACGGCCGCGAGCAGCGTCGCCGCGGCGTGGCCGCCGGCGAACAGGCCCCGCGCAGCCTCGTACGCCACCGCGCCGGAGCCCAGGGAGGCGACCGCGGCCACGGCGGCGCCGTGCCGCGCCCGCTCGAGCGCGATCAGGGCGAGGAGCGCCGGCACGTAGGCCACGAGCGCCAGGAACCCCAGGCCCCACGGCCGCGCGGCGGCGGTGACCATCAGCGCGCTGGCCACGGCGGCGAGCGCGGCGACGGGCGTCACGTCCCCTCCCACGTCGGCGCCGCCGGCGAGTCGAGGACGAAGGCGCGGCCCGAGTAGTGGCGCAGCAGGACGGCCGCGAGGCCGGCACGGGCGCCGGAGGCGGGGTCGGCGACGACGGCGAAGCCGCGGCCGTGAGCGACGACGGCCACGAAGTGACCGGCGCCTCCCGCCTGCAGGTGCGCGACGAACGGGGTGGGCAGTGCGCCGAGGTGACGCTCGGGGACGGCGTACCAGGCGCCCGACGCGCCGTGGAGGGAGGCCAGGCGGGCGAACTCGGCGAGGCTGACGCCGTCGCCCTCCGGTCCGAGGGCGGCCTGCGCCGACACGGCGTCCAACCCCACGGGCCGCCCGGACCACGCCGCCAGCGTGGCCACGAGGGCGGGCCCGCAGTCGTCCTCGCGGGCCTGCCTGACGACCCTCAAGCCGTCCAGCGCGACGGGCGCCGACGCCCAGGAGTGCGTGGCGCGCGCGCCCCTCGCGGCGGGACCGAGCAGGGCGACGATGAGCGCCAGGACGGCCGGCGCGAGCGCGCGCCGCGCGTACCGGGCGGCAGCGGCCGCGACGGACGGCCGGGCGGAGGCCTGGGCTCGGCTGTGACGGCGGCGCGGCATGCGGGCAAGCTAGGCGCCGTCGTGCGGGAGCGCACGGCCTCGCGGGAAGATTGCCGAGCCGGTCTAGGGGTCGGTCCGCGGGCGGGCTAGGTCACCGGAGGCGCGGACGGTCGGCGGGCTGGCTCAGCGGAGGCGCGGGCC
>DATGNP010000236.1:0-7421 GCA_035306665.1 Trueperaceae bacterium
CTCGGTCTGCTCATCCGGCCTCCCGCAGCCGCAAGGGGGCTCCGACCGCCGCCGCCGACCCCCGTGTCCTCTCGGCCATCATGGCAGCGCCCGGCCGCTGAGACCGGGCGCGCCACGGAGCACGGGCCTAGCCGCCCGCTAGAAGTCGAACCACTCGGCCACGCCGCGCTGGATGTTCGTCACGGCCTCCTCGACGGACTTGTCGCCCGCCAGGACGGCCTGCATCTCGTTCTGCAGCAGCGTGGAGCCGCTGGGCTGGCCGAAGCGGAACGCCGTGAGCATCAGGTACGGCGTGCCGACCTCGTTCATCAGGCCCACGATCTCGGAGAGCTCAGGGCTCGTCGGCGTCACGCCGGGCACGGCCGAGATCTGCTGCAGCTCGTCCGAGAACATCTGGCCGTACTCCTGCGAGGCCAGGAACTCGATGAACCGCAGCGCAGCCTCCTGGTTGGGGCTGGCGGCGTTGATGCCGTACGAGCCGTCGACGTAGTAGGAGATCCGGCCCTCGCCGGGCGCGTCACCGGGCACGGGGAAGGCGCCGACGCGCAGCAGCGGGTTGAGCTGCTTCAGGATGCCCAGCTCGTAGGAGCCGGCGATGAACATCCCGGCCTGCTCGAACGCGAACATGCTCTGCATGTCCGTGTAGCCGACTCCCATGTAGTTCTGCGCGAGGTACGGCCGCAGCGCGACCATGCGCTCGAGCGCCGCGGCGAAGCGCGGGTCGGTGAAGTCGGTCTGGCCGCCGGTGATCGCCTGGAAGAACTCGTCACCGCCGTAGAACGTCGGCCCGACGCCGCCGAAGAGGGTCTCGACCGTCCAGGGCTCGAGCGCGCCGTTGGCCAGCGCGTTCACGCCGGACGCCTGCAGCGCCTCGGCGACCGCGATGAACTCGTCCCACGTCTGCGGCTCCTCGAGGCCCAGCCGCTCGAACATGTCGACGTTGTAGAGGACCTGCACCGTCTGCAGCGCGAACGGCACGCCGTAGACGCCGCCGTCGGCGCGGTTCGTGGCGCCCGCGAGGATGCCGGGGTCGAAGTCGGCCAGGGCGGGAACCTTGTCGTCGAGCCTCACGAGGTAGCCGGCCTGCGCCAGCGGCTCCATGCCGCCGTAGGCGCGCAGGTGGACGATGTCGGGACCCCCGCCGCCCTGCAGGGCGGTCGCGAGGATCGTGTTGTACTCGGTGTTGAGGTAGGGCGTGAACTCGACGTCGATGTCGGGGTTCTCGGCCCGGAAGGCCGCGATGAACTTCTCGTAGGCCGCGACGTCCTCGGTCCGCCAGCTCCAGAACGTCAGCGTCGTCTGCGCCAGCGCGCCGGCGGCGAACGACACCAGGAGCAAGGCGACGAGCAGTCTCAAGCTGCGCATGCTGCACCTCCCACGACTCGGGCCCACGCCGGGCGCGGCCCGGCCTGGGCGGACTTGTGAAGCGCCACGAGGGTACCAGTCCTGTACCACTTGGTCAACGTCGGGCCGGCGCTCCGCGCACCCGCGGCTGCCGCCTGTGTGGCGCCGCGGCGTTCGAGGCCGAGGACCGACGCTCCCCGCACCCGCGGCCGCCGCCACACCGGCGCACGTCGACGCGTCGGTGGGCGTACTGTTGGTCCGCGGACGAGAGTCGGCAGGGAGGTGGCCGCATGTCGCAGTCGGACCACGACCGCAGCGACGAGCCGGGACGTCAGGAGCCGGACGCCGGTTTCGACGACAGGGACCCCACGCCCGACGACCCGGCGGACAAGGCGGAGCGCGGTCGCGCGTACCGCGCCGAGGGCATCACCGTCTACTTCAACGCGCGCAAGTGCTGGCACACGGGCGTGTGCCTGCGGGGCCTGCCGCACGTCTTCGACGTGCATAGGCGCCCGTGGGTGCGGGCGGACCTCGACACGCCGGAGCGGATCGCGGCGCTCATCGACCGCTGCCCGTCAGGGGCGCTCAGCTACGACCTCACGCCCTCCGAGGGCCGGGAGCCCGGGGACGTCGGGTCGGGCTAGCCGCACCAGCACGCTCCTCAGAATCGGCGCGTAACGTGGCCGCGATGCGTGCCCACGACCGGGAGCCGAGCGACCTACCCCTCGCCGCCGCCGTCGCCGACCTCCGCGGCTACGCGGTCTTCGCCCTCGACGGCGCCGGCGTCATCACCTCGTGGAACGCCGGCGTGGGCGTGCTCCTCGGCTTCGAGGAGCACGAGTTCGTCGGCCGCCCGGGCGCCATCGTCTTCACGCCGGAGGACCGGGCCGGCGGCGCCGACGCCGCCGAGATCGCCGCCGCGCGCGAGTGGGGCGAGGCCAGGGACGACCGCTGGCACGTCCGCAGGGACGGCTCGCGAGTGTGGGTCAACGGCGTCCTGCACGCCGTGAGGACGCGGGGCGGCGAGGTGGTCGGCTTCCTGAAGGTCATGCGCGACCAGACCGAGAAGCGCGCGGCCGAGGTCCGTCTCGAGGAGCAGCGGAGCCTGCTGGACGCCGTCCTGGACAGCCTCCCCGGGGCGTTCTACATGTACGACGGCGAGCGTTACGTGCGCTGGAACCGGGAGGTGGAGCGCGTGACCGGGTTCTCGGCGACCGAGCTGACGTCGGCGTCGCCCACCGACCTGGTCCTCGAGGGCAGGCAGGTCCTGGAGCACGTCGACGAGGTCTTCCGCCACGGCCAGCGGTCCGTCGAGCTCCACGTGCGCACCAAGTCCGGCGCGCTCGTCCCGTACCTGTTCACGAGCCAGCGCGTCGTGCTCAACGAGCAGCCGCTGGTGCTCGGGCTGGGCGTCGACGTGCGGGAGCAGGCCCTGGCGCGCCAGGCCCTGGAGCGCTTCGCCTTGGAGCAGTCGGCGATCGCCGAGCTGGCGGCCTACTCGCTGCCCGCGACCGACGTCAGGCCGGTCCTGGAGCTGGCCGCCGAGCGCGTGGCCGAGACGCTCGGGGCCTCGCACGTGAGGATCGTCGAGCTGACCGAGGCGGGCCCGGTGACCCGCGCCGTGGCCGGGAGCCCGGAGCCCCTGAGCCGCGCCGCGCCCGGGCCGCCGGGCGCGGCGGGCGACGCGGTTGCGGCTGGCCGGACGGGCGCGGGGAACGGGCGGGACCCGGCGAGTAGCGCAGGGGCAGACGCCGGCGCGGTGGGCGCGAGCGAGACCTCGGCAGGCGCCGGCGAGGCGCCGGCGCGGCCAGCGGCAGCCGCCGAGGTCCAGGCCATCCCCGCGTCGGTGCTGCCGGCGGTCGGGCTCGGCAGCGGCGTCAGGGCGCGGATCAGGGGCCACGGCGGTTCGTACGGCTACGTCGAGGTGCTGTCCGTCATGCCCGACGCCTTCTCGCCGGACGACCTGACGTTCCTGAACTCGGTCGCGTTCCTGCTCGCCGGGGCGATCGAGAAGCAGCGGCTGCAGCGGGAGCTCGAGCGCCGGGCCGAGAACGACGACCTCACCGGCCTGCTGAACCGGCGCGCGTTCGAGGACCGCCTCGCGGCCGCGCTCGGCCGCGCCGAGCGGCAGGGGACGCGCGTGGCCGTGCTGTTCCTCGACCTCGACGGGTTCAAGGAGGTCAACGACACCCTCGGCCACCAGGCGGGCGACGAGGTGCTGGTCGAGGTCGCCAGGCGCGTCCGCGAGGTCGTGAGGAGCTGGGACGTCGTCGCCAGGCACGGCGGCGACGAGTTCGTGCTGTTCCTGCCCGACATCGCCTCGCGAGGCGAGGTCACGCACGTGGCCGAGCGCCTGCTGGAGGCGTTCCGCGCCCCCTTCGCCGCCGCCGGCGAGGTGGTGGCCGTCGGCACGACCGTCGGCATCGCGACCTACCCCGACGACGGGCGCACGGCCCAGCGGCTCCTAAACGCGGCGGACGACGCGATGTACCTCGGCAAGGCCAACGGCAAGAGCGGCTTCATCTTCTTCGGGAGCGCGCCGGAGGCCGGCTGAGGTCCCACGCCGGCCTGGCGGGGGCCGGCCGGGTCGCTCCGGCAGCGCGTCGCGGGTCGGTCCAGGTGTTCCGGCAGCGTGCCGAGAGCCGACCGCGGTCCCCGCGACCCGCGTTCGCCTTCCCGAGGACGAAACGCCCTACGGCCGCGCCCCGTTGGCTCTATCGTGGACCCAGAGGTCCGAAGACCTCTGGCCCCTGCGGGTGCGCCAGCGCTGGTGGGTCATGTTGCGACCCCGGCGACCGGGATGCCGGCCGCCGGACGTTCCCACCCAAGCCTCCCCAACGTGACCACTCGGGGTGAGGGAGGTGATGTGGTGACTGACCGCGAACAGACGAGCACGGGAAGCCACGTTGCGGACCGTCCCGCCGTGGGGCGGGGACGGGGCGGCGCCGAGGCGCCGGTCAGGAGGGACGCGATGACACGTCGCGAGGACGAGCCTCGCCAGTGGGCCTACCTGCTGATCGTGGGCGGTCTGGTACTGCTCGCGATGCAGCTCGGCTGGCTCGGCTGGCTGAGCGACTGGCTCTGGGCCGCCGTGTTCCTGGCGGGCGGCGCGGCCTTCGCCTACCAGTACCGGGTCGACCCGCAGCGCTGGTGGGCGCTGATCCCCGGCGCCGCGCTGGCCGCGATCGGCGTCACCTTCCTCACGGGCGCGGTCGGCGGCGCCTACTTCCTCGGCGTGCTGGGCCTCGGCTTCGCCGCCGTGTACCTCACGGGCCGCGAGCGCTGGTGGGCGATCATCCCGGCCGGGGTGCTGCTGACGCTGGCGCTGGTCGCGTGGTTCGACGTGCGCGTGCCGCGCATGGACACGGCCTGGCTCTTCTTCCTGGGCCTGGCCGCGACCTTCGGCGCGCTCTACTTCCTGCCCGAGGGGCAGGGCCGGCAGCGCTGGGCGGCCTACCCGGCGCTGGCGGCGCTCGTCGTACTCGCGATCGTCGTGCTCACGGGCGCGGTGTCGGGCGTCGTGGTGCCCGTCGCGCTGATCCTCGTTGGCGCGTACCTGCTCCTGCGCCGCGGCTCGGCCCCTAAGGACCCCATGCTCCCGCAGGGAGGGACCTGACATGACGACCCGCAACGGTGCGCAGGGCGGACCCGCCTACCGGCCGGTGGCCGTGTGGCCGCTGGTGCTGATCGCCGGCGGCGTCGTGCTCTTCGCCGCGAACTTCGGCTGGCTGCGGTGGGACGCCCTGTGGAGCGTCTGGTACCTGTGGCCGCTGGTCGTCATCGCCGTCGGCGTCGACGTGCTGCTGCGCGGCCAGCACCGCCTGCTCGTGGTGATCGGGACGCTCCTCGTGGGCGCCGCGATCTACGCGGGCACGTCGGGCTCGCTCGGAGGCGGCGCCCTGCTGGGCTCCGAGACCATCTCGCAGGGCCTCGAGGGCGCGAGCCGCGCCCAGGTCAAGATCGGCACCGGCGTCACGCGGCTCGTCGTGCGCGGCGACCCCGCGACCGACCTCCTCGTCGCCGGCACCGTCACGCCCCTGCGCGGCGAGACCATCGAGCGCTCGTTCGAGGTCGTGGGCGGCGTCGCCCGCTTCACGATCGACTCCGAGAGCAGGTTCACGACGGTGCCCTTCGGCCGCGGCGGGGTCTGGGAGCTCACGCTCTCCGGCCGCGTCCCGCTCACCCTCGACGTCGACACCGGGGTCGGCGCGGCCGACCTCGACCTCTCCGGCCTGACGCTCGAGCGGCTCGAGCTCAGCACCGGCGTCGGGGCGTCGACGGTCACCCTGCCGCCCGGCGACTACGCCGCCGCCATCGATACCGGCGTGGGAGCGGCGACGATCCGCATCCCCGCCGGCGCCGAGGCGCGGGTCACGGTGTCGCGCGGGATCGGCGCGATCTCGGTGCCCTCGGGCTTCGAGCGGGAGGGCGACGTCTACGTCTCGGAGGGCTACGCCTCCGCCCGCGAGCGCATCGACCTGAGCGTCGACAGCGGCGTCGGCGCGGTGAGCATCGTCCGCTTCAGGTAGCTAGTACGTCCCGCCGGGCTGGGCCGCGCCCGGCCCGGCGGGCTCCGCGGCGCCTCCCTCAGACGCCGCAGCCCCCACCGACCGACCGCCTCCCACCGGCGCCGTACCGCCGGCCCGGCACGCCGCCAGGTGGCCGCCGAGCGCGGAGCACGTCGCCGCCAGCGGCAGCAGCGGCGAGTTCGGCATGTAGGCCACGAGCCAGAAGTCGAAGCTGAACACCACCAGGCCGGCTCCGGCGACGACGAGCGCCCAGCCGGTCCACCGCGGCATCGCGGCCTGGCGGAGCGTGGCGGCCCCGTAGGTGATCAGCGCGGGGACCGCCAGTAGCCACGAGAGGGCCTCGACCGCCCAGCCGGCGCTCCACACGGCCGTCACGTACCGGCCGACGACGTAGCCGGCGAGGTCGCCCAGCCCGCCGACGACCAGCGCCGCGAGCGCCGCGCGGAAGCTCCAGCGCGCCAGCGGCCGGAGGGCGCTCGCTCGGCGGGCCTGCGCTCGGTGGAAGGCCCGCAGCGTCACGATCGCCAGCAGGTAGAAGAGCGGGAAGAAGCGCCCGTAGTCGAAGTACGGGTCGGACGTCACGGGCGGCGAGAACGCCCCGAGACCCGCCAGCCAGCGGCCGACGGTGCGCACGACCAGCGGCTGGCCGCCCCACTCCGTGCACACGCCGTCGCAGTTCCAGGTCGTGGCCATGAAGGGCGTGAGCACGAGCCAGACCACGCCGGCGAGGACGCCGGCCAGGGCGCCCAGGGTGTCGGAGGTCGCAGGGGTCGAGGCCCCGATGTAGGAGGGTCCGCGCGTAGGCACGGGCGCGAAGTATACGTTCCCCGGCGCCGTCCAGCGACAGGTCCTCGGCTCGCCGGGGTCGCGGGCAGCCCGGCCCGGCAGCGCGTCGTCTAGGCGGTCTCCTCCCCGCCCGGGAAGGTGCGCTCGTCCTCGATGCGGCCGTCACGGTCGTGGATGGCCACCGACGCGCCCCTACCGCCCACGAGCTCCTGCGCGAAGCGGATCGCCTCGTCGCGCGTCGCCGCCGTGTGGACGGAGACCCCTCCACCCCGCTCCCTCAGCTCCCAGCCGTATCGCGTCGGCATCACGTGGTACTGCCGCATCCCGCCTGCCTCCTTCCGCCTCGCTCCTAGATGAAGCCGGCCGGGACGGTGAGATTCCAGTGCCTCCCGCTGAGACGACGGCGCCGCCTGCCATAGCCGGCCGCGGCTCGCGGTCCCTTCCGGCCTGGCCCCGCCTCCCAGCCGCGGCCGGGACCGGCCCGCCGGGCGGCTCCGCTCCGGCCGTCTCCGACTTTCGGACGAGGCGGCCTACGGCCAGCGGCCCATGGCCCCCGGCGCGACACGGCCTAGGCTCGGGCCGACGATGAGAACGGACACTGGAGGCGAGAGGTGACGAGCACAACCGCGAACGAGCCGCGCCCGACCCGGGGCGCCCCGGTCTGGCCCGTGGTCCTGATCGTCGCCGGAGCGCTGCTGCTCCTCGGCAACGTCGGCTGGCTGAGCTGGCACGTCCTGTTCAGCCTCGAGCTCCTGTTCCCGC
>DATGNP010000237.1:0-2466 GCA_035306665.1 Trueperaceae bacterium
CCGACGTTCCTAGGCTCGGCCCAGCCTATGTATTACTAGAGCTATAAGTGAACGCGTGCGGTCATCTCCCGGTCTTGCCCAGCAGGACTGCAGGCGTGCGCAGGATGATGTCGATGTCCCACCAGACCGACCAGTTGCGCACGTAGTGCGCCTCCATCGTCTGCCGCTCCTCGAAGGTTACGTCGTTGCGTGCCTCCACCTGCCAGTAGCCCGTCATGCCGGGGCGGGCGAGGAAGATCAGCTCCCGCTCGGGGCCCATATCCTCGAGCTCCCTGACCAGGTAGGGCCGGGGGCCCACCAGGCTCATGTGGCCGAGGATCACGTTCACGAGCTGCGGGAACTCGTCGAGCGAGAGGCGGCGCAGGAGGCGGCCCACGCGGGTGACGCGCGGGTCGTTCGTCAGCTTGCGGAAGCGGAAGTACTCCTCGCGTGCCGCCGGGTCCTCCGCGAGCAGGTGCTCGAGCCGTTCCTCGGCGTCGACGTGCATCGTCCGGAACTTCACGCACTGGAACGGCTTGCCGCCACGCCCCACGCGCGGCGAGAGGTGGAACGGCGAGCCGCGCGAGTCGAGGCGGACGACGAGGGCCACCAGCGCCAACGGCAGCGCCAGCACGACTAGCAGCGCCGACGCGACGACCACGTCCATCGCCCGCTTCACCGCACGGTTCGTCGGCGAGGCGAGCTGGTTCCTGACCTCGAGGGCCAGCGCAGAGCCCAGGGGGACGGCCGTCACCGAGCTGGCCGGCAGGCTGCCGATGTCCGGGAGGTACTGGACGTAGCGCAGCTGCCGGTCCGCGCGCCTGAGCACCTCGTCGAAGGCGAGCTCGCGCGCGGCGTCGGGCGTCACGACCGCGTGGCGCACCTTGTAGTCGCTCTCGTAGCGCCAGGCGTGCTCCAGCTGCCCGGTGACGGGCGGGTAG
Organism: Trueperaceae bacterium; assembly: GCA_035306665.1. Taxonomy (GTDB): domain Bacteria; phylum Deinococcota; class Deinococci; order Deinococcales; family Trueperaceae; genus DASRWD01. Next base: position 921 of record DATGNP010000237.1, read on the forward strand.
TCCAGGTCCCAACCAGCGGCTCCGAAGGCCGCCACCGGGTGCAGGCCGAGGCTAGGGTTCCTGGCCAGGTGCCGCGTGATGCGGCCCGCGGCCGGCCCCGTACCGAGGACGACGACGGCGCGTCCCCACAGGTGGAGGGCCCGCAGTCCCAGCTTCACGAGCCCGCGTACGGCCGGCGCGAGGACGACGCTCGCCGCCAAGGTCACGGCCAGCGTGCTGGCCGAGAGCTCCAGCGAGGGCAGCAGCACCGAGGCGCCGGCCACGAGCAGCGAGCCCATGGCGCCGACCGTGACCGACCCCGCCAGCTCTTGGTGGCTGGGCCTGCCGTAGGCCGGGTAGTGACCCGTGAGCAAGCCCACCAACGGCCAGGCCAAGGTCGAGTAGGCGAGAGAGGAGGAGAACCCGGCGACGGCCTCGCCGTTCGCGGCGAGCATCCCGATCGCGAGCGCCAGAGCGCCGGCAGCGGTGTCGCCCAGCGCCAGACTGGCGCGGACGGCGCCGGCGCTCAGCAGCCCGGTCTCGGCTCTGGCGAAGGCCCGGTTCCCCACGGCGCGCCAGCCGAGCACGGCCGCGAGCGGGTAGAGGACGGCGCCGGTCAGGAGCGTCGCGTCGAGGGCGTTGAGCACGACGACGCCAAGGAGCACGACGGCGGCGGCACGGTCGCGTTGCTGGACGGCCCGGAGCGCGAGCGCCACGCCCAGGGCCGCCAGCCCGAGCACGCCGACAACGCCCCGCTCGACCCACACGGCGAGAACCATGTTGTGGGCGTGAGAGGCTACGGGCCGGAGGCGTGCCTGCTGGGCGTCCAGGGTCGAGACGGACGACGGCAGACCTTCGGGGCCCCAGCCGAGGAGCGGTCGGGCCGCGACGGCGGCGAGGGCGTCCTGCCATATCGGGTAGCGCGACGCCCTGAGCGACGCGACCCCGCGCTCGGCGCGGCCCGGGACGTAGGGCACGGGCGCGTCGGTGGCGGTGAGCTGCAGCTCGGCGAAGGTGGTGCTGACGCCCGTGAGGTTCGAGCGGTCGGGGACGACGCCGACGTGCCACACGAGCGGCCTCTCGCCCTCGTGACGGAACGTGACCTGTGCCCGAACCTGTCCGTCGCCGAGCTCGACGGCGCTGCTCGAGAGCAGCGTGATGACGCCCGTGGCCCGGGCCTCGTGCACCCCGCCCGCGGTGAGCGTCGTGCCCAGGTTCGTCGCGCTCTCGCTGCCCGGCGGCACGCCCCAACCGTCGAAACCGGGCCGTGCGTCGCCCAAGGGCCTGAGCACGGCGCTGAGCGTGTACGTCTGGCCCGGCTCCAGCGTCACGACCTGCTGCAGCCTCGACCATGGGTCCTCGGCGCGCTTCGTGACGATGATCGCCGGTCTGAGCACGCCCTCGACGTCGAGGGTCGCGCCGCTGTAGGAGACGCCGAGCGGGAACCACCAGTCGCCCTGCACGACGTCGGTGCCGCGGAAGACGTTGGCCTCGGGGGGCGGAGGCTGGAACGCGGTGAGGAACCCGGTGCGGCCGACACCGACGGGCGACAGGGCGCCGGACGCCA
>DATGNP010000238.1:0-3674 GCA_035306665.1 Trueperaceae bacterium
AGGAACGCGGTCTTGGCGTCGTCGTACTGGCCGCCCTGGTAGAGCGCGTTACCGAGCGCCACCCACGCCACGACACTGCCGGGGTTGGCCTGCACCTCGGCGCGCAGCCTGTCGACGTTCGACTGCGCGGCGGCGGTACCCAGCGTCAACGTGGTCGCCGCGACCGCTAGCGCCACTATCGCGGTCCGCCTGCACTTACCGATGAACATGCCTGCCTCCAGAACGTGAAGCGCGTGAGCGCCGGGTGAGAACGTCCGAGTCTCGGCCGCGAGTCTATACGAACGCCCCATGCGCACCCTGTGAAATCCGGCACGGTGCCACGACCCCAGCAGTGCCGTCGGTGACGGCGTAAACCCGCCTGGAGGCGGCGCTCCGGAGGGGCCCGGGAGGGGCCGCGTCGGGCCGGGACGGCTCCGGCCTCAGGCCGCGTCGGCGCCCTTGAGCGCGAGCTGGCCGCAGGCGCCGCCCGCGTCGCGCCCGCGGCTGAAGCGCACCGAGACGGACAGGCCGGCGGCGGCGAGGGCGCCCTTGAAGGCGTCGGTGCGGCGGCGCGACGACTGCGCGAAGCCCGACCCCGCCCAGGGGTTGAACGGGATGAGGTTCACGTGCGCGTCGAGGCCCGCGAGGAGCCCGGCGAGGCGGCGCGCCTGCGCGTCCGAGTCGTTGACGCCGGCGAGCAGCGTGTACTCGATCGTCACGCGTCGCCCGACCCTCTCCTGCCAGTAGCGCATGGCGTCCACGATCTCGGCGACGGGGTTCGCCAGCGCCGTGGGGATGATGCGGCGCCGCGTCTCGTCGTCCGGCGCGTGCAGGCTCACGGCCAAGACCAGGGGCAGGCCCTCGTCGGCGAGCCGCCGCATGCGCGAGGGGAGGCCGACGGTCGAGAGCGTGACGCGCCGCGGGGACATGTCCAGCGCCCGCGGGTCGATCAGCGTGCGCACGGCCGCCATGGCCTCGGCGTAGTTCAGGAGCGCCTCGCCCATGCCCATGAGCACGACGTTGCGCACGCTGCGCGGCGCGATCCCCTCGTGGCGCGCCACCGCCAGGACCTGCCCGACGATCTCGCCGCGGCTGAGGTTGCGCCCGAAGCCGAGCGCCCCGGTGGCGCAGAACGCGCACCCGGCCGGGCAGCCGACCATCGAGGACACGCAGACCGTGCGCCGCCCCGCGTAGGGCATGTAGACGGCCTCCGTCCGCTTGCCGTCGCGGAGCGTGAACAGGTACCTGACCGAGCCGTCGCGCGAGGGGAAGCGGCGCACGGACGCGAACGGGTCGGCGGCGTGCCCCGCCGCCAGCCAGTCGCGGAGGCCGCGCGGCAGGTTCGTCATGGCCGCGAAGTCGGTCTCGCCGCGCACGTAGAGCCAGTCGACGAGCTGCGCGCGCCGGTAGGCCGGCTCGCCGTGAGGCAGCGGCAGCGCCTCGATGGGCACGTCGAGGAGCGTGCCTCCGGGGGCGGCGCCCGCGTCGGCTGCTCGGGGGGCTGGGGTCGGCTCGTTCACGACGGGGATGGGCCTGGTGGGGTCCACATGGGGCCGGGCTATCATGCCGGCACGACCATGATAGGCCGTAAGCGCAAGGTCATCGGCATGGTGCTGGCCGGGGGCAGGGGCTCCCGCCTACACCCCTTGACGTGGAAGCGCACCAAGCCGGCCGTGCCCTTCGGCAGCAAGTACCGGATCATCGACTTCGCGCTGAACAACATGATCAACTCCCGCATCTACGGGATGTACGTGCTCACGCAGTTCAAGGCGCAGTCGCTGACCGAGCACATCCAGCGCAACTGGCGCTTCGGCGCCTTCCTCTCCGACCACTTCATCACGCTGGCGCCGGCGCAGATGTACCTCTACGAGGAGCTGGGCGCCGAGTGGTACCGCGGCACCGCCGACGCGATCTACCAGAACCTGCACCTCGTCGACAACTCCGACGCCGACCTCGTCGCGATCTTCTCGGGCGACCACATCTACAAGATGGACATCGCCCACATGGTCGAGTACCACCTCGAGAACGACGCCGACGTCACGATCGCCGCCTACCCCACCCCGGTCGCCGACGGCAGCCGGTTCGGCGTGCTGCAGGTCGACCCCGACTGGCGCATCACCGAGTTCCAGGAGAAGCCGCGCGACCCGAAGCCGATCCCCGGCCGTCCCAGCCACTGCCTGGCCAGCATGGGGAACTACGTCTTCAGCGTCCCCACCCTGATCGAGCTGCTCACCGAGGACGCCGGCGTGAAGGCCTCGGACCACGACTTCGGCAAGGACGTGCTGCCGCGGGCGCTGCAGGAGGGCAAGCGCCTGTTCGCCTACGACTTCGCGCGCAACCCGATCCCCGGCCAGGAGGGCCCCAACACGTACTGGCGCGACGTCGGGACGCTCGAGAGCTACTGGGAGGCGAACATGGACCTCGTCGCCGTCGAGCCCGAGTTCGACCTCTACAACGAGGAGTGGCCGCTTAGGACCTCGGCCGAGTACTCCCCGCCCGCGAAGTTCGTGCACGAGGAGGAGGGCAGGCGCGGCCAGGCGTTCAACTCGCTCGTGGCGGGCGGCGTGATCGTCTCGGGGAGCACGGTGAGGGAGTCGGTGCTGTTCCGCCGCGTCCGCGTGAACTCCTACGCCACGGTCGAGCGCAGCGTCCTCTTCGACAACGTCGAGGTGGGCAGGCACGCGGTCGTGCGCAACGCGATCGTGGACAAGAACGTGACGATCCCGCCGGGCATGCGGCTCGGCGTCGACCCCGCCGAGGACAGGGCCAGGGGCCTCACCGTCCTGCCGAGCGGCCTGGTGACCGTCCCCAAGGGGTTCGTCTTCGACTGACGCCGCCGAGAGGGCAGGAGCGACGGGCCCGCGCCGCGCCCGGCCCGTGCGGCGCCGGCGGCCGGCGCGGCCATTACCACAGGATGAACGTCTGAGGCGCGTCGCTTACAGTGCCCTTTCATATCTGGGTGGTACCCTCCTAGACACAAGACGCGCGGGGAGGTGCGCCTCGCCCGCGCCCGCCCCCGGCTAGCTCCCCGGCCGGGAAGCCGGAGGCCAGCGCTTGAAACGTTCATTCAACCCCTGGTTGCTCGTGATGCTCCTGATCCTGGGCATCTTCGTGTTCAACCAGTTCAACGCCGGCGGCAGCAGCCGCGAGATCACGTACTCCACGTTCACCGAGCTCGTCGAGGCCGGCCGCGTCGCGGCCGTGACCATCGACCGCAACACCGGCAACATCACCGGCGAGCTCACCGCGGAGACGCAGGTCACCGTCGACGGCCAGCCGCAGGCGATCCGCACGTTCCGGACCACCGTCATCCTCACCGACACGCTGCTCCAGGACCTCCGGGCAGGCGTGCCCGAGGTCGTGATCCGGAACCCGCCGCAGTGGATCGGCATCATCGTGGGCTCGATCCTGCCCATAGCCATCCTCATCGGCTTCTTCTGGTTCATCTTCATGCGCGCGCAGGGCGGGCCCAACCAGGTCATGCAGTTCGGCCAGTCGCGCGCCAAGACGTTCGGGCGCGAGAACAAGGTCTCGACCACCTTCAACGACGTCGCCGGCCACAAGGAGGCGAAGCAGGAGCTCGTCGAGGTCGTCGACTTCCTGAAGAACCCGCAGAAGTACCTGCGCATCGGCGCCGAGATCCCCAAGGGCGTGCTGCTCGTGGGCCCGCCCGGCACCGGCAAGACGCTGCTGGC